>JAYSTY010000190.1:0-3417 GCA_043719385.1 Blastocatellia bacterium | reverse complement strand
TCACGACACTGACCAGAAAAATCATGGTCAGCAGCGCAAGGACGCCATATTTTATCCAGCGCAAAGTTGCTTCACTAACCTGTTTTTGGCGCGGACGTTTTTCGACGCGTCCTGACAGAATTTCTTTTTTGCGAATGTCACGGCGCTCCGTGGCCCTTTGTTGACGCCGTTCCTGCAACTGTTTTTCATAACGCGCCTGATATTCCTGCTCGGCTGCTTCGCGCTCGAAATCCTGCGGTAAGCCACGCCGCCGCGCTGAATTATTTGGTCGCGTTTCCGTGCCTGGATTCGTAGTGCTCGTGACACCGCGACGGTGATGGCGTTCTGCTAATTTGCCATAACCCGGACTCTGATTGGTTGGGGGTGCGCTCATAAAAAAATTATCCTGCTAAAAACTCTTCGCCTGCTTTCCACACACTGCCAGCGCCGAGCGTCAAAACTAAATCGCCGGGCTGCACCACTTCAGCAATTGCTTTTGCGCCCTGCTCGACACTGCCGATGTAATGCACATTGCGATGTCCAAAGCGTTCAATATCTTCCGCCAAAGCCTGCGCGGTGATGCCTTCAATTGGTTCTTCGCTCGCCGCGTAAATGTCTGTCAGCAGCACCACGTCTGCATCATAGAAACTTCGCGCAAACTCTTCGCGTAATGCCGCAGTGCGCGAGTACCGATGCGGTTGGAAGAGCGTGACGAGTCGCCGCCCACTTGATTTTGCTGCCGCCAGCGTAGCCCGAATTTCCGTCGGATGATGTCCATAATCGTCAACCACCAAAATGTTATCGGGGCGTTCACCTTTAATCTGAAATCGTCGTTCCGCCCCGCTGAACGATTCCAGTGCCGAGCCAATAATTTCAAACGAAAGCTCTAAATCCAAACCAATCGCAATTGCTGCGAGCGCATTGCTCACGTTATGCAGGCCAGGCACATTCAAATGCACGCGGCCTAAATCCTGTCCGCGATAACGGACATTGAACGCCGACCCGAATTTGTCGTGCAGTACTTCGACCTGTGACGCGGAAATGTCCGCCTGCGCCGTCATTCCATAGCTAATTATGCGGCGCGTAATGCTTGGAATAATAGCCTGCACATTGGGATCGTCGAGGCAAATAATGACCGCGCCGTAAAAAGGAACTTTGTTAACAAATTGCACAAAGTGCGATTTTATTTCGTCAAGGTCTTTATAAAAATCCAGATGCTCACGGTCAATGTTGGTGACCACCGCAATTGTGGGTGAAAGTTTCAGAAAGCTCTTATCGCTTTCATCAGCTTCGACCAGAATAAAATCGCCTTTGCCTAACTTCGCATTGCTGCCCCACGTATTGAGGCGTCCACCCACGACTACGGTTGGATCAAGCTCGCCCTGCGTTAATACATAAGCTGCCATTGAGGTCGTCGTCGTTTTGCCGTGCGAGCCTGCAATCGCAATGCCATATTTCAAGCGCATCAATTCCGCCAGCATTTCAGCACGTGGAATCACGGGAATTTGTTTGCGCACCGCTTCGATGACTTCAGGATTGTCGGGCCGCACCGCCGTTGAAGTCACGATGACGTGCGCACCTTCGATGTTACCTGCGGCGTGACCTTCGTGAATAATGCCGCCCAGGTTTTCCAGCCGCGCTGTAATTGCTGTGCGCTTCATATCAGAACCGGACACGCGATAGCCCAGATTGAGCAGCACTTCGGCGATGCCGCTCATGCCGATGCCGCCGATGCCTACAAAATGGATGTGCTGGAACTTGGAAAACATAATTGTTTCGTTTCGAGTTTCGGGTTTCGGGTTTCGAGGAAGAGCGAGTTATTTGGTTTCCTCGAAACCCGAAACTCATGACCCGAAACTAATTTTCTCTGCCATATTTACAACTTTTGCGGCGGCGTCCGGGTGCGCTAACTTTTTGCTTGCTGTACTCATTGCCGCTAATTTCCCCGGGTCATTTATCAACGCTAAAATTTCCTTTGCCAACCGTTCGCCGCTTAATTCTGCCTGCAAAATCATGCGGCCTGCGCCGGCGCGTTCGACGGCTTCGGCATTTTTTCGCTGATGATCATCTGCTGCCAGTGGAAACGGAATCATCAGCGCGGGTCTGCCGGCGGCGGCAAGCTCTGCCACCGTCGTGGCACCTGCACGTGAAATTACTAAATCCGCCTGCGCAAATTCATCCACAATCTTTTCAATAAACGGTTTCACTTCAGCTTTCAAAGCAGTTTGCGCATAAGCATTTTTCACGCGCTCAAAATCTGCTTCGCCAGTTTGATGCACAATCGAAAGCATATCTTTTTTACTTTCCAATCTCGGTAACGCTGCCATCATTGCTTCATTGATGGCCCGCGCTCCCTGACTGCCGCCAGTAATCACAATGCTCATAACTTCGCTTTTCAGCTTTGGCGCTATCGCAAAAAATTCTGCGCGCACCGGGTTGCCCGTAATTTCAGCTTTCCTGCCAAAGAAAGATTTTGCTTCTTCAAACGACACCGCAGCCGCTTTGACAAAACGCACGAGCATTCGATTCGTAAAGCCTGGCAGCGCATTTTGTTCAGCGATCATCGTTGGTATGCCCATTAATGCCGCAGTCAAAACCATTGGCCCCGACGCATAACCGCCCACTCCGATGACGACATCAGGTCTGTATTTATTGATCAAAGAACGAACGACCAGAAAGCTTCTCGGTAACATACCCAGCGATTTGATGCGCTTTCCAACGCTGACACTTTTCAAGGCGGCAACCTCAATCAATTCAAGTTTAAAGCCTTCGCGCGGAACGATTTTGTTTTCCAGGCCACGCGCTGTTCCGACAAAAACAATCTCGCAATTTGCATTGCGGCGCTTGAATTCCTGCGCTATCGCAATACCCGGATAAATGTGTCCACCAGTTCCGCCGCCACCGATAATTACGGAATTTATCAGGTTTCGGGTTTCGGGTTTTGGGTTTCGCGGTGCGAGCGTTGAGCTGTTCGTTTGTGAACTCATGTTATTTTGACTTGTCATCCATTACTACCAAACCCGAAACTCGAATACTACCAAACCCGAAACTCGAAACTCAAAACCCGAAACTCACTCAGCCTTCGCCTGCTCAGAAATGTTGAGCAAAATTCCGATGGCGGCTAAAGCAAAGAGCAATGATGATCCGCCAGCGCTGATAAACGGCAGCGGAATTCCTTTGGTTGGCACAAGGCTCAACACGACGCTGATATTAAAAAATGCCTGCGCCACCAGCATCGTCGTCAGGCCAATTCCCAACAATTGTCCAAAGCGATCAGGGGCACGAAAACTGGCTTTCAAACACCGCCACAGCAATAATCCAAAAACGAGAATTACTGCCAGCGAGCCAATAAAACCCAACTCTTCGCCAATCACCGCAAAGATGAAATCCGAATGCGGCTCCGGCAGGTAATGAAGTTTTTGTTTACCTGCGCCCAGG
>JAYSTY010000189.1:0-3419 GCA_043719385.1 Blastocatellia bacterium | reverse complement strand
TTCGCTGGTCTCACGTGACTTGTCGAACAATGCTTTGCCATTGTATTTATGCCGTCCGTTGACGCGTGCCAATTATATTATCGGTAAAATGTCAGTGGTCATGATTTTACTCTCACTGCTCACGTGGGTTCCGTTGCTGTTACTGTTTTTCTTTCAGGGCTATTTAGCCGGTGGAAGCTGGCTGTGGGAAAATCTATACATTGCACGCGCAATTTTTGTAATTAGCTGGACGTGGATCATTTTACTTTCGCTCTTGTCTGTCGCGTTGTCTGCATGGGTCAAATGGCGGATCGCCGCCAGCGCCATTCTGTTTGGTATTTTCGTTGTTCCGACGCCGATTGCCGTCAGTGTTAACGAGCTTTTTCATACCTACATCGGAACGTTATTTCACCCGAGCTTTCTCATCAGTATGTTGATGGACAAAATGCTTCGGCTTAATAGTGCATTCCCCGATGCAATGATTCCGCCGACGTGGAGCATGTGGGCTTCACTCAGTATCTTAGCTTTGATTTGTGTGGGATTACTTTCGCTGAAAGTCCGCGCTTACGAGGTCATCAAATAATGGAAACTGCGCTTAACATTCCAGCCAGTTCAGTTACTCAGACTTCTGTCGCGGCTGAGCAATTAATTGTCTTTGCCGATGTCTCAAAATTTTACGGTGAAATCCTTGGCGTCAATCGCGTCAATCTTAGCATCGCTCCCGGTATTACAAGTTTAGTCGGGCCAAACGGATCAGGCAAAACGACGCTGATGAATTTGATGACGGGATTAATTCAACCGTCGCGCGGCACTATCAAAGTTCTGGATTATACACCACACGATCCCGAAACTTATTTTCACAAAGTTGGTTATTGCGCCCAGTTTGATTCATTTCCCGCCGGACACACGGGCTACGAATTTATTTATTCTTACCTGCGCGTTCACGGTTATAGCAGCAAAGATGCGGACGCGATGACGTGGCGTGCGCTCGAACGTGTCGGACTGACCGAAGCCGCGAAACGTAAAGTTGCAGGCTACAGTAAAGGCATGCGACAACGGGTTCGTTTAGCGCAATCCATCGCACACAATCCGACCGTGATTGTTTTGGATGAGCCGCTCAACGGGCTGGATCCAATGGCACGTGCGGAAGCGATCCGATTATTTCGTGAACTTGCCGACGAAGGGCTGCACCTGATTATTTCCAGTCACATTTTGCACGAAGTCAATTCGATGTCCGACCGCGTAGTCTTCATCGAAAGCGGCTACGTCAAAGCCTCCGGCGAAGTGCAGGAGGTGCGCGATGAATTGGAAGAGCATCCGCTGCAAATTCTCGTGCGCTGTGACAAGCCAGCGATGCTCGCGCAAAGAATGTTTGCCGAATCCCACGTCGTCGAAGCACGCATTCATGAAGATCGTCATGGCTTATTTGTGAAGACGCGCAACACCGACAAATTTTATGAATTGCTGAATCGTGTCGTGATTGATGAGGCTTTGAATATTGAGACTGTCGCCACAGTTGATAATGATCTGAATGCTGTCTATCACTACCTGATCGGCGCACGACAGGAGGGCGAATAAATGAACGCAGCCACGATAAATATTCCAGCCTATCAAAAGCCTTCGGGCTGGCAGTTATGGGCAAGTCAAATCGCTGGCATTCTGCGCCTGGAAATCAAAAAGAATTTTCTGAGCAAACGCGCCCTGCCAATGTATTTGTTAGCTGCAATTCCAGTCGTGATCATGATGATGCTCGCGCTGTTTGATCGCGGAATGCAACGCGGCGTGCGGACTAATTTTTCGCAGGCCTTAATCATCTTCTCAAATTTGCATGAAGGCTTAATTTTACGAACGGTAATTTTCTTTGGCTGCGCGTGGATTTTTATGAATCTGTTCCGTGGCGAAATTGTGGATAAAAGCCTTCACTATTATTTTTTGTCGGCGGTGAAAAGGGAAGTGCTGGTGCTTGGCAAATATCTGTCGGGGTTAATTGCATCCTGCTCGTTATTTTTGCTCTCGACGGCAGGTGCGCTTTTCTTTTTGTATTTGCCACGCGGCTTCCAGTCCAACATGGATTATATTTTTGGTGGGCCAGGCCTGGGCCAGATTGCTGATTATTTGGGCATCACAATTCTCGCCTGTATTGGATACGGAGCGCTGTTTATGGTGATCGGATTGTTCTTTCGCAATCCAATTATCCCGGCGCTGCTGGTTTATGGTTGGGAGTGGGTCAACTTTTTGCTGCCTCCTGTGCTAAAAAAAATCAGCATCGTTCACTATTTGCACTCACTTGTGCCGATCCCGGTTAATGAAGGTCCGCTGGCAATTATTGGAGAACCAACTCCTGCCTGGCTTGCCGTTTCAGGGATGCTGATTGTAACTGCGATTGTTCTATTGCTGGCAAGTATCCGCATCAAAAGAATGGAAATTAATTACGGCGGAGAGTAGTGCTAAAACTAGCGGGGCTTTTTCTTGCGCATTAAAGATGCCAGTCCCGCCAATCCAATCCCAAGTAAAACCAGTGTGCCGGATTCAGGCAGGGCAATGACCGGGAGGCTTGAAGCCGCAAGTTGATTAATGCTGATGGAAGATTCTGGTCGCGTAGGGGCCAATATGCCTTGCTCCTGCTGTGGCTTGCTCAGCCAGGTCACAATACTGCTTTGATTCATTGTCAGTAGCGCAGGGTTAGACTCAAACTCAATTTGTCTAAGCGTTTCCTGCCAGGTCACAGCATTTGCACTGGCTGGCAGCGCAAACACCGCCACCACAATAAAGAGACACAATCGGGCAAAGGTTTTCACCATGGTCTTATCCTTGTGTTTGAAAAACACTGGGGGATAATTCGGCCACCTAATGACCAACCTTAAACTTTTACGTACTAATTATTTTTACGTACTAATTATTATGAAAATACGTTCCGCTCTTTGCCTATCTTCGAAGCTTTTAATCCTGGGGAGCATCGTTAAGCTTCGCTGTAAACCTTGTTTGTGAGGATAAAAAATGAGGAATTTACGGTGTGGGTTCTGGGAAAAAAATCAATTTAACCAGGTTAATTTAATGAGGCCACAAAATTTGAGAGCCGGTCACAAGTTTTGGGACCTGCAACCGGCTCGAAAACTGCTGATGTCCTCACCCCATCAACAGTTAGATTGCCAATTATTTTAGACACCTGACAGAATTTGTCAAGCCCTAAAATGATTTTTACCGCAACCTTCAAGGATTGGATTAAATTATCTATTTAAAACAAGTTAACCATTTTAACCTGAAGCAATACTTATTGTGCCTGGGCACCAAATCTGGCAGTGAAATCAGTCAGATTCAGCCCACCTGTTGCGGCTAATGTCTTTAACCAGTTCTCATCTTTGAAATCTCTGGCATTAAGTCGAACCATATAATCACGAGCAACCTGGTAACTTTCAGTGCCGACGTCAACCGGACGGCGG
>JAYSTY010000188.1:0-8343 GCA_043719385.1 Blastocatellia bacterium | reverse complement strand
TTTGGTTAACTCCGGGCAACAGCGATGAAGATGAAGGCTGGGTTTCTGCCAAAGAAATTATGAAGCTGAAATTGCATGCTGATCTGGTTATTCTCTCGGCCTGTGAAACCGGCCTCGGGCGCATCGGCACCGGCGAAGGAATGATCGGTTTGACGTGGGCTTTTATGAATGCCGGCTGTGCCACAACCGTCGTGAGTCAATGGGAAGTCCGCGATGATTCGACGGCGGATTTGATGATTGCGTTTCATCGCAACCTCAGAAATACCAGGCTCCCACAGACTAAAGCGGAGGCGTTACGACAAGCGGCATTGGCGGTGATGAAAAATGAAAAATATCGTCATCCGTTTTATTGGGCAAGTTTTGTGATGGTTGGTAATGGAAATTGAAGATACAGCTTGCAAGAAAAAAGATTTTCTCATCCACGAAGTCACACGAAGGTTCACGAAGAAGAGTGACGGTGTGAAAGGGTGATGCAGGGCGAGAAAAACCTGATCGCCCCATCGCCCCGTCTCCCACTCGCCCCATCGTATCTTCGTGCCGCTTCGTGTGGCTTCGTGGAAAAATATTTGCCTGGAAATTATAGGAAGCCAAACCTTTAATTATCCACGATCAATTTGATGCCTGCGTGGGTTGAGTGGATTCTGATTTTTTCCAGGACCTGATGTGCCAAAGCTAAAGCCCGCCGCCCATCCGCGCCACTGACCACTGGCGCAGAATTTTCTTGCACAGCAGTGATGAACGCTTCGATTTCGGCGAGTAATGGCTCTCGTTTTTGCACTTCGAGTTGCTGCGCAACAATTTCCGGTCGCATTGATCCTGGCGGTGGCGGCAACAATTTACACATCGTTACCTGCTGTTCCGCATAATCCAGCGAGTAATATTCATGCGGTTGAAAGACGCGCAGCTTGCGCATCCGCTCCCCCGAAACACGACTTGCCGAAATGTTGGCAACACAGCCATTGGCAAACTCAACACGGGCATTGGCGAGGTCAATTTTTGGCGTCAGAATCGGGATTCCGACGGCCTCAATTTTGACGACTTCGCTGGGCACGAGCGAAGAAATTATGTCCAGTTCGTGCACCATCAAATCCATCACGACATCAATATCCAGCGAACGCGGCGTAAAGATTCCCAGGCGATGCGCTTCAAAAAAATAGGGCTGCGTCACCTGCTGACTAAATAAAACAAAGGCTGGATTGAAACGCTCAATATGTCCGACCTGTAAAACTTTGCCGGACAAAGCAGCCAAAGAAATCATTTCATCAGCTTCGAGCAAAGTGCGGGAAATTGGTTTTTCAACTAAGACGTGCATGCCTTTTTCCAGCACGCTGCAAGTAATTTCGTGATGATTGATGGTGGGCGCAGCAATGCTGACAGCTTCAACTGAAGCAGGTAATTCACGATAATCGCGGACAAATTGTGTGTGATATTTCGCCGCAATTTCCCGCCCGACGGTTTCATTCGTATCGCACACGGCGACGAGTTCCACCTGTTCCAGCGCGGCATAAATTCTGGCGTGTTCGCGGCCTAAATGTCCGGTGCCGATTACTGCGACCTTCAATCGTTCTGTCATCGTGTGATACCCTGCCGTTTATTTTTTTGCGAACGATAAGCTGTCGGCCTGTCGTTCAATGGCTCAGAATCTAATCCTGTTTTTCAGATGGCGCAAATCATAACGACTAATTCACCTGATTTTAAAACCAGCCTGTGCGTTCTTGCACTGCTTATTTTATGCGGCGCGAGCTTTTTTTATCGCCTCGGTTATTTGCCGATGCTCGGCCCGGATGAACCGCGCTATTGCGAAGTAGCGGTTGAAATGTACGAATCCGGCGACTGGATCACGCCCAATCTGGCGGGCATTCACTGGTTTGAAAAACCGGCGCTGACGTACTGGCTGATCGCTGCGAGCTACAAAATATTTGGCGTTTCTGAATTTTCATCACGGCTCCCTGTCGCGCTGTTTTCCAGCCTCGGCGTGTTTGTACTTTTTTGGTTCGGCAGATATTTTCACAGTAACCGTTTTGGTTATTTAAGCGCGGTTTGCTTAGTAACCAGCGGCATCTGGATTGGCTTCAGCCGCGCCGCAACATTTGATCTGCCCTTGTCTGTCGCGCTGGAAATCGCGTTGCTGGCATTTTTCCTGTGGTTTCAAAAAGGTAAAGATTCGTTCTGGTATTTATGCTGCTTTGCCATCGGCCTGGCGATGCTGGCGAAAGGATTGGTTGGAATTGTCTTGCCGGGAGCCATTGCCGGATTATTTTTACTGCTGACCAGGAATTTAGGATTGCTGCTCAAACGTCCCAAATTATTGCTCGTCGGAGTCATCGTATTTTTGGCCACCAGTGCCACCTGGTATGCGCCGATGCTGGTTCGGCACGGACAGGAATTCGTGCAGGAGTTTTTCATCCAGCATCATTTCCAGCGTTTTCTGACCAACAAATATCATCACCCGCAACCATTTTACTTTTTTACATTGGTGGCAATTCTGGGCTGCTTTCCCTGGTCGCTTTACCTACTTTGCCAGGCCGTTTCTACGCTTAAAAAATGGCGCGAATTAATCAGTAACGCTGAAAATTACTTCACACTTTTTCTCTGGGTTTGGATTATCGTGATCGTTGGCTTCTTTTCACTTTCGACTTCAAAATTGACGGGCTATATCCTGCCTGTCTTTCCAGCGATTGCTTTGTTGATTGGGGAAAAATTAGCGGCGTGGTGGGTAAAACCGCCGCGCACTTTATGGCGCTGGTTTAACTTAATCACTGCGCTAATTTTTTTGGTAGCAGGAATATTTGTCAGTACACGGGCGGAGAAATTTCATTATGCCGGTGATTTCAGAGCTTTGGCATTGTCCGCCGCATTGCTGGTTGCAGCCTTTATCACTATTTCTGCGTTGCTGCTCAGAAATGAACGCTGGGCAACAATTACAATACCTTTTTGCTTTGCCGGAATCCTGATAGCTGTTACTCAGACGGCAATGCCAAGTTTAGCGGTCACAGATTCAACAGCGGAGCTTGCCGTCAAAGCCAAAGCCGCAGCCAGGGCAGATGAGCGGCTGATCTTTTTTATTAATAACGATCACAGCATTGATTATTACGCGCCGAATTTACCGTTACGTGATGCACATTCGGAACTGATCACCGCCATGAAGCCGGAGGAAATTGCGGCGCTCATCGAAACACAGCCAACAAAAAGTGTCCTTGTGATGTCGCCCAAACAATGGCTTGAGGGACTGGAAATAATGAAGAGCGAAAAACTTGCTACCTATCACACCTGGGTGCTGCTGCGCCTTACTGTTCGTAATCAACCGCTTCAATAAACTTCTTTGCTTTCGGGACAGTTTTCGTAGTTTTGGACACTGTCACTTCTTTATCCGTTTTTTGATTGTAACGAGTTTTCTCAATCACCTGTTTACCCGTCAGAAAGTTCGTGCTGAACATTGTACTTTTCCCGGTGGCGCGATCACGTTCAGCGACGTCCTGCCCAATCAAAACAAAGCGTTTTGCGACAGCATCGAATCTGAAGCGCTGTGTTAAATCTCGCATCTCACGGGAACCAGAAAGCTGGGAAACAATCAATACTCCCTTTTCAATTTTCAAATCTGCGCCCGTTCCACCGGAACCTAACATTCCGCCACAGCCCGTACATTGCAGCAGCTTAACAGCCACCGCCCCACGCTGAAATTTCCCGTCACGACTTTTGAGCAGGAGCAACAGCGCACGATAACGATCCTGATATTCGCCTTTATTATTTTGTTCCGGCTTGTCTTCGATCAGTTGCACGACAGCATCAGGCTGATTGTCAGCATTCAAATCACCGGAAATTTCCTGCTCAATTTTCCACCCCGGCGGTATAAAATCTTTGGTTACCGCACCGCTCAGCGGAATAATTTCAGGATCAATCATTCGACGTGAGTCATCCTGTGCAATTCCATTTGCAGATGAACAACTCACGATCAGCAATACCGATAAGATTCTTCTTAGCATTGATAATTTCTCCTTCACAATCTGGACATATTGAGACATTGCAACCTGGATGACAACCGTGCTGGTTAGTTATATGATGGTCATTCCAATCACTGCCGGAACTTTTGCCCGTTCTTCTGTTCCAGCAATGATCCATTCCGACAGCAACCTTAGTACCAGAGGAAGTTTATGATGAACAGGCTTAAGCTCATTTTCAGCGCGGCATTTATCGCTCTCATCGGGCTTAATTATTTCAGCCAGCTTCGTTCCGTCGAGGCAACATCGGCATTGCCCAATTTACCAGTCACACTTGATACGACAAAACCCTGGACAGAAATTGCGACGCCTGCTGGCGGCTGGAGTTTTCGCAATCACGTGATTCCGGTGATGACCAAACTCGGTTGTAATCAGGGCGCGTGTCACGGGGCAGCAGCAGGCAAAAACGGCTTCAAGCTGACCCTGCGCGGTTATGATCCTGAGCTTGATTATCAGGTGCTGACGCGCCAATCGCTCGGTCGTCGCATCAACAAAATGGAGCCGGCAAAAAGTTTATTATTGCTCAAACCAACGATGGCAATTGGACACGGCGGCGGCAAGCGCATGGAAATTGAGACGCTGGAATATCGGGTAGTTTCAGAATGGATTGCCGCCGGAATCTCAGCTCCGTCAGAATCCGATGCACGGATTATCGGCATCGAAGTCACGCCCAAAGAAACTCCATTGACCACGGGCAACGAAACAAATTTGCGCGTCAAAGCTTCCTACTCCGACGGTCACGCCGAAGATGTCACGCGGTGGGTAAAATACGCAGTTGCCGATTCATCAATCGCCACCGTTGACGAAACTGGCAAAGTAAAAATGATCGGACACGGAGAGACCGCGATTACTGCGCAATATCAATCCGCCGTAGCCTTTGCCCGTGCCGCTAATGCTTTTCCCGGCAGCATCAGCCCGGAAATTTTCAGCCGTTCGCCGAAGCAAAATTTCGTTGATGAACTGGTGCTCAAAAAACTTGCCAGCCTGAACCTTGCGCCTTCGGAACAAGCGGGTGACAGCGAATTTTTGCGTCGCGCTTTTCTTGATGCTACTGGCACTTTGCCAACGGCGCAGGAGGTCGAGAATTTTCTCAGTGAAACCGCCACTAATAAACGTTCTAAATTAATTGACGCATTGCTCGAGCGCGAAGAATACGTTGATTACTGGACGAACAAATGGGATGACCTGTTGCTGGTTTCGACGCTTAAGATTTCCAACAATTCGATGTGGAGCTTCCATAACTGGATTCGCCAGAGCGTCCAGGATAATAAGCCCTGGGATAAATTCGTCCGCGAAATCATCACTGCTTCCGGCAATACGATGGAAAACGGCGCGGCGAATTATTATGTCATTCATAAAGAGCCGACCGACCTCAACGAAAATCTCTCGCAGGCATTTTTGGGCATGTCCATCACCTGTGCGCGTTGCCACAATCATCCGCTCGAAAAATGGACGCAGAAACAATATTACGAAATGGCGAATCTGTTCGGTCGTGTGTCGTTGAAAAACGGCGTCAGAGCGGGCGATGTTTCGGTTTACACTTCACCGACAGGCGACGTAAATCATCCGCGCTTGAATAAGCCGTTGCCGCCGCGTCCGCTGGATGGTGAAGCGATTCCGTTTGAAGGCCAGGATCGCCGCGAACATTTGGCCAACTGGCTAACCGCGCCCGACAATCCATATTTCGCCCGCGCCATCGTCAATCGCGTGTGGAAGAATTTTATGGGACGCGGTCTGGTCGAGGCCGTAGACGATATGCGCGGCACGAACCCGCCCTCAAACGACGAATTACTTGCGGCCTTAACCAAAGATTTTGTGGCGCATAAATTTGATACCAGACATTTGATGCGCACCATTATGAATTCCGCCGCGTATCAACGTTCCTCGCAGGCGAATGAAACAAACGCCAAAGATGAAAAATATTACTCAAAATATGTCATCAAACGTTTGCCTGCCGAAGCGATGCTTGACGTAATTTCTCAGGTCACTTCTGTGCCGACGATGTTTCCTGACTTCTCACCTGGGACGCGAGCGATACAACTGCCTGACTCACGGATCAACCAATATTTCCTGAAAGTTTTTGGCAGGCCGGTACGCGTGACGACGTGCGAATGCGAACGCTCGTCTGAACCGACCGTGCAACAAGCTTTGCACATCATCAACGGCGAAACGCTGAATCAAAAATTGCGCACGCCGGGCGGGTTTGTAGACAATGTCGTCAAGCTTGGCTTATCAGACGAAATGATGCTGCATCACCTGTATTTATCGGCGTTCTCTCGCAAGCCTTCAGAAAAAGAATTGACGAATTTACTGGCTGCCATGAAGTCGAGCCGCACTGAAAATAAAGATGCCGTGACGCCAACTATTGCGCGTAAACAAGCCGTCGAAGATATTGTTTGGGCGGTGCTGACAAGCAAAGAATTTTTATTCAATCACTGACAAAATGATTAATTGATCCAGGATAAATTTATGGCATATCGTGATTTCAACTTAAAAAAAGTTGTCACAGATTTTCAGTTGGACGTTAAAGAAGTAAAAGGAATATTTTCGCAGCTTAAGGAAGCTTCTGTGAGTGATTCACTGCTGGCAACTTTGAAAAACAATGTCCCGCTGGCACTGGCAATCAATACTGAAAAAGCGCGTTCGGAGCTAATCATTGCTAACGTTCTGGTCGAATTGAGACACCAGTATGAAAACCAAATCGGACTTTTCTCCGGGATTAAATTTGATGTGGACAAGTCCAAAAAACTTAATGGCTACTGTGACTTCATCATCAGTCTTACCCCGGAGCAAATGTTCCTGAAGGCTCCGGTAATTACGATTGTTGAGGCCAAAAACGATAATATTATCAATGGCTTTGGGCAGTGCATCGCCGAAATGGTAGCGGCACAACAATTCAATGCCAACGAAGTCAATGAGGTAAAAACTGTTTATGGAGTCGTGACTTCCGGCAATTATTGGCAGTTTATGAAATTGCAGCAACTGACTGTTTCAATTGATCTCCAGGATTATCAAATCGACGACATCCAAAAAATCATGGGTATTCTGGTCGCAATGATTAATCAAACGGCTTAATCCAAATGAAATTATTCAGCTACTTTTTATTCCTGTTCCTGCTTGCGGTAAATCTCGTGGCGCAGGATAAATTC
This sequence comes from Blastocatellia bacterium, assembly GCA_043719385.1. GTDB lineage: Bacteria > Acidobacteriota > Blastocatellia > RBC074 > RBC074 > JAFDVL01. The sequence goes on along the minus strand of JAYSTY010000188.1, from coordinate 1,196 downwards.
ACCTACGGAGCCGTTGACGCGATCATTCAGGACAAGTGCATCGTTTGCCACAATCACACCACGCGCAAAGGCGATTTGAATCTGGAAAGCTATGCCGCCTTGATGAATGGCGGCAAACGCGGTGCGCTAGTTGTGGCTGGAAAAGCTTCAGAAAGCCTGCTCGTTAAATTTCTCGAAGGCACACAGCAACCGCGCATGCCGCTCGGCGATCAACTCAGCGCGGCAGAAATCAAAGCAATTAAGGACTGGATTGATGCAGGAGCGAAAGGCGAGACGGCGACGGGGCGACGGGGCGACGGGGCGCAGGTCAGTACCCTGAGCAGTAGCGACGGGTCAAATAAATTCAGCATCCCAGACCTTAAACCAACAGTTCCTGTCAAAGCCGCAATTAGTAGTCTGGCGATGCACGGAGCAATGATTGCCGTTGGCTCCTATCAGCAAATCGAGTTACTCAACAGTGAAGGAAAATTACTTAACAAATTATCCGGCGCGTCGAATCAAGTCCGTGCGCTTGCGTTCAGTCCCGATGGAAAATTGCTCGCGGCGGCAGGCGGCAATCCGGCGCAATTTGGTGAAGTCAACATCTACAACGTAACCGATGGCAAAGAAATTGCTTCAATACGCGGTCATCGGGACAACATCTTTTCGATTGCCTTTAGCCCTGACGGAAAAATGCTGGCGACTTGCAGCTACGATAAAATGGTCAAGTTGTGGGATGTGGCGAGCGGCAAAGAACTCAAAAACCTGAAAGATCACACTGACGCAGTGTTCGCGGTGGCCTTCAGTCCCGACGGAAAATTACTGGCCTCCGCCGCCGCAGATCGCAACGTCAAAATCTGGGATGTAGCAACTGGCGAACGGTTATACACGCTCAACGATTCGCTCGATGCCGTCAACACCATCGCCTTTCATCCGTCAGGTAAATTTCTTGCCGGAGCAGGCGCAGACCGCATCATTCACATTTGGGAAATCGCCGCAAAGGACGGTAAACAGGTGCGCTCGTTGATTTCGCACGAAGACGTGATTAATCAAATCGCTTATTCACCCGATGGGAAAATAATTGTTTCGACCGGCGCGGACAGAATTATTAAGTTCTGGGATTCCTCGAATCTGGCTGAACTAAAAATGCTCGAAAAACAATCCGACTGGGTGATGTCCATGGCCTTCAGCCCGGACGGTAAACAATTGGCAGTTGG
>JAYSTY010000187.1:0-8353 GCA_043719385.1 Blastocatellia bacterium | reverse complement strand
ATTTTCTTGGCGCGTCCGAGGTCTTCCAGCTTGACGCCTTCGAGCTTGATGCCGAGGTCTTCGCTGATGACTTTGCCGCCCGTCAAAATCGCAATGTCTTCGAGCATCGCTTTGCGGCGATCACCAAAGCCAGGCGCTTTAACGGCGCAAACCTGCAACGTGCCACGCAATTTGTTCACGACCAAAGTTGCGAGGGCTTCGCCTTCAACATCTTCAGCAACAATCAAAAGTGGCTTACCCTGCTTGGCGACCTGCTCCAGCAAGGGCAGCAAATCTTTCATCGAACTGATTTTCTTTTCGTTCAAAAGAATCAGACAATTTTCGAGCGCTGCTTCCATGCGTTCGGAATCCGTCACGAAATAAGGTGACAAATAGCCGCGATCAAATTGCATCCCTTCGACCACATCCAGTGAGGTCTCAAGCGATTTTGATTCTTCGACAGTGATGACACCATCTTTACCGACCTGCTTCATCGCTTCGGCAATGATGCCGCCGATGGTGGCGTCGCCGTTGGCGGAAACCGTTCCAACCTGCGCGATAGCGTCGCCTTTAACGGGCTTCGCTAAGGCGGCAATCGCTTCGACAGCTTTGATGACGGCCTTTTCGATGCCGCGTTTGAGCGCCATTGGATTAGCGCCGGCGGCGACTGTGCGAACGCCTTCCTTGAAAATCGCACGCGCCAGAACGGTAGCGGTCGTTGTTCCGTCACCAGCTACGTCTGATGTCTTGGAAGCAACTTCGCGCACCATTTGCGCACCCATGTTTTCGAGTGAATCTTTCAACTCGATTTCTTTGGCTACGGTCACACCGTCTTTGGTGATGGTGGGCGAGCCGAATTTTTTATCAATCACCACGTTGCGACCTTTGGGGCCGAGGGTGATTGCCACCGCATCGGCGAGTTGATTGACGCCGCGTAAAATCGCCTGACGTGAATCTTCACCGTGAATAACTTGCTTAGCCATAATTCTTTAAATCTCCTTCAGTGAAACTACTGTTGATCTCAAATCTCAAATCTCAAATTTGAAATCCTTACTTGCCTTTAGCCTTGGTTGCACCTTCGATCACGCCGAGCACATCGTCCTCGCGCATAATCAAATACTCTTCACCATCAAGCTTGACTTCCGTGCCGGAATATTTGCCAAACAGGATGCGGTCGCCAACTTTGACACCCATTTCGAGCTTGGTGCCGTTTTCCAGAATTTTTCCGGTTCCGGCGGCGATCACTTCGCCCTCCTGCGGTTTTTCTTTCGCGGTATCCGGGATATAAAGTCCCCCACGCATTTGTTCGTTATCTTCAATCCGTTTTACAATGAGACGATCATGTAGCGGTCTGATTTTGCTTGCCATATAAATCTAACTCCTTTCGATTCTGTTAAGATGAGGTTGTTAATTAAGCCAGCCAGCTCACGCTTAGCCGTACTTCAACTGGTCTGAATTTCAAATGATTGCGTTCAACTAAAATAGCGTTCAAACTCTCATTAGCACTCGACTAATGAGAGTGCTAATTATAAGAATCTTTGACAAGATGTCAACCAGGTAATGGCGGGCGGGCACAAAAAAAGCACGAAATAACGCGATAGATAAGCGTGTGCATTATTCGTGCTTGCTCGAAAAGATGGTTAATCGCTCAACTTTTTTTCTCAAACTTCTTGTCCTTAATTTTTTCGTTGAGTTTAATCTTGCTGATTTTCACTTCTTCCAGGACCTGACCATTGCTGGATTTGGTAATTTGGTGCGGGAAATAAACATTGCCAATTTGTTTGTAGTCCGACATGAAAACCTGGATGTCCATCATTTTTGGTTCCTCAACTTCTCTGGCATCCGTAATATCTGCGCGACGGGGCGGCATTGTTTGATAAGCATAGCCGACGGGACGATGCGATTTTTGCTCGACGAAAATCCACATCGTAAAATTGTCCTGTCCGCTCATCCGCACAATGTCAACCTTACCATCTTTGCCGTCAACTTCGCGTTCATAGGCATATTCAACATTGAGGTTTGGCGGCGGAGTTAAAAACATTGCCAGCATTAGTTGTAAGTAATCCTGCCGAACCATTTTTTGCATGCCGGGATTATTGAACATCTCGCCGCCTTTTCCTGCGCCAGGTCGTGGCATCCCTGTTCCGCCGCCACCACCGCCACCACCGCGCCGACCGCCACCACCCATTCCACCGCCACCGCCGCCGCCGCCAAATCCACCGCCGCCACCGCTGCCACTGCCACTGACATCACCTCCTACACCGCCGCCGCCGCCTCCTCCTCTCCCACCGCCGCCGCCTTCACCGCCAGGCATGCCACCCATCTCTGACATTTTCATGTCCAGCCAGACATTTGTTCCATTGACACATTGCAGCAGAGTGCGCTCGCCCATTGCACCGCCGCTGGTTGCGGTGCGCAAATATTTGTCGGGCAGCAGCAACTCAATTTTCAAATCACCCTGCGATGGTCGTCCCATCATTGAGCTTTTATAATTCCCTTGCGCAGTGAAGCTTTGAATCGCTTTGAGGTTCGCCTCGCCGCCAATCGCTTCACGCGCCTGGTTGATAAGTTCCTGTCCTTTGCCGGTGTTTTTGTCCTGTGCCAACAGCGACGAAACACCGCATAACAACAGACACAAAATGGTTGCTCTCGTAATCGTTCGCATTTATTTCACCTCCGAAATGAACGCTCGTCGGCATTCATCAATAAAATAATCCCGGAAAGTTTCCGCGATTGATCAGGTTGTTGAAAAGTTTTGGAAAAGGATGTTGCGGAGTAAAAATCAGGCCATCATCCTTTTCAGTTCTACATTCGTGACGCCATCAGCCAGACTCAAATCACTGACGAATTCAGCCCCCGTTATGCCAGTTAGAAATTGCACTTCATAAGTAAATTCCAGGGCATTTCCCTGTTTAGCTGTTGACGTAGTGCGCAGGTTATAGGTTGCAAGATACCTTGCAAAAATGCTCGTCAGAGTTTGCTCAGGTTTGCGCCCCAGCCCCAGTCTGACAACTAAAATCAAACCTGCATCAGATTTGCCAAACTCGGTCGCCTTTGGTCGCAGCAAAAAAGAAGCGATGCCCGTAATCACGATCCCAACCAACGCTACGGAAAGATGCCCCGCGCCGACCGCCATGCCAACGACAACAGAAAAAATTACAAATGCGGTGTCGCGTGTATCCTGCACCACCGTGCGAAAGCGGACGATTGACAAGGCGCCAACGAGGCTGAACGCACGCGCCACATTGTTGCCAATAACCTGCGTGCTCATCGCAATGACGATGGTCATCAATACCAGCGTAGCGAAAAAACTCTGTGAGGGAGCTTCGCCGTGATCATACGTCCAGCGATAAATTCCCGCGACGACAAATCCCAAGGCAAAAGCCAATCCGAGTCTCAGGAGCAAAACCCAAACCGCGACTTCCGCCCCATTGTTAATTGCTTCCTGGAACCATTCAGGCATGCGCTTGTCCCTCCATATTTTCTAACCCGACAAAATAGTTGAGGATCATTGTGGCGTTCCTTTTCCAGTCACCCGAACTGGCGCAATGGCTCCTGGCAGGCCTGGAGGAGGTATTGCCTGCCCGATTCCGGCAATAATTTCTTTTTCACTCAGCCAGCCATTTTTATCAGTATCCCAGGCGGCAAATGTTTTCCGGCTCGCGGCTTCCCATTCTGATGCTGTGATCTGACCATCATTGTCGGCATCGGCAAGCTTTAGCAAAACTCCGGCAAAAAGACCGCCGGGCGGGAAACCTCCCATGCCTCCGCCTGGCATATCTCGCATCCTGCCTGGCGGAGCAATAATCTCAATTTGATTTTGATTATTGGCTGGCGGTGGCGGTGGCGGCATGGGCAGATTGCCTCCCATGCCCGGCGGCGGCCCAGGCATTGGGATAATGCGGTTTAGCTCCGTCACTATTTCATCGTTATCAAGTTTGCCATTTTTATCTTTGTCAGCGGCGGCAAAAAATTGTTTTGTGCTGGCGGCAAATTCTGCGGCGGTAACTTTGCTGTCGTGATCCGCGTCCATTGCCTTGAGCAATTGCGGGGCATGGATCTCACCGATATTTCCGATCATCATCATTCCGCCTCCGCCCATGCGATTCTGTGGAATGTAGCCCTGCGTCTTACCCTGTAATTGCAGACTGACAGATTCAGCCCGCCGCGCAATAAAATCCCTGAGCGGTGGCGCTGGCATTCTCATCCCTCGCCCCATTCCGCCCTGACCATTTGGCGGCGGATTGCCGCCACGCATCCCCGGCCCCATCATCCCTGCCGGTTCAGGCTCGGCTTTGATCGCGTCAGCCGTGAGTTTTTCAATTGCCTCAAGCTGGAGTTGTAACTTTTTGGGATTGAAAGCAGTGGTCAACATTTTTTGCAAATGTTCGTGATACGCCGCTTTGACTTCGGGCATTTCCAGCAGGCGTTCAATTAATTTGTTTTGCCCGGAGTGTGGATGATTAATACTCAAATCTATTTGCTGTTCACCTCCGCCCGCCATGCCGAAACCACCGAACGCCATATTCAAATCCCAGGGAATGAACATAAATTTGTTTGTCGCAGGATTCAGATACAAATAATAATTGTGTCCCATGCTCAAAAAACTATCCAAATTTGCGGTGATGGCATTGCCTGCTAAAAAGCGCAGGAATTCGTCTACGTCAAGGTACGACGCGATTTTGCTTTTGAATTCTGTGTCGTCAGAAATATTTACTAATTTGGCAAATTCAATCAGGCGTTGTTTGGCTCTGTCGCCCTGCTTTCCCTTATGACCTGATTTCGGAGCGTAGAGGTCATTGTAGGCGCTCCAGTCTGCGCCGAAATATTGCAAGCCCATGACTCTTTCAGGCTTGAGCAATAAGCCGCTGTCATTGCCAAGGTTCCGCAGCAAAAACGTTTCATCTATCTGTTCGACCATGGTGTAAAGCCCGATATATTGCTGGTCGTACTTACCGGGAATCGTCAAATAAAGTTTGGCAAACGCGGTGCGGGCACAGGGAATTCCAGCCTGCCGAAACACTTCATAAGACAACGCCTCGCGCATTTGTGAAGCGTCCATCGCATTGTTGCTGAGGTTTATGGTCGTCATTCCGCGAAACTCGCCGTCTTTCACATAGCGATCAAATTTAAATTTGAAAGGACGCTTCAGGCCGCGTGATGAACTCATGTACGATGAATTGCCCTTGAAGCGAACGCCGGCGTCTTTGAAAGGCTGACCATCAATTTCTACGTCGCCATGCACGTATTCAAATTCGATCCCGAAGCCGCCGTGTTTCTTTTTTTTCGTGTTTTTTGCGGCACTACTTTTGGGTGCGGGAGTTGGTTCAACCGGGGCGGGAGTTGGCCTGCCGCCAATTATCATTCGTCCATTTGCTCGTTCGGGAGGTTGCGCCGTATCCCAGGCTTCCTGTGTCAGCCTGAGATGAATGGTCAAAACTTTATCCAGCCCGAAAAGTGAAGCAGATTCGTCTTTTGCTTCTTTCTTATCTGGCCTGGCCTCAGCTTTTTGAGTGGGATTATTTTGATAATTTGCCGCAACGTTGGGCCGGAGAAATAACCCCAAAATAAAAAAACATAAGATGAAGGTGACGAAAACAGTTTTCCTGAATCGAAATGATTTCATAGCGCGACCTTTCTATTGGAATCGAGCAGACAGCTTTACTACAGGTTTTACCTGACTGAGGATAATGGACTAAAGCCAAATGCAAAAGGTCAGGGAGAAGTAAATTCGTTGTAAGCTATGTAAATTTATTTTTCAGATGACGCGCAAAAAATTGGCTTTGCACGGAATTTTATTTTGCTCTCAGGGCTGAATTTGTAAGATTTATAACGGAATTGCCAAACCTTTAAAGCAGGTGTCCCGGAAGAAATTTATTGACAATAACAGCCTGGGAATGTTACTTGTACAACCGTTCAGTTTGGCTGTTTTCCTTCCCGGGGGCCCCAAACGCTCTGCCTCACAGTCGTCATCAATCAACCCAACAATTGAAGTTGTCACCTTCACGAATTCGTCATTTGTGTCACTTTGACAAGTGATTTGACTTTCACCCAACAGGCACACAAGCAAGACCGGAGTCTTTAATGATCTCAATGCCATCGTTCAAATTACCTGCCAGCTTCCCTTCTTTTTCTTCTTTCTCTGGGTTAGGCAAAAGGAAAAAAAGTGTCGTCGGTGTGGACATCGGTTCCAGCCGCATCAAAGTGGCCGAGCTAAGGCCCAACAAAGATCAGTTTGAGCTACTCAACATTGCACAAATTGATCTGATGCCGGATTCCATCGTTGATGGTCAAATCATTGACGGTAACCACGTTTCCGATTGCATTAGCAATGCTTTTATCGAACAGGGAATCCAGAGCCAGTTCATCGCTACCTCACTTTCGGGCAATGCAGTGATTGTCAAAAAAGTTCAACTGCCAGTGATGGGACCGGAAGAATTGCGCGATCAAATTAACTGGGAAGCACAACAACATATTCCGTTCGATATTCAGGATGTCAACCTTGATTATCACGTGCTGGAAAGTGATGGCGAGAGCGAGATGATGGACGTGCTGCTGGTGGCGTGCAAAAAAGACATGGTGACGCAATTGACCCAGGTCATTGCGCAAGCGGGCAAAACGACTTCCATCGTTGATGTAGATTCATTCGCGCTGCAAAACGCTTATGAAATTAATTACGTTCCGCGCCCGGATCAAACGGTGGTCTTACTGAACATTGGAGCCAGCGTCACGAACATTAATATTGTCCGAGGAATTTCTTCGATCTTCACGCGTGACGTTTCAATGGGTGGTAATCAATATACCGATACCCTGCAGAAGAAATTCAATTTAACTTTTGAAGAAGGCGAAATTCTCAAACGCGGGGGCCGACCGGAAGGGTGCGAAACAACGCTTGATGAGACCTTTCAGGCGCTGCAAACAGTAACCGAAATGCTCGCCAATGAAATTCAGCGCACGCTTGATTTTTTTCATCAGCAAGCGCCGGAGGGCGACAAAATTATCGGGATGCTGGTGGCCGGTGGCGGGTCAAAAGTTGCTAATTTAATCCCCTGCCTCTCCGGTCGCTTTCAGGTTTATGTCGAGCCGTTTGATCCTTTCCGCAATCTGATTGTAGACGCCGCAAAATTTAACGAGGAATACCTCCGTGAATTCGCGCCCGATATGGCTGTCGCGGTTGGTTTGGCGCTCCGCAGCGATGGATAAATTTCAGCGGTTGGTGATTGACGCTCAGAAATCACTTTCCACTAAACACTAACCACTGACAAACTTATGATTAAAGTTAACCTCCTAAATAGCGCCGTCGAAAACACCAATCTCGATGTAGTCGAAAGCGCAATCAGTAATAAAAGCACACAGCAAACGCTGTTATTGCTCATTGCGACAGGTGCCTGTGTGTTAGCGATGCTGACCGACTTTTACATTGTCAGACGCGATCATTCTCGCGTGGATGAAGAAACAAAAGTTGAACAGGCGACGTTTGATCGGTTGCAACCGGTAATCAAACAGGCGAAGGACTTGCAGGATAAGAATAAAGCCGTCGAAGAACGAATCAACGCCATTATGCGTTTGCGTTCCGAACAAACCGGCCCGCTGCGTTTGCTGCAATTAGTGGATGGTAAATTGCCGGCGGATAACTTGTTTCGACTGACCTCAGTCAAACAGGAAGGTGGCGCGAATGGTGACACCAAAGATAAAACTAACAAGGATGAAACATTTGTCATCAGCGGTTACTCTCCCAACGAAGCGCAGGTCACAGCCTTTGCCAAAAATATTGAGTTTTCTGATGGCTGGTTTACCAAATTTACAGTAGAGACCAGACTGGTGGCAAACCCTGAACTTCAGGACGAAGCAAAAACGGCACAGGCTAAAGGCGCTGCGTCAAAGCCAGCCGAAAGTAAAATTGCGAAAGAGGCAGTCCAGTTCAACATTCGCTGTACTTACAGCCCGCAAAATCTGCTGGTCAATCCGGCTACCGCCAATAATCAGGCAGGAACACCAACTCCCGCCAAACAAGCGTCCGCCCCAACTGACAATAAGTAATTACCCCGAAGCCTGGTTTCTTTGGCTTCCGCCGCTAACGATTTCTAGTGCGGCGGGCTTCACAAAGGTTAAGAAAAGATGTTAGAGAAATTCAACGATTTACATTGGTTTGCCAGATTTTTCCTGATGATGCTGGTAGCCGCCGGCATCTGGTATGGCTTTGATTACTTTCTGCTTTCATCCACCCGAGCGGAAACGCTGGAACTCAGGACTAAACTCAGTGGCCTGAAACACAGTAACGCCGAGGCCGCGATTGTCGAATCGCATTTACCTGAATATAAAGCGCAGTTCGAGCAGTTAAAAGGTCAGTACGATCAGGCGAAAGAGTTATTGC
>JAYSTY010000186.1:0-21096 GCA_043719385.1 Blastocatellia bacterium | reverse complement strand
TTCGGTTTTGCTCAACTCCAGTGAAGTCAGCATCTGAAACGGAACGTTAGGCATCTCCGCACGATTTCCGTTTTTGAAACTTTCATAATTTTTCACCAGTTGCGGCAAAGCATCAGCGTTGATGTCACGTCCGATGAAATAACCGAATAATGCTTCACGACTTTTGGTGTTCGGCGTCGGATGAATCATTTTCACGATGTCGGCAAACGACGGATCGTTTCCGATGGAAGCTTTGAAAATTTCTTCATCATTACGCGCCGCGAACCATTCACGGATCAAACGTTTTGGTGCAGAGCCGAGCGATTTTCGTCCGACGACACCAGAGCGCAAAATCTGTACGAAAGTGCGCAGCATTTTTCCGTTATCAATGACACGGGGGAAAATTGCTTCGAGCAATTTCACATCGCGTACCGCCAGCACTGCGCACAGCAAGGCTGGCATATCTTTCATGTGTCCACGTTGACGCGCGAAGATTGCGGTTTGCGCAATAAATTTCGGTTCGATGGATTGGCACAGCTCAATCACTTTGGCTAATTGCTCTTCGGCATTCGCGTAAAACGTCGAATTCAAACATCCGGTCGAAGCGTATTGTGCGAGCGTCTGTTTGGGCGTGAAGGCGTAAGCCTGACCGCGAGCTTCGTTGACGGCATCAGTTTTTGGTAACAGCTTGCCAACGATGGATTGAAATAAATTTTTGTTTGCCATGTTGCGATTCTCCTTTTCGGACAAGTATTTGCTTTTAGCATCAGCCTGACAGTTAGCAGCTTTATTTACAGGGGCTTTCTCACTGGCGACTAAATGCTGAGCGCGTTTTCATTCCGACGTTGATTGATATTGCGAGACACGTGCCAGAGGCGATCAGGGGCGAAGTAATTAGCGGTAAAGTGCTGAATTGATTTGAGATTTGAGATTTGGGAGGGAAAGAGAGAGAAATTAATACGAGCAGAAATTTATCTTGCTTGATAAGAATTTAGATTATATTCTACGCCTCTTTGCGCAGGCAATAATTCTTATGCCACAGAAAAAAACAATCGCTTTCGGTTTACTTGGAATTCAAAAGGACGCGGGCAAAGGTGTGAATCGTTGGGAGAAATGGCATCCGACGGTTGCGCTTTGCTCGCATGAGGATTTGCTCGTCAATCGTTTTGAGTTGTTGATTCAGCCCAGCCACAAAGAGTTGGCAAAGCAAATTGTTGGCGACATCAAAGACGTTTCGCCAGAAACCGAAGTTAGAACGCATGTGATTGAGTTCCAAGACGCGTGGGATTTTGAGGAAGTTTATGCTGCGTTGCACGATTTCGTGCGCGGCTATCCTTTTAAACCCGAACACGAAGATTATCTGGTTCATCTTTCGACAGGGACGCATACCGTTCAGATTTGCCTGTTTTTATTAACTGAATCGCGTCATTTGCCGGGACAGTTGATTCAAACTTCGCCGCCTAAATATCGTAAACGAAAAATCAGCGATCCGGGAACCTACAACATTATTGATCTGGATTTATCGAAGTATGGTTTGCTGACTTCGCGTTTTCAGCAGGAACAAAAGGAAGCCACTTCGTTTTTGAAATCCGGCATCGAAACGCGCAACAAACAATTCAATAAATTAATTACCCGCATCGAACAGGTAGCGATTGCTTCACGCGATCCTTTGTTATTAATGGGGCCGATCGGAGCAGGAAAATCACGCCTGGCAAAACGCATCTTCGCTTTAAAAAAAGCACGGCATCAAATGAACGGAAATTTCGTCGAAGTGAATTGCGCGACGATTCGCGGGGACGGCGCGATGTCGGCTTTGTTCGGACACGTAAAAGGTGCGTTTACCGGCGCGATTAATCCGCGTGACGGTCATCTTCGCGCCGCAAACAATGGTGTTTTATTTCTGGATGAAATCGGTGAACTTGGATTGGATGAGCAGGCGATGTTGCTGCGTGCGTTGGAAGACAAAGTTTTTTTGCCGCTCGGCAGCGACAAAGAAGTCAAAAGCGAATTTCAATTAATTGCCGGAACGAACCGCGATTTGGTGGAGAGAGTTCAGGCTGGAAAATTCCGCGATGATCTTTTGGCGCGGATCAATTTGTGGACGTTTACTTTGCCCAGTTTGCGCGAACGCAAAGAAGACATCGAACCAAATTTGCAATTTGAACTGGATCAATTTGCCGAGCGTAACGGTGCGCGTGTGACGTTCAGCCGTGAAGCCTTGAATCATTTTGTAAAATTTGCTACGTCAAGCGAAGCCAGTTGGAAGGGGAATTTTCGTGATTTGAACGGCGCGATTATTCGGATGGCGACGTTTGCGGAAAGCGGCAGAATTTCAAAAGATGTAGTTGATGAAGAAATTGAACGGCTCCGCGCCGCGTGGCAAAATTCAGGCGTAACATCTGGTGAAGGCCTGGAAAAATTATTGGATGAAGATGCAATTATTGAACTGGATTTATTTGATCGGATGCAGCTTTTGAATGTTATTGAAATTTGTCGGGAAGCGCGTTCGCTGTCCGAAGCCGGACGCAAGCTGTTTCATTCCTCACGCGAACAGAAAAAAACTGCAAACGATGCAGATCGGTTACGGAAATATTTAATGAGATTTGGATTGAGTTGGGAAAGGATGAAAGAATAGAACGCCGATGACGCAGATCAGGCAGATTTTCGCGGATTTGATCTTTGGCTTTTGACCTTAGATTTTGGGAGAAATCCAAAGTCCAAAAAACTATTTCCTGCTACCAGGTTTAATTGCTGTCGTCCCTTCTTTACACATCGGACAATCTTCCGCCTTATAACTCGGTACTTCTAATGTAGCCAGCGCGTGACGCGGCACGCCTAAATCTACTGCGCCACCGCTACGATCAATTAATGAACCTGCGCCTACGACTACGCCGCCGAGTGACTGTACGACTTCCATGACTTCACGCGTCGAGCCGCCGGTGGTGACGACATCTTCGACGACAAAACATTTTTCGCCCGGAGCGATTTGAAATCCGCGTCGCAGTGTCATGACCTCCTGCCGTTCGGTGAATAAAGCGCGAACGCCGAGTGCGCGTGCGACTTCGTGGGCAACGATGACTCCGCCAAGTGCGGGGGCGATCACCAAATCAATTTGTCCGATACGTTCATCAGCTTTCGCTTTGGCGGCTAACACGGCGCAAAGTTTTTCGGCGGTCGCAGGATCTTGCATGACTAACGCGCATTGCAAATAGCGCGAACTGTGCAAGCCGGACGAGAGTAAAAAATGTCCGGTGAGTAACGCGCCGCTGTCGGAAAATATTTGTAGAACTTCTTCGTTGGTCATGAGTTTTATTTTTTTGACAGGATTTACAAGATGAACAAGATTGGCAGGTAAGACCATCCTGGCAATCTTGTTCATCTTGTCTATTTCTCTTCAAATTTTCTTACTACCAAAGCAGAATTTTTTGATCCGAAGCCAATGCAATTGCACAACGCAGTTTTGATTTCTGCGGCGCGTGATTTATTTGGAACATAATCAAGATCGCATTCGGGATCAGCTTCATCAAGGTTAATCGTCGGCGGCAGGAAGCCGTTCATCATTCCTCCAATGGTTGCGGTCAAGCCAGCGGCTCCAGATGCGCCCTGCGGATGTCCGACAATAGATTTGGTGGCGCTCATCGGAATTTTATAGGCCAAATCGCCCAACGCAATTTTCATGGCGCGAGTTTCAATGCGATCATTCAGATCAGTCGCTGTGCCGTGCAGGTTGACGTAATCAATTTCTTCGGTGATTACTCCGGCATCTGCCAGCGCCATGCTCATTGCCCGTGCAGGTTCAATCCCGGATTCGTCCAACCTCACACGATGATGGGCATCGCAGGTCGAACCATAACCGAGCAGTTCCGCATAAATTCGTGCGCCACGATTTAGGGCGTGTTCGAGTTCTTCCAGGACAAATAAATAAGCGCCTTCACCGACTACGAAGCCATCTCGCCCTTTGCAAAACGGACGTGAGGCGCGTTCCGGTTCTTCATTCCAGGACGGAGTCATCAACTTCATCATACAGAAGCCAAGCATGATGCTATGAGCAAGTGGCGCATCAATGCCGCCGGAAAGAATAGTATCAATTTTTCCCAATTGAATATTTTGGACGGCGTAATTCAAAGCATCGGTTGAAGACGTGCAACCAGTCGAAATCAAATGGCTGAATCCTTTCAGTCCATAAGCCATCGAAAGTTCGCTCGGCAGGGAACCAGGTGTCGCAGTTGGGATTGAATAGATACTGGCTTTCTTGGCTTCGTTTTCAAAATAGTAACGATATTGCTTCTCGACAAAACTTAAGCTTGCGCCGCCGCTGCCTAAAACTACCCCTATGCCGCGTCGGTCATCCAGTTCCATTTCTTTAGGATTCAGCCCGGCATCGGCAAAAGCCATTCCTGCGCCCGCAATGCCGTAAGCGACAGCGGGGGAAACATGCTGGCGGTCTTTGGGGGCAATGAAATCGTCGGTATTGAAGTTTTTGACCTCCGCCGCGACTTTGACAGGCAAATCAGAGACATCAAAACGAGTTACGCGTGCGACTCCGCTCCGGCCTTCGCGGATGGATTGCCAAAACTGATCTTTGCCAAGGCCAACGGGGGAAACGCAGCCAATTCCGCTAATTACAACACGCCGCAGCATTTTTTGATGGGCCATATATTTTGTTCCTCAGGGTTTTCCGGTGTAATCAGATGCGGAATAATACCTGCCAAAGCTAATGACCGCAACGGAGATAAGATTGATCAGGAGAAAATATATGAAGGTGACAGTTTTCAGTAGGTGACAACATTTGGTGACAATAGTTGACAGTGTAATGATTTGTTGACAGGGATAAAAATAGTACTGTCACCTTTTGTGGACAGTCCCTTTTGATCAATTGGTTAAGGGGTTAATCAAAAAGCGGTAATTGTCTATTATCCAGTTTAAATATAATAGTTTAGATATTCATGTGAGTTTATTGCAATTCTATGGCACGCCCATTGCAATGTTGATTAACGCAGAAAAGAGATAGAAAAGAAAATAGCTGATCTTTGATTAATTAAAAGTTCTTTCGTGGCAGGGAAAACGCTTTTTGTAGCTCGGATTTTCCTCACACCTAATGTCTTCTCACCATTCATTAGTTAAATCCGATGCTCGGAGCGTTCTTCCTGCTGATTCTGCAAAGTTATTACTCAAGTGAAAGCGAACCCACTAAAAAGTGCAATTATACCTCACGTTTTCTAACGGTTCTTCACCAACCGTTAGAATAAATAATTCTACTGGGTTCGTTTTCCTAAATTTTTTAAAGAATTTGGAGCTTGACTCCTCTCAATCTTGTAGCTGTTGGCTAGAAAGGACACGGGGGTCGGATTTTAGTGGCAGTTACAGCTTTCGATTCGCAAGTTACACTAGCTTGGAGATCGGGGCACACCAGGTAGTGTGGCTTGCGAATCGGAAAACATAAATGAGAGTTGCAGTCGCCCGTTAACGAAATTTGACAAGTTTTTATGGCAAGGCATCCCAGGCTGAGCCCGCTGCTTGCTGGGCAGACCCCAAATCTGACTCATGGTGGCAATGAGCCTCTCCCAAAAACGACCGCTATAAGGATTCTTCCTACTCAGAATCCGGGAGGCTCACAAGATTTGGTCAGTAATGACCGCAAAGTTAGTCCTCACCCCAGCAGCAGATCACTTTTAGTGAATCTGCTGCTTTTTATTTGTGCGTCCAATATTCTTAATTTACCAATGAAGTGATTTTTCATTCCCCTTTTCTGGCCATGAAAAAATCCTCTCCGATCTGTGCTAATCTACTGCCACAGCAGAATTATCAACTACGAGCACACTAATGGCTAAATTTCTTCATATTGCAGATATTCATCTTGGGATCAGTCGCTATCGTCGTTTCGGAGGAGCGGATCGCACCCGCGATTTTTTTGAAGCCTGGAGCGACTGCATCCAGAAATATGCCCTGGAAGAGGAAGTCGCGTTTGTCCTGATTGCGGGCGATTTTTTTGATACGCGGCGTGTCGAACCACAGGCCATGGATCACGCGATGTTTTGTCTCAATCAGTTGCGAGCCGCTAATATTCCGGTCATTGTTATCGAAGGTAATCACGATCAGCGCGAGTCCGCCAATAATTTTAGCTGGCTCCGCAGCCTCTCGAAATGGGGCTTTATTAAATTAGTGGAGCCGTTTTATCAGGACGATGGTAGCTTCAGGCTGGAATCGTGGGATGATAATAGCCGCAAAGGCTCATTCGTGGATGTTGAGACAAAAGATGGCAACTTTCGTATCTTTGGTTCGACCTGGTATGGCACTACAGTGACGCGACAATTGCCCTCGCTGGTTGATGAAATTCGGGTTCATCGCCGCGCCGACGCCTTCAATGTGATGATGTTGCATACCGATGTCGAGGGGCAACTGAATCGCCCGATTCCCGCTTTACCCGTAGCTAAAATTAATGAACTGAGAACTGTCGTTGATTATCTTGCGCTCGGTCACACGCACAAAAATTTTGCGATTGATAACTGGGTTTATAATCCCGGTTCGCTGGAGGCTTGTTCGGTAGATGAATATGCAAATATTCGCGGTGCTTATCTGGTCGAAGTCAAAGACGGAAAGCACGAAGCCAAATTAATGCGCGATTATCGCCAGCGCCCGTTTGTCAGATTCAGGTTTGAAGTTAACGGGCATGCAACGCCGGAGGAATTTAATGAGTCTTTATTCGCGCAGCTTCGTGAAAAAATCGAACCACATAACCCGGAAGACAAAACAAAGCTGGCACCGGTTTTAGAACTGACTTTGGTCGGGCAATTGGGATTTAAAACCTCGTTACTGGAATTGAGTCGGTTGCGCGAAGAAATTAAAGACGAATTTTATCCATTTTTATGTATCGCCCGTGATGTCACTGTTCCAGTTGAATATGCCGTGGCGGCAGGGTCGTCTGAACATTATTCCCGCGCTGACCGCGAGCGGCGAGTGATCGAAAGCCTGATTGCGCGTGATGCCCGATTTCAAAATCATGCCGCAGAGATGACGGAACTAATGCTGGAAACGAAGCGGCTGGCATTGACCGATGAACAGCCGGAAAAAATTGTCGCCCTGATTGAACAGCGCTTAGCTGCCGCAACTGCAAAATCAGCAGAAATTGGTAGCTGAAAATTTATTGCGCGGCATTTCTTTCTGGCAATTCAGACAAATTTCAAGGACAATGACTTTGCCTTTACCTGAAGGCGCCGCTGTTGCTCTCGCTCCCACCGAACGATCAGCGACCACGAAATTAGCAGCAAGAATCCGAGATTAGGCCGAGTTCTGATCCCTCCTGAATGTAATGTGATGTTTATGGAAAACGTCTTCAGCTTATTAGCCTTTCTTTTGCTTGTGCAGAGTTTTGCCGCGCTGGTCGCCGGCTTGCGATTTGCCCGCTATTCGTGGCAGTCGCTGTCAAATGCGCGTGATCGTTATGTGCCTAAGACGGCAGTTATCATTCCATGCAAAGGGCTGGAGCATGATTTCGAGGAAAATATTGTTGCCTACCTCGCCCAGGATTATCGTCAGTACGAATTTATTTTCGTCACTGAAAACGAAGCTGATCCCGCCTATCACGTAATCAAAAAAATTCTTGCTGAAAGCAATCGTTCCGCCTGGCTCATCACCGCCGGCGAAGCCAAAAATCGCGGTCAAAAAGTTCATAATCTCTGTGCTGCAATTGATATGCTTGATGCCGTAGATCGCAAAACCGAAGTACTGGTTTTTGCTGATTCCGATGCTCGTCCGGCGGCAAACTGGTTGTGTGATTTGGTTTCTCCGCTGTCCGATCCGAGAGTTGGAGCCGCCACCGGATTTCGCTGGTATGTGCCTGTCAAAGGCGGCTTCTGGTCACATTTGCTTTCCGTCTGGAACGCGGGAACCGTGAATTTATTTGGTGAGCGTTCGGCTTTTGCCTGGGGCGGCGCAACAGCCATCAACCGCGATACTTTTGAAGCTTTACGCATCAGGCAACAATGGGAAGAAGGAGCCGTAAGCGATGATTATGTATTGACCCGCGCCGTGCAGGCAGAAGGACTCCGCATTAAATTTGTTCCGCAATGTCTGGTGATGTCTGAAGCCAAATTCCAATTTTTTGAGTTGCTGGAATTTACTACGCGCCAAATGATTATCACTCGTGTTTATGCGCCACGTGTGTGGTGGTTGGCGGCAATTACGCACTCGCTTTTTAATATTACTTTGTGGGGTGGTTTGGGCGCCTGGGTCTTAGGCAAAGTCAGTGGAGAACTTCTGTTGCCGCTTTTGCTCACCAGCTTATTTTTAGGCGTTATAACCGGTGGAGTGCGTGGGTTTATGGCCGCTCAGTTATTGTCTGACGAATGTTCTTATCAGGTCAAAAAAGGTATTTGGGCCTATTGTTTATTGAATCCATTGGTTTCGCTGCTTTATTTTTACAACTTAGTTGCTTCGGCGCAAACCCGGCGCATTGTTTGGCGCGGAATTGGCTATGAAATGATTTCGCCCAAAGAAACAGTTATCTGGCAGCGACCGGAAGCACTCTCCGCCTCAGACACAAGCGAAATGCAGCGCCAGCACTCAGAGGCCGCCGCACGTTCGTCTTCGACCCGCGATGCGTAAATTTGCAAAATCGGTTGACAGGCAGAGTCTCATTTTGTATGCTCACCCTCGCCTTTTTAAGGCCTTGCTCCTCAGTAGCTCAATGGCAGAGCATTCGGCTGTTAACCGAAGGGTTGTAAGTTCGAATCTTACCTGAGGAGCCAATAAATTCAAGCAAACAACAAGAGCCGCGCAAGCGGCTTTTGTCGTTTATGCCCACAGTTTCCTACAGCTTGTAAAATTAAGTGATCAGCCAAAAGGTAATCAGAGGTTGCGTTGTATCGGCAATAGGCCAGGTCGTTGGCTGAAGTGGCTCGATTAGAAGAAAAGCGCGTGAATTGGAAGAAATTACCTGTTACCCAAAACTTGAGACAATCAAAAAGATACTGTATGGATAGCATATTTATTACTTGATTGCTGCTGCCTGAAGGTTTGTGCTAAATTCCTCTGGTCAGGATAGACAGGCAAAGATTTTAGCCTGTTGCTCGCCCCCTTTGAATTATCCACTAGATTTCGCGGAGTCAACTTGATTACCAGCACCACGACCACTGCGCGTTTGCAGGATTTGCAACGCACCATCGAAACCGTTATCCGAGGCAAACAAGAAGCAGTCCATCTGGCAGTCGTGGCGCTGTTGGCAGGCGGTCATTTGTTGCTCGAAGATGTTCCTGGCGTGGGTAAGACTACGCTGGCGCAGACTGTTGCGCGGGCGCTGGATTGCAGCTTTCAACGCGTGCAATTTACCAGCGATTTACTGCCTTCGGACATTCTCGGCGTGTCAATTTTCAATCAGCAAACCAGTCGCTTCGATTTTCAGCCAGGGCCGATTTTCGCTAATATTGTTTTGGCGGATGAAATCAATCGCACGACGCCGAAAACGCAGAGCAGCCTGCTGGAAGCGATGGCCGAAGGCCGCGTCACCATTGAAAATCAGACGTATGATTTGCCGCGTCCGTTTTTAGTGTTAGCGACCCAGAATCCGATTGAGCATCACGGCACATATCCGCTGCCTGAATCTCAGCTTGATCGGTTTTTAATGCGCATCAGGATGGGTTATCCGGCGGCTGAGGACGAAAAACGAATTTTGCGCAGCCAGACTCTGGGGCATCCGATTGACGAAATTACTCCGGTGATGAGCGCCGAAGATGTGATGGATTTACAGGCCGAAGCGCGCCGCGTCAAAGTTGACGATTCGCTGCTTGATTACCTGATGAAAATTGTTGCGGCGACCCGGCAATCGGAATTACTTGATCTGGGTATCAGCCCGCGTGGTTCGCTGGCGTTATATCGTGCGGCGCAAGCCTACGCGCTTTCCGAAGACCGTGATTATTGCTTAGCCGATGACATCAAACGCCTGGTCGTGCCCGTGTTCAGCCATCGCATCATCATCAATTCGCGCTATTCGTCGCGCCTGCGGAAGGGCGAAGAGGCCGATGCCGTGTTGACCGAAATTGTGAAAAATGTGCCTGTACCGATTTGATTTTTGCTTCCTTCATGAATTTTTTTCGCGACAAACAATTCGTCAAATTTCTCCTCATCTCTTTCCTGCTGATTTGCAGCGCCATCGGCATGGCCTTTATTTCCGCCGCCGCCGCCCAAATGGGCGATTACGAAATGGCTTCGCTCACTTCAAAAATTGCGCTTGGGTTATCCGTCGGGATCATGGTTTACGTCGTGCCGAGGCTGGCGCGAAATGTGCGTCTGGAGTATTTGCAATCCGGCCTGGCGATGAATGTGATGAGCGCGGGCTGGTTGTTTTGCGCGTTCATCTTGATTGTCGCCATTGCAGCGGTCAGCACCGGAAATAATTTGTTGTATATGGTGCTGGCGTCGTTAATGGCCACGATGGTGCTTTCCGGCGTCGCGTCGCGTTTGAGCATCGGCAATGTCAGCGTTGCGTTGCGCTTTCCTGATCATATTTTCGCCGGCGATCCGACGCATTTGGAAGTCACCCTGAATAATGAAAAACGGCTGCTGCCTTCGTTTTCGCTGACCGTTGCGGCGACCGATCAACCCAATCGCAAAGCTTTGAAAAAAACAAAAAAAACGGCTGGCGTCAATGAACAATCGCTTGGCGACCTGGCTTTTTTTCCTATCCTGCCCGCTAAAACCAAAGCCAAAATTCGTGTCATCCGCACATTTGACAAACGCGGAGTTTATCCGGTACGCGGCTTTATGGTGCGCACGCGCTTCCCGTTTGGATTTGTGGAGCGGCGGCGTTTTGTCGAGGCCAGCGGCGAAGTCATCGTCTATCCGCGTCCACAAGCGCTCGATGATTCTTATCATTTGCTGCCGCTCACGCACGGGCAAATGGAAAGCGAATTGAAAGGCACGGGCAGCGATTTATACGCGATTCGCAAATATGTGCCGAGCGATCATCCGCGCTACGTTGATTGGAAAGCGACCGCCAAAACGACCAGATTGATGGTGCGCGAATTTACGCGTGATGACGATTGGCGCGTAACGATTGCGCTGGATGCGTTCGATATAGGGCAAGCTGTTAGCCCTCCTGAAGCTGAAGCAGGCAAAGAAAAGCCGCCCAACTTCAACGATCAATTTGAGCGGGCCGTAACCTTTGCCGCGAGTTTGCTGACACATTTTTTGGACGAAGGTGCCGAGGTCAGAATGATTCTCAACGATTATGATTCAGCCTTTGGACGCGATAACGATCACCGCTACGAAATGCTGCGACAATTGGCAAAAATAGCGCCGCTCACGCCAACGCCAACTGAGCAAACGAAAAAAGCTGAAAAGCCAAAGAGCGATTTAGCCGCGTGGAATTTGCTCGAACGAATGCCCACCTTAGCCGACGACGAATTCAAAATCCTCATTACGCCTGCGGTGCGCGGTTCAATCCCGGCGAGTATCTGGCGGAGCGCCCACGTGGTTTATTTTGATGATTTGTAAAAAAGTACTCTGGGGAATTTTATGAAAGCTATTCTGTTCGTGGTGGTGTTATTAGCATTTGGATTCAATCGCAGCGTACAGCCACAGGCAACGCCTGACGAAGATTTTTGTGTGAGCTATAAAAAATCAGATGCGCAACTGAACAAACTGTATCAAAGAATTCTGGTTGAATATCGTAACGATAAATTGTTCATTACAAAATTTCGTGCTGCACAACGTAAGTGGCTTGCCTTCTCGGATGCACAGATAGAATCACACTATCCTGACCCTTCTCCAGCCGCTTATGGTTCAATCAATAAAATGTGCCGCTGCCAGGAAATGAACGAACTATTGAAGACTAGAATTAAGCAATTAAAGCAGTGGACAGATGGCGTACAGGAAGGTGATGTTTGTGCAGGCAGCTTCAAAATCAAAGAATCAAAGTAGTTATTTACCTGACCAGTGACCGCTTCTTCGTGTTCTTCGTGATTCCTAATTCAATGATAATCAGGAAAAATAGTAACAGTCCCGTAAAAATGGTCTGGTTGAATGGATGACGTGTACCTATTTTGATAATAAGCCAAACAGCAAGCAACACGCCTGAAAGATGATACCGCTTGAATACGCTGTCTTTTTTTAAGGAAAAAAATTGTAGCTCTTGAGCGAACAATATTACGGGAAAGAGCCAGTCCAGGAAATTATAGAGTGTCTTAAATTCAACTGTGTCCATCGAATGCTCCTCCGCCTTTACTCTGGTTTATAAATCTGACAAAGAATCTTTGCAAGAATTTCTTATTTGCCCAAGCTGTCACTAATCCTTATTGCCCTTGCCCTTTTTGCTTCACGCCATCGCGGTACGCTTTCATATCAGCAATAAATTCATGAAACAAATACGCTGAATCGTGCGGGCCGGGGCCGGCTTCTGGATGGTATTGCACGGAAAATACTGGCAGCGTCCGATGACGAATTCCGGCCAGAGTATGGTCGTTAATATTCCAGTGCGTCAGCTCGATTTCGTCCTGATTCAGGCTGTTCGGATCAACTGCAAAGCCGTGATTATGCGCGGCGATTTCGATTTTTTCTGTCCGCGTATTTTTGATTGGCTGATTGCCGCCGCGATGTCCGAATTTTAATTTGAAAGTTGTGCCGCCAAACGCTGATCCCAAAACCTGATGCCCTAAACAAATGCCAAACATCGGAGTCGTGCCAACCAGCTTTTTGATTTCGTCAATGATTGGTTGCAAGGCTGCCGGGTCGCCGGGGCCGTTCGATAAAAAGACTCCATCGGGATTTAGCGCCAGCACATCGGCGGCTGAAGTGCGTGCCGGAACTACGGTAACGCGGCAGCCAAGCACGGCCAGATAGCGCAGGATGTAATACTTGATGCCGAAATCGTAAGCGACTACGTGAAATGGTTCGGTGTTAATTGCGCCGCTCATTTCAAGCGCTTCGTTGGGTGTGAAATGAACGGCGGCTTCGTCGAGTTCCTCTGTGCGCGGCAATTTTTCTCCGCCCTGCGCATCAATTTTTTCTGACCATTCATAACTGTCGCCGCACGTGACTTCATCAACTAAATTTCGTCCCAGCATTGATGGAGCCGCCTGCGCTTTGGCGATCAGGCTTTTTTCGTCGAGGTCAACGGAAGAGATGCAGGCCCGCATCGCGCCTTTTTCGCGGATATGACGCACGAGTGCACGGGTGTCAATTTCCGAAATTCCAACGATGCCATACTGTTTCAGATAATCGTCCAGCGACATGGTTGAGCGCCAGTTGGAAGTAACTTCGGAATATTCGCGCACGACAAAGCCCTGGATAAAAGGGCGGCGCGATTCGATGTCTTCGGGATTGACGCCATAATTACCGATGAGCGGATAGGTCATCGTCACAATTTGTCCGGCGTAAGATGGGTCGGTGAGAATTTCCTGATAACCGGTCATCGCAGTATTGAAAACTACTTCGCCGGTTCGTTCACCGCTTGCGCCCCAGGCGCGGCCACGAAAGATGCGCCCGTCTTCCAGCGCAAGTATGGCTTCATTGGTCATTTCTTTTGGAGTTCCTTATGAGATTGTAAATTTGAAAAATAGCGCTGCGAGATTATTTATCAAGTCCACCAACGCGCGCGAACCAGTTTTCAGGCGAGTAATAGCGAAACATCGCCTTGCCATAAATATATCTTTCCGGCACCAGTCCCCAGTCCCGGCTATCGCTGCTGTAAACTCGATTGTCGCCCATGACAAAATAATGGTGAGAATCTACTTCTCTCGTAACTGTTCGATGAGAGAAATCATTCAATGCTTCTTCCGATAGATATGATTCATTTTGCAGCACGCCATTGATGAATAATTTGCCGTTTTCGTACATCAATTTTTCGCCGGGCAAACCAACTACGCGTTTGATATAGGATTTTGACGGGTCGTTCGGAAAATATAAAACGACAATGTCACCGCGTTTGATGGGTTGTTTGTCGCCAATCCATTCGCGGATCGGATAGAGAATTTGATTGACGAAAATGCGGTCGCGGTCAAGCAGCTTTGGCTTCATGCTTTCGCCTTCGACACGCACCGGTCGCACCACGAAAAAAACAATAAACAGGGCGATCAAACAGGCAATGATAATATCGCGTATCAGGGAACGCGCTTCGGCCCACAGGCTTTTCGGTTCGCTGCTCTCCTGCTGTGGCGCCAGGAAATTCGGTATTTCGCGGATGTTTGTGTCGTCCTCGGCTCTGATTCCTACGAATTGCGTTTCGTTTGTCATACTGCTATCAGGGGCTTAGTGTTTGATTGTTCCTTCCAACGAACTATCAATGTTTGCCTGTGGCAACTCGCCTTCGTGAAAAAGAAATTGCTTCATGTTATCAATTAAAAATTTTTGATGCTCAGGATTGATCGTACTGAGTCCGAAATGATTGATGATCTGATTTTGTTTTGCTAACCATTCGGTCCAGCATTTCTGACAGGTTTTTTCGTAAATTTTCTGACCCAGCGCATTGCTGAACGGAGCCGCATTCATCCCCGGCATGTTGTTCCCACAACAAGCACAATTAATCGTTGCCATTATTTACCTCAAAAATTAACTTTACGCGAAAGAAGCAGTATTTTAGCACAAGGATTGCTGAGACAGAATGTGCGAGGGGCAGGGAAATAACCTGAAGCCGGATTTACGCACCTCCGTGTGTTATAATTCGCCTTCGTTTGACTGCCTGAGTAAGCGGCAAATTAAAGATTTGTTGGATATTTTTTATGCGCGAATTGATGATTCAGTTGAGCTTTTCTTCCGCTCATTTATTGCGAAACTACGTTGGCAAATGCGCGAATTTGCATGGGCATAATTATCGCGTCGAAGTTTATGTCCGGGGCCATGAACTGGATCAGGCTGACATGCTGGCGGATTTTGCTGAGATCAAAACCGCGACGCGAAAAGTAGTTGATTACCTCGACCATAAAAACATTAACGATTTGCCGCCGTTCGACAGAGACATGAATCCAACGGCGGAGCGGATGGCAGAATATTTTTTAGCTGAAGTCGGACGCGACATTAACAACCGGCGCGTGCAGGTTTACAAAGTACGAATTTGGGAAACAGATACTTGTGCGGCAACGTATGAGCTTGGTTAAAAGGAGTACAACTATGTCAGAAACAACGAATCCTGAAATAAATTTGGTAGATGATTTCTTTTCTTCCATTTGGGCAGCGATGCCGGAAAACACTGCGAACACCATCGCGGGCATTAAAAAAGATTTTCTCAATGGACTGAAAAGCACAATTGATTCCATGGTAGATCAGGAAATTAATTGTCTTGATCGCCACTTGGAAAATGCTCGTCGCAAACGCGAGGAAACACAAAAATCCAACCAGGAAACGACCACCGAAACCCCGCTGTAAGCTCGCTTTTGGATGTCACAATCGCAACTACAATTTGACGCCGCGATCATTGGCGGTGGGGTAATTGGCTGTTCCATCGCCTGGCGTTTAGCGCAAGCCGGAATGCGTGTTGCCGTGATCGAACGCGGCGAAATTGGTCGTGAAGCATCGTGGGCAGCGGGTGGAATGCTGGCGCCGCTGGCCGAAGCAAACAAGGCGGATGCGTTTTTTGCCTGCGCTGTCGCCAGCCGTGCGATGTATGCGGATTTTGCCCGTGAATTGCGCAGGGACACAGGCATAGACATCGAATATCGCACCGAAGGAACCTTATATTTAGCCCTGACAGATGAGGATGAAGAAGAACTTGAGCAGCGCTGGCAATGGCAACACGCCGCCGGGTTGCAGGTGAAAAAGCTTAAGGCTGATTGTGCGCTGAAACTTGAGCCGGCACTGAATCCAAAATTACGCTGGGCTTTGCAATTCCCTGACGATCACCAGGTAAATAATCGCCAGTTGGTTGCCGCGCTGGAAATCGCTGCAAGAAAATCCGGCGTTGAGATTTTTGCACAAACTGAAGTTGAAAAAATCTTAATTTCAAACAGCCAGGTCACAGGCGTAGCTACTTCACGCGGAGAACTAAAAGCTAACGCAGTCATCATCGCTGCCGGGAGTTGGTCGGGCCTGGTTACTACGAAAATCAAATCACACATTGAGCCGGTGCGCGGGCAAATGATCGCACTGGAAATGACCGAAACGAAATTAAATCACATCATTTATTCGTCACGTGGGTACCTGATTCCACGTTTGAGTGGAGTTGTGATTGCCGGAGCTACGACGGAGCGAGTTGGGTATGACAAGGCAGTCACGGCAGGTGGCATATCTTCTATTGTGGAAAATGCTGTGGAAATAATGCCGCAGGCAAAGGCCTTGAAGATTAAGGAAACGTGGTCTGGCCTGCGTCCTGGCTCTTCTGATGAATTGCCGATCCTGGGTAACGATCCAAAAATTACAGGATTAGTGTATGCAACAGGGCATTATCGCAATGGAATTTTATTGACGCCGCTTACTGCCCAGGCGATCAGCCAGCTTGTGCTGCGTGGCGCGAGCGAATTTAATTTGCAAGCGTTTAGCCCTGAACGTTTTACTGCAACTGCTACCTGCGCCTAAGCGCATAAAATAATCCGATTAGAGTTTTCGCATCTCGAATTTCTCCACGCTCAATCATTGTTTCAATTTCTGACAGGTCAAAGCTTTTTACTTCACTAATGATTTCGCCCACATCAAGAGCTTGTTCGCGTTTGACCAGATCATCAGCAAAATAGAAGTGCATTAGCTCGTCGCCACTGCCAGGAATTGCATAACATTCGGCAAATTTTTCCAGCTTTCCGGCTTCGTACCCAGCTTCCTCTATTAGCTCGCGTGCCGCACAAGCAACAGGGTTTTCGGCGGCTATCACGCGTTGATTTTCTTCGCGTCCGGCCAGCGTCCCAGCGGGCAATTCCCACAGTTCATCATTTACTGCATAGCGATATTGCCGCAGCAATAAAATTTGCTGCGCAGTAAGAAATGGCACGATCACACAAATTCCGGGGTGACGAATCAGAGAACGCGTGATGACTTGTCCAGTTTGCTGATTAAGAATTTTTTCTCGATTGACCAGCCAGCGTAATTCTTCGCCGTGTGCGGTTTGGCGTGCTTCGCGGTGCGTGGTGATTGCTTCCTGCCAGGTAAATAAATTTTTCATCGTGACACTTTAGGCGAATTTTTAGCATCTTTGGATCATTGACTTTAATTCATTGCAAATCTATGCTTGTGATTGCCCTGCGGTCAAACGTTAAGGCTTCGTCAATCTCACCCGAACGAAACCAAAATCAATTTATTGGAGAAACTACTGTGAACGGTAAAGTTGTATCTATCTCTCGTTACGAATTATTTCAAGCGCGAATCGTTTGGTTAATGATGCTGACATTGCTGACATTATTCGCGCTTTTCAGCCTTAAAGTCATCCCGGGAAAAGCGGAAGTGAAGCCGGGGCAGCTTCCTAAAGAAACAGTTGCGCGCCAGACATTTGCCACGACCGACGGGAAAAGATTTAACCTCGAAGCTCTGCATGGCAAGGTTGTCGTCATGCAATTTTTCGGTACCTGGTGCGGGTATTCAAAGCGTCAGATTCCCACGATTAACAAGCTGATTGATAATCAAAAATCCAGCGACCTGGAAGTTATCGGAATGTCGGTGAAAGACCCCCGATCAAATTTGCAGGCCGTTAAACAATTTATTAATGACCAAAAAGTCGGCTATCCGGTCGTCAGTGAAGTTGACGACAAGTACTTTACTCAGTTCATCAACTCAACAGATGTCTCGGTTCCTCAGACATTGATTTATGGCAGAGATGGACGTTTAATCGCACACTATCGGGGTTTCAATGCGCAGGTTGGCGAGGAAGTTGAAGCCAAAGTGAAAACCGAATTGGCGGTCAAATAGCCAGCAGCAATTTTAATCTCTCAAAGCAAAAATGCCAGCGGACAATTTATTGTCCACTGGCTTTTTAGTTGTTCAATTCTTTGACTTGATTATCTTTATGCGCGACGAGCTTCCAGCAAATCGAACGGTGATGAGACTCCGATCAATTCCAGGAAGCGCCGATTTTCTTTGATTGCAAAGAAATCATTATCGTTAAGCGCTCGTTGCCTTAAGCGCGGCTGTCTTTGCACGGCCTGCTCTAAATAATTCAAGGCCTGATCGGTGGTGCCTGATTGGGCATGCGTTGCCGCTAAAGAATAAAGTGTAAAAGAATCATCAGGGCGAAGCTTCAAAGATTTCTCAAAAAATGTTCGTGCCTGGACAAAATTTCCGACATTCAAGGCGACTACACCACGATCATAAAATTCATCAGCATCACGTGGCGAGACACGATTGGGTGCTAGTTTGACCTTGCAAACTTGAATGTATGTCTGTGAGCGTGCGATGATTTCAACTTCCTGATGATAGCGTTGCTGTAATTCTTCAAACATTGACTTCGCTTCAGAAAATTGACGCAGATTAAAAACTTTGACGGCCTGCTCAAAGGCACGCAATGCCTGACCTGCAATCTGGCGGCGGGGAATCGTAACCGGGGCCGCAACTGGTTTGGCGGCAGATTTGGTGCTGATACGGAGCTTAACCTCAATCTTGGGCGCGACAATTGATTTGACGGAAGCTTTGAGCGGCGCTTTTTTGGCAGCAGCTTTCGGAATTGGTTTTGCTGATTTAGTCTTTGCTGGCACAACCGCGACAGGTGTTTTAGCAGGTATCTTTTTTCCTGAAGATTTCGGTGCGGCGATAGATTTTTTGGCAACGGTTTTGACTAAAGTCTGAAGCGATTTTTTGCCTGTAGCTCTGGCGATTACTGTTGGACGAGATTTCTTTTTGACAGACTTCGTGCTGCCCGGTTTGGCGGGTGATTTTTTAATTGCTGTTGGTGACTTTGCCACCGAATTTTTACGTTTGGAGAGTTGCTCTCTCATCATTGAAAATTCTTTCTCTCAAAGAGGTTTATCACGGAAATACCGTTGTAGTTAAATTCAGTAATCAGCGATAAGTCTATTATAAATAACAGATTAGCCGGGATGTGTCAATTCAGGCTGAGAAACGGACGCGATCATTTTCCCTGGAAATGTCTACCTGTAAGGTGTAAAGCATTGATTTATAAATAAGTTGACAATAATTATTGGAGGCATTAAGCAGGATTAAAACGTGTTGAAAAACAATCAGGGTTGTGCTATAAACTTTTCAGCCCTGCCCAGAGCTGAAGACTAACACGGTCCTCATATCAACTAAATCCCGACTTTCGAGTAAAATTTGCAAATGAGTCACTCTTGATGGCAAATTAGTCAAATAAAGAGTGATAATGCCAATGTAAATTGGCAAGCCACGAGAAGAAGAGGTCAAGCTCATGCCAGAAGCGACCATGATTATGTATGAGGAAGAATATCAGCAGATAAAGGCAATTCTGTCCAAGCTGAAGACAGATGCCAATGCCAAGATAGTCTTCCTGATAGACAAAAACGGACAGCAAATCGCGTCACACGGAGATGTTGGTAATCTGGATACTACCAGTTTGGCATCACTCACCGCCGGTAACGTTGCCGCTACTGATGGGTTGGCACGGCTCATCGGTGAAAAAGAATTTCCGGTGCTTTCACACGAAGGCGAACGTGACAATCTCCACATTTCCGTAGTTGGTGGGAGGGTGATTCTGGTGGTAATTTTCGACGAGCGATCAAGTCTTGGTTTGGTGAGACTCAGGGTCAAGCGCGCTGGCGTAGAACTTAATGAGGCGATGGAGCAAATTATGAATAAGGCTGAGCAGGAAAAGGCTGGTTTGGGTAAGCGCAACACTCCATTCAATGAAATTAGTGACGACGATATTGATCGGCTCTTTAGTGACGATGGTCTCTAGGCAGTCAACTGAATATTAGTTCAGGGGCGCGGGGTAATTCCCGTTAATAACAAGCTTGAACCCCCAATTTTAGAGAGGACGGCAACGTGACGTTCATTAATTACGCATCGCGTGAGATTAATTGCAAAATAGTTTATTACGGTCCAGGTTTGGGCGGCAAAACGACTAATCTCCAATATATTTATGATACTTCAGCCGCACAGCAAAAAGGCAAGTTGATCAGCCTGGCGACGGAAACAGAGCGCACACTGTTTTTCGATTTTTTGCCGCTGGAACTGGGTACTGTGCGCGGCTTTAAGGCTAGGTTTCACCTTTATACTGTCCCCGGCCAGGTTTTTTATGATGCCAGTCGTAAACTGATTTTAAAGGGCGTGGACGGGGTGGTTTTTGTCGCCGATTCACAGCGCGAGCGGATGGACGCAAACGTTGAGGCACTGTGGAATCTGGAGGATAACCTCAAAGGCCATGGCTATGATTTTGCGAAAATCCCCTACGTGCTTCAGCTTAATAAACGAGACTTACCCGATATTTTATCCGTAGATGAATTAAAGCGAGAGTTGGCGCGCAAAGATGAGCCGATCATTGAAGCTGTCGCCCCGAAAGGGGTTGGAGTTTTTGAGACTTTAAAAGGTGTCGCCAAACAAGTCTTAACTGATCTGCGAAAAAGTGCCGGGGCGGGTTGAGTTTCAAGTCTCTGGTTTCGAGTTTCGAGAAAGAATCATCACGAGTGTTCTTTCTCGAAACTCGAAACCCAAAACCCGAAACTAAACTTAAAATCCCCAGTTCACTCCACTGATTGCCTTCACCATCAAATACCCGTCGTCTCCAGTCGAGTAATATCGTCTCATCCGTTGCGTAATTGCATAACCAATTTGTTCATAAAGCTGTTGTGCGCCATCGTTGTCAGTTCGGACTTCAAGTCGCATCATGGACACGCCTTTGAGCGCGAAACCCTGTTCAATAGACAACAACATGATTCTGGCTAAGTTGCGGCGCCGATGTTGAGGATCAACGCCGATAGTTGTAATGTGACCCACGCCGTCGTCTTCGATCACGCCAATGGCAAATGCAATCATCCGCCCGTCTTCGCTCCGAACTTGTCGTGCCACGCAGGTTGGATTCGCCAGCAGGTGACGAAAAGTTTCGCGCTCATACGCCTCACCATCGGTAAAAACACGCAAATCAAGCAGCCATAGCTCATTCAAATCCATCAATGCTAATGGACAAAGCGTGCATTTGAATGCTTCATCTGAATCGGTTGTGAGGGGGCGATAAGCTTGCATAAGTAACTACGAAATAAACATGCAATCACCGTAGCTGTAAAAACGATAGCCTTGCTTTAC
>JAYSTY010000185.1:0-1394 GCA_043719385.1 Blastocatellia bacterium | reverse complement strand
CAATGTTGCCCTCGAATCCGATGTCATCCGCCTCGTCAGTCAGGTCACAGAATCCTATGGACAAATTGATCTTTTTTGCTCGAACGCCGGGATCATTGAAATGGGCGGCGCGGACGCTACGGACGAAGCCTGGCAACGAATCTGGGACATCAATGTGATGGCACATATTTATGCGGCGCGTGCCATCGTGCCACAAATGCTGGCGCGCGGTGAGGGCTATTTATTGCAAACGGCATCGGCGGCGGGCTTGCTCTCGCAAATCGGGTCAGCGCCATATTCCGTCACCAAACACGCGGCGGTTTCATTTGCCGAATGGCTCTCGATCACCTATGGCGACCAGGGCATCAAGGTTTCCTGCTTATGTCCGCAAGGGGTTCGCACTCGGATGTTGCTCGGCGATGATGGTGACAAAGAAAGCTTTTTGCGCGAAGGCTCGGTTTCACCCGAAGAAGTTGCCGAAGCGGTTGTCGCAGGCCTCGACAGCGAGAAATTCCTTATCCTTCCACATCCTGAAGTAGCCGAATATTTTGAGCGCAAAGCCACCGATTATGATCGCTGGATTCGCGGGATGCGGCGTTTACAAGCCAAAACGCTGGGAGTCACAAATGGCTGAGATTGTCGAGCGCCGCATGGTACAGGAATTTCCCTGCTACTACGATTTACATGTTCCTGCGGCTGAGACGCCAAAGCCTTTAATCATTGCGCTGCACGGTTATGGTGGAGACAAGTCTTCGATGCTGCGATTGATGCGCAATATCAATACAGATGATTTTGTTATCGCCGCGTTGCAGGGGCCGCATCAGCACATGATTATTCCCAAAACCCCGGCAGAAAAACTAAAAATCGGTTTTGGCTGGCTCACGAATTACAAGGCCGAAGAATCCGTCGAGCTTCATCATCGCAACATCAGACAAATTATTACTACGCTGACTGAAGACGGAATCGCTGATCCCGCCAACATTTTCCTGCTGGGCTTTTCGCAGGCGGTTGGCGTGAATTTCCGTTTCGCTTTTACGCATGCAAATTTACTGCGCGGAGTCATTGCAATTTGCGGCGGCATCCCTGGCGACTGGCAAACCGAAGGCAAATACAGCGGCGATAATCTGGATGTACTTTATATCGGCACTGACCGCGATGAATTTTACACACCGGAACGAATCAACAATTTTGTCGAGGCTTTAGCGAGTCGCGCACACACAGTGAAGCTACTTACTTTCGATGATGAACATAAAGTTCCGCAGGCCTCGTACTCATTCATTAATCAATGGCTCAAAGAAAAGTTGTTGCCTGTCGAGCAGAATTAATGTTCTGTAAAAATTCCCCCATAAACTAATCGTAGCGGCGATGGCTTGTTTCCGCCCGCCTTTCTCATCAAACGTGGACGACCATAAGGG
>JAYSTY010000184.1:0-21150 GCA_043719385.1 Blastocatellia bacterium | reverse complement strand
GCTCGGCAAAAAAGACCCGCGCAGCATCCGCCTCGAGTTAAAGATTACGCATGAGGAATTGTCGGAGATGGTGGGCACGACGCGACCACGCATCAGTGTATTTATGCAGCGCTTTCGCCATCTGGGCCTGATCGAGAACAACGAAGATAACTTTCTTGTCATCAAGGAACACAAGCTCACGGCTTACCTGGCTTCCATTGCCTAGGAATGTGTAAGGCAGGACTGCGCCACGCGCCAGTAGTTTTAACCTCCACTTTTCTTTCCCGAATTGTCCAATATTGAACAGCCATTAATTCCTGTCTGGCCAATACTAATTATCTCCCACCAGGTGTAAGCGGAATACACATAAGGTATTTATCGGAATCTGTTTGTCGTGGTAACGGCGGTTTCTGGTACGCCTGATGTCTTACTTGTTTTTCAGGTAAGACATTCTGGCTGCACCAATACGTCGTAGCGCAGCAGATATAATTACGCCTGCTGCGCCACAATTGAAGAAGGGCACAATATTTGCAACAGGGAAGATATGAAAAGTAAATCATCACCTTCAGCGCCTTCTACCAACGATAGCAACGGGTTCCAGTCCCGCCAGTCATTTTAGCGGAGAAAAGATATGTTGAGTAAAAATGAAGTTAAAGGCAAAAGCCCGCAGCGCAAAAATACAGGCAAGTCCAGGGGTGGGGAATTGCTTGATGATACCGGCCTCGAAGGCAAAGGGAAAGCCGAGCAAATGGAAGGAAAAGTTCAGCAGAAAGCAGGCAACGCACGCCGGAAAGTGGGTGCGGCGGGAGCGAAGGTGAAAAGGTTATCTCCGGCCAACGATAAATCGAAAGCTGAAAATTAATCACAGCGCCAAACTTATCGTGCAGGCCACAACCAGAAGGAGCAACAAATATGTTACGCAGTATAAATGAATTGAAAGGCTTTGATATCGTCGCAACGGATGGCGAGATTGGAGACGTTGAGGAATTCTATTTCGATGACGAGCGGTGGGCAGTACGCTATATCGTCGTCAACACCGGCAGTTGGTTGTCAGGTCGGCAAGTGCTGATCTCACCGTTCTCGGTGACGGAAGTAGATCGGGATGACCGTAAACTTTATGTCACTCTGACCAAAAATCAGGTTGAGAAAAGCCCGAACATTGATACGCACAAACCAGTGTCACGTCAGATGGAAGTGGCCTATGCGGACTACTATGACTATCCGTACTATTGGGGCAGTCCGTTTTTATGGGGAGCAGTAGAGCTTCCTGTTCTGGGGGCACAGCGCGCCGCCACGGTGATGTCCAATACGATGGCCGTCACCACAACTGAGCGATTAATTCCTGCGGACGTTCATTTGCGCAGTACGGAGGAAGTGTCCACCTATCACATCGCAGCAACTGATGGTGAGATTGGTCACGTGGAAGATTTCATCGTGGAAGATGGCAATTGGCGGATTCGCTATCTGGCGATTGATACGCGTAACTGGTGGCCTGGCAGGAAGGTGATTGTTGCGCCGCAATGGATCGCTTCGATAGATTGGGCACAGGGTAAGGTCCACGTCAATCTCTCACGCGAGGGGATTAAGCAAAGCCCCGAATACGACAGCTCCAGGCTGCTTTTGCGCGAGTACGAGACAAAGCTGCACCGACATTATGGTCAGGCTGGCTACTGGACAGACTAGAGCCGTAATTGGAGTCACCCTGTGTAAGTACGAGTAGCAGACTGAAGCCAGGTGTGTCGCCAGGAAAAATGCGGGCGTGAAGAGCAAGACCGACATTCAAAGTTGAATCGTACAATGCCGGACTCTCCCCCGAAACAGGATTGAATATGAAGGATAACAAATGAATATTAATAGATTTACGAATATGGGCGCACTATTGCTGATGGCATTCACCAGCACTCTTTTCGCGCAAACCAGCAATTCACCCTCGCAATGGGTAGCTGCCAAACGTCAGATCGTGGCTGTCACATATAACGAAAATAAGCAGACGACAGTGACGATGGCGGGTACGGCAATCGCTCCGCGAATAACAGGGAAGGCCGATGTTGAATACAAACAGGGGCGCACGAACGTCAGACTTGAGATGGACAGTTTTCCTAATCCGCAATCCCTCGGCGGTTTCTTTACCACTTATATTTTGTGGGCAGTGGCTCCTGAAGGACAAGCCGAAAGTTTGATGGAGTTGCCGATCCAGAAGAAATTTAAGATTGAGTCAACGACGAAATTTCAGACTTTCGGGCTGATCATTACTGCCGAGCCGCATTCCAGGGTGGCACTGCCCAGTTCGATGATCGTTGTCGAGAATACTTTGCGGTCTGAGACGAAAGGCATGATCACAACAAGTACGATCGAATATAGTGGTGATCCTGGATTATTTTATCCGGTCTTCTCGCCCAATTCTCCGACCTTAATTGCTGACTACAACACACCGCTGATGATTCTGGGCGCACGTCGCGCGGTCGAGATTGCGCTGCGAGCCGACGCCAAAAAATTCGCTGATCCAGAACTGCGAGATTCAGAACAGAAGCTCGCTACGTTAGAGCAGGCGTGGCCGCGATCTCGCAAACCGTCAGACCTGCGCGATAATGCAAAGAAAAATAGTGGACTGGCACACGACGTGATGCGCATTGCTGAACAGGCACGGAAATTGAGCGTCGAGCGTTACGCCCAGGCCAGACTTGCCGCCGAACGCCAGCAGGCTGGCGACAATATTGCGCAGGCTCAGTCCGACGCCGCCCGTGCCGCGACCGATGCCGCCCGCGCCCGCAGCGAAGCACAGAGCGCCGCGACTGATGCCGAACGTGCCCGCAGCGAAGCGGAACGTGCGAAAGCCGCTGAACGCGAGCAGGCGGAGCGTGCTGCAACTGAAGCCGCGCTGGCACGGGAACGAGTTGCCCAGGCGCAATCCGAAACTGAAAAAGCCAAAGCGAATGAAGGTCTGGCACGTGACGATGCGGACAAAGCACGCCTGCAGGCGGAAGCTGCGAAGCGTGAACGAGATACCGCACAGCAGCATCTCTATGTCTCGCTCTCAGCGATTCTTGAAACCAGACGCGAAGCCCGTGGCTTAATCGTCAATCTTTCGGATGTCTTATTCGATACCGGCAAGGCGACACTCAAGCCTGGCGCCAGAGAGAAGCTCAGCAAGCTGGCAGGAATTCTCCTGGCTTATCCCGGCAGTTACCGAATGGAGATTGAAGGCCACACTGATTCGGTTGGCACGGATGAATCCAATCTCAAGCTGTCACAGGGACGAGCCGAATCGGTCCATGATTATCTCGTTCAAAACGGGATCAAGCCGGATCAGGTGATGGCTGCCCGTGGCTTTGGCGAGTCAAAACCCGTAGCCGACAACAATACGGCGGCTGGTCGTCAGGTGAATCGGCGCGTCGAGATTATCATCGCGGATCAACCTATCGCCCAGGTGAAATAAGCAGTAACAATGCGGCCAGGACTGACCTTATCGCCAGTCCTGGCTGTGTCGCCATAAGCACCCGTAATGTGCTGTGTGAAGTAACAGGAAAGGAACTAACCAAATGTCATTAATTACAATTATCGTAGTCTTAGTAGTAATGGGTCTCGTCCTCTATCTAATCAACACCTATATCCCCATGGCCCAACCTATCAAGACCGTCTTGAATGTCGTCGTAGTCCTGATGCTGTGCCTCTGGCTTCTGAACGCCTTTGGCATTGTGAACGTCCCCATTCGAATCAAATAGCCGCAAACGACAGGCACGCGGCGGTTTTCCGCACTGCGTAAAATTGCCCACACCATTCGGTAAATTACACCTCTGCACGTCAACCTGAGTTGCAATTGCACTGTCATTCATTTGTTTACGTGTGGCACGTGTCTTGCCCTGAACATTAATAACAGCCTGGTGGAGCAATTCGCCAAGCTCAACCATCAAACGTGTGCAGGAACAGGCCTGTTGCGCCTAACACGCAGAAGGAGAAGTTTATGAAATCGGCAGTAGGTTTGTGGATAGATCATAAGAAAGCTGTCATCGTTTTTGTGACCAGCGAAGCGGAAGAAATCAAACACATCAGCGCCGACCTTAAAAAACCGAACAGCCATTCCGGTTCCACCCTGCGGGCAGACGATTTAGAACAGCGAGAGTTAACGCAACACCTGAATATTTACTACGACGAGGTGATTGCGGCTCTTCAGAATGCGGAAACTCTTCTGCTCATGGGGCCGGGCGAAGCAAAAGGCGAGTTAAAAAAACGCCTCGAAAAAACACATCCCAACAGCAGCGAAATAGTGGTTGAAACAACTGACAAATTGACTGACCCACAGATCGTGGCGAAAGTTCGGGAGCATTTTCTAAAACATGCTCCGGCAATGGCTTCCAGCCCTCCATCGTATTGAAAATATTGAAAGATTAGGCGATTAAAAATCTCTCAAGGAGGCAGCCATGGAAAAGATGCGAGCTACCGTTTTTCATGGTGTCAACGACATCCGTATTGAAGAGGTCGAACGACCGCGTGCAAGCACAGGACAAGCCGTGATTCGCGTGACGCTCACCACAATTTGCGGCACAGACCTGCATATTGTGCGGGGCGAGTATCCGGTCAAACCGGGATTAATTATTGGTCACGAGCCGGTTGGCGTCATTACAGAACTTGGCGCCGGGGTGATGGGATATGAGG
Organism: Blastocatellia bacterium; assembly: GCA_043719385.1. Taxonomy (GTDB): domain Bacteria; phylum Acidobacteriota; class Blastocatellia; order RBC074; family RBC074; genus JAFDVL01. The sequence continues at coordinate 16,518 of JAYSTY010000184.1, read as the reverse complement.
TCGGAGATCGTGTGCTGGTCGGCGCTATCACTCCCTGTGGTCAATGCCGTGCGTGTCTGTCGGCGCAAAATTGATGGGAGCGTCTCTGATTATTGGAGTAGACAGCGATGAAACCAGATTGAAAATGGCGCGACAACTGGGCGCGAATACCACCCTCAACTTCAACGAAATAGATGTCGTAGCCGAAGTGAAACGATTGACGGGCGGCGGCGCAGATGTGGCTATTGAATCGTTCGGCACGCAACAAACTTTTGAAAACGCGCTGTGCTCGTTGCGACCTGGCGGTACGCTTTCGAGCCTCGGTGTTTATTCGGGCAAGCTGCAAATGCCTTACGATGCCTTCGCTGCCGGACTTGGAGATTATCGCATCGTCACGACGCTCTGCCCCGGTGGAAAAGAACGAATGCGGCGACTGATGGAAGTCGTCAAACACGGGCGAGTAGATTTAACGCCGCTGCTAACACACCACTTTTCACTTGATGAAATTAAAGAAGCCTACCGGATTTTCGGCGAGCGAGCGGATGGGGTTCTCAAGGTAGCAATCAAACCATAGGAACGCGAAATAAATGAAATTGGCGAGGTCATTGTGAATACTTCTAATTCGTCTGAAGCTATGGAATTGTCCAGTCAGCCAATTGAAAGAAGCCGCTGACGTAGTGCTGGCTGATGACAACTTCGCTACCATCGTGAGCGCGGTCGCAGGCGGACGGACGATTTACGCGAACATCAGCAAGTTCGTGCATTTCATGTTCAGCTCCAACCTTGGCGAAGTCGTTATGATTTTTATCGCCATCGCCATCGGAGGTATCCGACGGCGTTACTGCCTAGCCAGGGCGTGCAATGGGAAGCAGTGAACGATATGTCCGCCAAGGCAACGCTGAAAGACGGCGGAACAACGACGACCTTGTTGTTCCGCTTTGGCGGCGACAACCTGATCGAATCGGTGCGAGCTGAAGCGCGCGGGCGCACGATACCCGGGACGACGATTCCAGTCCCGTGGGAATGCCGCTTGAGCAATTACGAGCGACGCGACGGCATGCGCATCCCGCTCGAAGGCGAAGCAGCATATCTATTTCCTGAAGGGCCGAAGTCTTACTATCGCGGTCGAGTCACAAAACTTAATTATGAATTCGCACAGTGACCGAACTCAGTTACGAGATTGCCAAAAATGATGACACCAGATGCTTCACTGCGCGTTATCAAGCTGCTTCACACCATCGTCTGGGCCTTCTTTGCTGGCTGCATCATCGCCATTCCGATCCTTAGTTTTCTGCGACGCTGCAATCAAGCAATAGGACTCATTGGCGTTGTGCTGATCGAAGTCTTGATCCTTGTCGTGAACGGATGGCGCTGCCCGTTAACCGGAGTGGCGGCGAGGTATACGAACGAGCGTGGTGACAACTTCGACATTTATCTTCCGGTTTGGATTGCGCGCTATAACAAGCTGATCTTCGGGCTGCTGTTTTTGGGCGGAGCATTGTTTACACTTGCCCAATGTGCTGGTTGGCTTGGCTGAAAAGGAAACAGAGTCAGCGGAAAGACTATTGTGCAGTCGTCACGATTGAGGAGATCAGCAATGAATGAAGCCACTACTAACGAACGCGGCCTGACCAGTCAGGAAGCGAAAACGCGACAAGCTAAATTCGGCCTCAATGAACCTGCTCCGGCGAAGCGAGGGGCAGGCTTGATCCAGTTCCTACTCCTCTTCGCCAATCCATTAGTCATCATCCTGCTGATTGCCAGCGCGGTCTCCGCCTTTGTCGGAGAGATCGTCAACGCCTCAATCATCGCGTTGATGGTCGTCGTCAGCATCGTCATCAATTTCTTTCAGACCTGGCATTCGCAACGTGCCGCTGAGAAGTTACGCGGACAGGTTGCGCCAAAGGCTACGATTTTGCGCGATGGCAAATGGAGCGAGTTACCGTGGCGCGAAATTGTGCCGGACGATGTCTTTAGGCTTTCCGCCGGAGACCTTGTGCCTGCTGATGCGCGACTGTTGCAAGCGAAAGACCTGCATGTTAATCAAGCCGCCCTCACCGGTGAATCGTTGCCAGTCGAGAAAGAGGCAGCAGCCAAAGGCGCAGTGCTTGAAACTGCGTCAGAAAATTCTGCCAATGATCGCCACGCTGTCTTTCTTGGTACTTCGGTAGTTAGCGGAACCGCGACGGCGCTCGTCACCGCGACTGGCGCGGCAACTGCATTTGGCGATATTGCCGCTCGTCTTTCCTCCAAGCCGCCAGAAACTGAATTTGAACGCGGCACCAAACAGTTTGGCTATTTGATTATGAAGACCATCATTATTCTGGTCTTCTTCGTCCTGCTGGTGAGCATCGTGCAGCACCACAACCCGCTCGAATCAATGCTCTTTGCCCTGGCGCTCGCGGTAGGATTGACGCCGGAATTTTTGCCGATGATTACGACAGTCACGCTGGGACGCGGCGCGTTACACATGGCGCGGCAGAAAGTCATCGTCAAACATCTCGAAGCGATTCAGAACTTCGGCAGCATGGATGTGCTATGCAGCGACAAGACCGGCACATTAACCAGCGGCGAGATGACGCTCAGCCAGCATCAGGATGCGCTCGGCAATCCGTCAGAACACACGCTTTTACTCGGCTATCTCAACGCCAGTTATGAATCAGGTGTGAAAAATCCGATCAATGTCGCTATTCTTCAGCACGATCCGTTGGACATCAGCGCGTACCGCAAAGTGGATGAAATTCCTTTCGATTTTGAGCGGCGGCGGCTCTCAATTGTAGCTGAGGCAAAAGGCGAAATTCTGTTGATTACCAAAGGCGCGCCCGAAAGCGTCCTTCCTTGTTGTACGCAATACGAAGTGAATGGCCAGTCGCAGCCATTGGACGATGACGCGCGCACGAAGTGTCAGGCGATTTATGATGGATTAAGTTCGACCGGGTATCGCGTGCTGGCCGTAGCTTCGCGGCAAGTCCCGCAACAGGCGGCCTATCGCGTAGCCGATGAAAAAGAATTAGTGCTGGCAGGCTTTCTGGCCTTTTCTGATCCGCCATTGGCAGATGCCGCCGAGTCGCTCGAAGCGTTGCGCCGCGATGGTGTGCGCGTGAAGATTCTGACCGGCGACAGTGAACTGGTTGCGCAACATATCTGTGCGCAAGTTGGACTGGATGCCAAACACATTATTCTTGGTGAGGAACTCGAACGTATGAGCGATTCGGCGCTCGCGGCAATGGCAGAGAAAACGATTGTTTTTGCCCGCGTCTCGCCGATGCAGAAACATCGCATTATTCTCGCACTGAAAGGGCGCGGTCATGTCGTAGGTTATATTGGCGACGGCATCAATGACGCGCCTTCGCTGCACGCCGCAGACGTTGGCATCTCTGTGTCTACCGCCGTAGATGTCGCCAAAGAAGCCGCCGAAATAATTTTGCTGGAGCGCAGCCTGCGCGTTTTGCATCAGGGCATTCTGGAAGGACGTAAAGCTTTCGGCAATGTCATGAAATATTTGCTGATGGGTACGAGTTCTAACTTCGGCAATATGTTCAGCATGGCTGCCGCCGCGATGTTCCTGCCCTTTCTGCCGATGCTGCCGACGCAGATTCTACTCAATAATTTTCTCTATGATCTCGCGCAAATCACGATTCCGACTGACAACGTAGACGCCTCTTACATAGACAAGCCGCGCCGCTGGGACATCAAGCTGATTCGGGATTTTATGATCTACATTGGCCCGATCAGTTCGATCTATGATTTTCTGACCTTTTATGTGTTGCTCAAAGTCTTTCACGCTTCCGAGGCAGTGTTTCATACCGGGTGGTTTGTCGAATCACTGGCTACGCAAACGCTGGTGCTTTTTGTGATTCGCACCGCAGGCAATCCATTCCGCAGCTGTCCCAGTTTGCCGCTGGCAATCACTACGATATTGATTGTCCTGGTTGGAATCGTCTTGCCGTTTTCGCCTTTGGCTACGGTCTTTGGCTTTACGCCGCTGCCAGCCATGTTTTTTGTTTTTCTGGGCGTCACTGTGATTACTTATTTGCTGCTGGTCGAATTCGTCAAGCGCCACTTGATGAGGCGACGCGAACGTACCCACCGACGCCCGTCACGATTAAGATAATTTGGCTTTTCATCGGGGTAATGTGACATGCAAATTCTTGAACTGACTAATACGGAATGTTTTGAAGTACTGGCACACCTGAAGCTTGGCAGACTGGCTTGTTCACACGACCATCAGCCGTATATCGTGCCGATCTATTTTGCTTACCACCAGCGACATCTTTACAGTTTCGCCACGCGCGGTCAAAAGATTGATTGGATGCGAAACAACCCACTGGTCTGTGTCGAGGTAGACAAGATAGAAAGCCGCAATGATTGGCTTACTGTCGTTATCCAGGGTCACTATGAGGAATTACCTGATACCCCTGAATGGAAGTCGGAATGTGAGCTGGCTCATCATTTGCTCCAGCGTGAAGCGATGTGGTGGGAGCCAGCTTACGTGCGGACAGCGTCTCCCGCCGCAGCGGATGAATTGATACCGGTCTATTACCGCATTCACATTGATCAGGTGACCGGGCGACGGGCGAATCCTGATCCGGTTGACACGGCAACACCGGATCAGCCGCCCCAAAGCAAGAGTTGGGTCAATCGCCTGCTGCATCGCTAAGGGCTTATTTTCATTGCCCACCGAGAACAACGCGTACATTGTGTTGTTTTCCATCATTAGCCAAAGCGATTTCGAATGTCGGCTGCAGCTCTCCGTCAATTTCCACACTACTAACGCCGCGACAGATGCCATGCGGATTTTCAACTTTGATGAAATACCGCGTACTATTTTGATGGTCAGGTGTGAAGTTAATTTCAAATTCACGCCAACTACGAGGGATACACGGATCAATGCGCAGGCGATCACCACTCAGTTGAAAGCCGAGAATTGATTCGAGTCCGGCGCGATACATCCACGCTGCGGAACCGGTGTACCACGTCCATCCACCGCGTCCTGTATGCGGTGGCACGGCGTAGATGTCGGCGGCTGCCACGTAAGGTTCGACACCGTATTTGTGCAGTCCGGCGCGGGTTGAAGAATGATTGATCGGATTAATCAGGGCAAATAATTCACTGGCGTTGTCTCCATCTCCGAGCATGGCGTAAGCGATTAGTGTCCACAACGCGGCGTGCGTATATTGCCCGCCATTTTCGCGGACGCCAGGCACGTACCCTTTGATGTAACCGGGATCACGTGCGCCGTGATCGAAAGGCGGCGTGAATAACAAGGCGAGGCCGTCACCGCGACGAATCAAATGCTGTTCGACTGCCGCCATCGCATGGGCGGCGCGTTGTTTGTCCGCTACGCCTGAAATTACACCCCACGATTGTGCGATGGAATCAATGCGGCATTCATCGTTCCGGGCTGAGCCGAGCGGCGTGCCATCATCGAAATAAGCACGCGTATACCAATCACCATCCCACGCATTCTCCAGCGCAATCTTCAATTTTGTCATGTGTTCCTGATACTGCGCGACACGTTCCGGTTCCTTGCGTAACTCACAGAACGGCGCGAAGCCATCAAGCGTGGTGTGGAGGAACCAGCCGAGCCAGACACTTTCACCTTTGCCGCCATTGCCAACACGATTCATGCCGTCATTCCAATCGCCTGATCCCATTAACGGCAGGCCGTGTTCTCCGGTTGCCAGACTACGCTCAATGGCGCGGAGGCAATGTTCATAAAGAGTGGCTTGCTCGGAGGAAACCTGCGGCTGCAAGTACGAATCGTCTTCACCTTCGATTAGTGGCGGCGCTTCGAGAAACGGAATTACTTCATCAAGGATTGCGCTGTCGCCCGTCACGCGGATATAAAAACTCGTGACGTAGGGTAGCCATAACAAGTCGTCAGAAATGTGCGTGCGAACGCCACGATCTGTCGGCGGATGCCACCAGTGCTGGACATCACCTTCTTTGAATTGATGCGCAGCGGCGCGAAGTATTTGCTCTCGTGTCAGCTCCGGTTTGGCATAGACGAGCGCCATCACGTCTTGTAGTTGGTCGCGGAAACCGTAAGCGCCACCCGATTGATAAAACGCCGAACGCGCCCAGATACGGCAGACAAGCGTTTGATACAACAACCAGCGATTCAGCATCAGGTTCATCGCTGCATCCGGCGTGCGGACTTCGACGCTGGATAATATTTCGTCCCAATGGCTCACTACCCGTTCGATAGCTTCACTGCACGCCGACGGTGCGAAGTAACGCGCAATGATTTGGCGGGCATCTTCCACAGTGGCACTCTCACCAAGTAAAACAATAACTTCACGAGTTTCCCCTGGCGCAAGTTCGATGAAGGTCTGCAAGGCGGCGCACGGATCAAGCCCTGCTCCACTCCGATCATCAAGCTTCGCCTGACGGAGCGCCGCAGGCTGCACCGTATTGCCGTTACGCCCCAGAAACGCTTTGCGGTCGCAGGTCGCGCTGGTCGCAGCCGGATTCATCGCCGTGAAAGCTACGCGCTCGGCAAATTCATTGTTGTAATTATTGCGTGCGAAGGTAGCTCCTGAAGCCTGATCCCGTTCGGTGACAATAAAGGGAGCGGATTGCGCCCGCGTCACGCCCAGCACCAGTTCGTGATAGGCCGTCACTGATAATTTTCGGTGGCGTTCGGTGGTATTGCGCAACCGCAGGATCGAAACTTTTACCGTATCTTCAAGTGGGACGAACAACATTAATTCCTGCGCCAGCCCGTGGCTGGTATGCTCAAAAATTGAGTAGCCTTGCCCGTGACGGATGACATACGGTTCTGTTTCACGCACTGGCAAAGGCGTTGGTGTCCATACTTTTCCGGTCTCTTCATCGCGCAGATAAAATATTTCACCAGGCGGATCGCTCACCGCATCATTCGACCAGGGCGTCAAACGATTCTCACGGCTGTTGACCGACCAGGTATAGCCCGCCCCCGATTCCGTCACTTGAAAACCAAAATCGTGTTCGTTGGCGATGATATTTGTCCACGGCGCAGGCGTCCATTGTCCTTCATTCAAAACCGTGACGTATTCGCGTCCTTCCTTCGCAAAGCCGCCGAGACCGTTGAAAAATTGCAGGTCGGAAACACTGATCGCTGATTCTTCGGGGTAAATCCGGGAAGGGAAACGTGGATTAAAAGGTAGCAATACTTTGTTGTCTTCAGCGGGACGCCGCGCGAGTTGCTCCTCGAGCGTGCCGCGTTCAGAAGTGAAGACGACGCGGGCCACGGTCTGCAACAAAATTTTGTCTTCATCTGATAGAACGTCGGCCCGCAGGGCATAAACGCCGCCGGGTTTATCCTGTAATGTTTGCAAGCCCGTCGAGCGTAGCAGCATCTGAATCTCGTCCTGTAATAACTGTAAATAGCTGGGCGGATGATCGTTGAGAATCACCAGATCAATGGGTAGTCCTTTCAGTCGCAGATACTCATGCGCACGCAGCACCTGTCGCACCATGTCCAGGTCATCCAAACCGCTGATCCGCACAAGTACAATGGGCAGGTCACCGCCAATGCCGTACTTCCACAATTCAGCTTGCGTCTTTTTATTCAAGGTCAGAACGTCTGAGCGTGGGCGCAAGGAGTTATCAGAATACAAAACACGACCAGCCAGCCGCTGGAACAGATGAGCTTCACGCGCTTCAATGTTCAGATGCCGCATTTGGATTTGCGCATTCGTCCAGGCCAGGCGTTCGACCCGCTCAAAAATATTTATGTCGTGGTACTTGTCAGCCAGCATCACGATATGTTCACGCGAGTGGGCGACCGCCGTCGAAAAGGTAATACGCGCCGTTTCATTCGGTTGCAGGCGGACACGCTGGCGCAGACTAAAGACAGGATCGAGCACTGTGCCGACGGTGTTTGATAACGGGCGATCTTCAATGACGGCGAGCGGCGCCCGCGTGTCGTGACCGCGACCAAGAAAACGATTGCGACTCGTCTCATATTGCACCGCGCCGATAGCGTCACCCTCGGTGGCAATCGTATGTACAGCATAGACAGTTGGGTCATGGGACGAACGCGGGCGGCGGCGTGCGACGAGCGAATTATCTTCACGAATAAATTCAGTCTCGATAAAAAGATTGCTGAAGGCCGGATGCGCAACGTCGGCGGCGGGAGTTGCCAGCACAATCTCAGAGTAGCTCGTCAATTCGATTTCCCGCACCCGCGACGAACGATTGGTGAGCGTTACTCGTCGCACTTCAGCATTGTCCTCCGGCGAGACAATAATATCTGTCTGCGTGTGAATACCTGCATCGAGCCGCTTGAATACCGCACGTTCTTCTGTAAACGTTACTTCATAATTCTGCGGCGTTCTTGTGGTTGGTTGATAACCCGTTGACCAGATCGCGCCGCTGCGGACATCTCGCACGTAACAGAAATTGCCCCAGTTATCACGCGTGCTGTCTTCGCGCCAGCGCGTCACAGCCCAGCGTGTCGCGGACTGACTGATGCACGTTGAAGAGCCAGCGCCCGCCGAAGTCATCATCACTGAATATTCGCCATTGGAAATCAATTGTGTGCGCGGCGTCGGGAGGTTCGGCGAGTCATATTTGACGGCGAGTGGCGCGGTCAGGGTGTTGACGATGCGTCCCATTAACATTTCTTCAGTGCGGAAGCGGGAAATGGGTGCGCCTTGCGGGATGCGTTCCTGTAACAATAATTCCGTTGCCTGAATCAGCGGATCGGCATGAAAGCGGCGTTGCATTACGTCGTCGTGTAACACATTGTCGAGCGCGACCAGGCTCATGCCCTGATGGTGCGCCATGAAAGAATGAATGATGACCTGCGTTTGATTTTTCGGCAGCCGCTCCGGCGTGTAATCAATTGCTTCGTAAAAACCATAGCGTGCCAGTGCGCCTGTCTGCGCCAGTCGTTGCATGTTTTGCAATGCTGCTTGTGGCGCAATCATAGCTGCCATCACTGTCGCGTAAGGCGCAATCACCAGGTCTTCACTCAAGCCCCGCTTCAACCCCAGTCCCGGCACACCAAAGGGGCCGTACTGAAAATTGAAGTGCAAATCGCGTGCGTTGTACGCCGATTCCGAAACACCCCACGGCACGTTGTGTTCGCGCCCGTAAGCGATCTGTCGGGCCACAATCGCCTGACAGGTTTGATCCAGTAAGGTCTCCGCGTAATCACGTGTAACGAGCAGCGGCATCAGATACTCAAACATCGTCGCCGTCCACGAGACGAGCGCACGCCCGGAGCCGTCAATTTGCGTCAATTGTCGTCCCAGCCGAAACCAATGTTCCTGTGGTGCGTCACCTTTCGCAATCGCGACGAGACTGGCGAGCCGTGATTCCGAGGCCAGCAAATCGTAATAAGAATTATCGCGGCGACCCTCTGACACGTTGTAGCCGATGATGAAAAGTTTGCGCTCGTCATCAAACAGAAACTTAAAGTCCATGACTTCGACCATTTCATCGCAGGTCCGGGCGAGCGTGCCAGTACGATGCAGGAAATCTGTGGCTGCCAGCGCGGTCTTTTCTATTGAGGAAATGAGGGAATTAAGCCCTGTCAGCAAAGCGGCGCGTTCCGGTGTTTCCGACCCGGCAAGTTCAACTAGCAGCCCATTGATTTCGTCCAGAGCGCGTGCACAATCATTGGCAATCTCACTGACGGTGGGGACGCGACTGAACGTTTCAGCGATGTGTTGCCAGCGCGTCATAAATTGTGGCGCGGCATGTTCGATGAGCGGAGTGAGATGTCCAACCTGTGACGCATTCCACGAGATGAGCGTGTTGAAGTCGCGCCGTGCTGTACGGGTTTGATTGAGGAGCGCCGCGATCCAGAAATGAAATTCGGCGAAACTCTCGGTTGTATCTGCGCCCTGTCCCTGTTCGAGCGCGTGTGAAATATCTTCGACTTCATCCGCACTTCGGGTTAGTTCATCAAAGAATGCCGCCCAGCGAGCCAGGTCTTCCGGTGCATCCTGCATCGCCTCAATCAGTGCCACACAAGCTTCGATCTCGCGGTTCAATTGCTTGACGGTCACGACCTGAGTGCGATCTTTGACCGTGCCAATTTGTTTCGCCTCTGCTTGTAATAAAATGAGCGTGTCCGCCAGTCCCTGGAGCCATCGCGCATCAAATAATTTCTGCTCTGACAAATCAAGCGCCGCCTGTTTGACGGCAATCAGATGACCAGCCAGATTGCCACTGTCCACCGTCGAAACGTATTGCGGATTGAGCGGCGCCAGAGTTGTCGTGTCATACCAGTTGAAAAAGTGTCCCTGAAATTTTTCCAGTTTGCGGAGCGTCGCAAAACTTAGTTCAAGCCGTTCGACCGTTTCCAGTAACCCGACATAACCAAAGTCGCGTGCGGCACAAGTCGAAAGCAGCAGTAGTCCCATATTCGTTGGTGACGTGCGATGGGCGATGATTGGGCGCGGGTCTTCCTGAAAATTATCAGGCGGCAGCCAGTGATCTGTATTCCCCACGAAAGTTTCAAAGAAACGCCAGGTACGCCGCGCAATTAATCGCAACGTCTGCTGGTCTTCAGTATTTAATTTGCGGCTCGATTCTTTGAGCGAACGCCCACCGCTGCTGACAAAGTAAGCGAACAAGGGCGACACCGCCCAGGCAAACAAAAACGGGAGCGCGAGTGTGAGCGCTGACGGTCGCACCAGGCTAACGAACAGCGCTATGACGAAGGCAAATAATGTTACTGGATAAAGCAAACGCAGGAACGCTGCGCGGTCATGGGGATTGCTGCTTTCAGTTTGTGCTGCCGTTACCCATTCGAGCAGGTGCTTGCCGGAAATAAATTTGCGATACATCACCCGCCCGATGGCGTCCAGCATCACTCCAGCCTGATGTGGAAGTAACACGAGCGTTAAGCCGACCTGCCTGGTGTTCGTGCCGAAACCACCCCAGACGTGCCAGAAATAACTCGTCCAGGGTACGCCACGTGGATGCAAAAAAAGACTTGTCGTAACGTGTGCATAGACCGGAAAGCTGACCGTTACGAGTGCAAACAATATCCACCAAACAGGCGAACCCGGCAGAAAAGTCCACGCTCCAATCAACCATACGAGCAGTGCCGGTGCGACGAGACTGCGGCGCAGATTGTCGAAAATCTTCCAGCGCGAAATCAGCGGCAGCGTATTGGACACTAGCTTACCCTCGTGATTTGGCACATGCGGAAACATCCAGCGGGCAATCTGCCAGTCGCCGCGTGTCCAGCGGTGCTGACGTTTGGCAAAGGTGTCATAATGCGCCGGATAATCGTCCAGTAATTCAATGTCCGACACGAGTGCAGTGCGAGCGTATACGCCTTCGAACAAGTCATGGCTGAGCAGAGAATTGTCCGGCACGCGTCCGTTGAGCGCCGCTTGAAAGGCATCCACGTCATACAAACCTTTGCCGGTAAAACTTCCTTCGCCAAAGAGATCTTGATATACATCTGACGCGGCAGTGCTGTACGGATCAATCCCGGTGTTGCCAGAGAAGATGCGCGCAAAACGCGAACGTGCGCTGCTTTCCAGTGTGACGCTGATACGCGGTTGTAAAATACCGTATCCACGCACCACACGCTGCGTTTCCGGGTCAAGCTGCGCGTGATTCAGGGGATGCCTGATGGTGGCGATTAACTTTCGCGCCGTGTCGCGTGGCAATTGCGTGTCAGAATCAAGCGTAATGACATAACGAATGCTGGCGAGCAGTGCGGCATCCACATTTACTACCACAAAGCTGGTATCGCGGGCGCCGCGCAACAGGCGATTAAATTCTTCCAGCTTGCCACGTTTGCGTTCCCAGGCAATCCATTTTTCCTCCGATTCATTCCACTGACGCCGCCGATGAAACAGAAAGAATTTGTCTGGTGTTTCAGGGGTATTGGCATAGCGTGCGTTGAGATTTTCGATCCCTTCAATGGCGAAGTTCAGCAATGAAACATCAGTCGGCAACTCTTCTGTCGGCGCATCAGCAAAGTCAGTAAGTAAGGCAAAATAGACCTGCGGATCCTGATTGGCGAGGTAACATACTTCGAGTTTTTCAAGCAGTTCCGCTGCGACTTTTTCACTCGTCAACATTGTCGGCACAACGATCATCGTGCGCGCTTCAACTGGTGTCTCAACTTCGGCATCCATTTTTGGCAGGACATGCGGTTTAAAAGTATGTGTGATGTCCCAGTTAAGGATGCTCAACGCCAGATCAGTTGCCGGAATAAATGCGAGCAATGCCACCGCGATTAAACCCGGCGGGGTCGCGCCCGCACGTGCCGCGATGAACACCAGCGGCATCAGAATAAATCCGGTCAGCAGGGCGAAGAGGCCAAAATAAAAGAGCGTGGGGTGTTGCAGTGCGAAGCGTTGCGCACGTTCGAGGAGCGAAGGGGAATATTCTACTTCGTGTTCCAACGCGGCGCGGCCCTGATCAATCAGGTAATAGCCAACATGCGCCTGTGCCAAATCCTGGGGATGGCGCGCCTGTGCTTGCTCTGCCAGTTCAACAACGTGGCGTGCGACCTCAAGCTCGCTGGTATTTGTGCGTCTGGCGATGCGTTCAATTTTATGGCGGTAACGGTCACGCGTCGCAAAATCCATCCCCGCGTATGCACCCGCCGGGTCAGTATTGAGAATTGGTTCGATGAGGCTGACGCTTTCGACAAAATCTGGCCAGTCGAGGGTCGAAAGCAATTTCATGCTCGTGATGATGTTGCCCACTGTCACCTGTGCGGCGGCTTGCCGATGATGCTCAAACTGAACGATCTGCTCAATGCTTTGATCCTGACTTTGTACTTTCTGCTCAATCCATTCAATCAGCAGCGCAACATCCGGGTCCTGATCGCGTAAACGTTGTGTTAACTGCACGACGAAGGCGCGGCCCAATTGTTTGCGGGATTCAAGTTGCTTGATGAGATCGGCAACAGCAGTCCGTTGTTCTTCATCGGTTGCCGCCAGCAATTCGTCGGCGAGCTTGTCGGCTTCTTCGCGCTCTTCACCCGCCGCTACGACGCGTTTCGTCAGCCGCTTAAGATTTTCCACCAGCGCGAGGCGCAGTGTAATTGCGACGGCCCAAAGTTCACCAATTGTCAGCGGCGCGACCTGTTGATAAGCGCGGATATAACGCCGTAGCGAGTCGCTGTCAAAACGGCTGTCGCTATGAGCAATGAAGGTATATGCGATTGAATAAATACGCGGGTAGCCCTGCATCTCACCCGTGCTCAGCTTCGGCAGTTCGTAGTAATAACGCTTCGGCAGGTCTTCACGAATTTGGCGGAGTTGTTCTTCGACAATATGAAAATTATCAACTAACCATTCGGCAGCCGGTGAAATCCCCTGGCCGGAAAAAACCGCTTCCGCCAGCGTCCGGTACGCCGCTGTTAACTGGCGACCGTTTGCTTCAAATTGCGGCAGTAATTGCCGCCCACGTTGTGGCCCGTCACTGATCTGATGTTCAGCCGCCAGAGTTGCCGCATATTGTTCCAGGCGCTCAACACTAAATAACTCTTTACGAATTGGTTCTTCATCCGTCCACTGATTCAAGACTGTGAATAGTTTATTACTGTTGGTTTTAATACTTTTCATTTATGCCAATTGTACTATCACTAACGTTCGTCCATTACAATACATGCTCAGGATTCGACTATCTCCCCTCTTCTACGCAGATGGGGGATTTTTCCTGCTTCAACTCGTCACTAAAGAGGAAATTTTTACAATTAATAGTCTGGATACTCTCACACTAGCAATAAACCTACAGTCCGCGCTTTGGCATAAAAGTTGCCTATCAAAGCAGAAAAGGCAGCGATAACGTTCCATTGTGTGGTGTGACTGCAAAAAAATGTATTAAAGGAGAACAAAGTCAAAATGTGTAAGCGTACTCAAAATTCTGACTTACTGTTCCGCCCATAAACTTATAAACAATTTGATAAATCCAGGGAAAATTATGTTTCAAGATACTTTTCAGGCTGACTATTTCAAACAACAATTGCGTGATTCATTACAGTCCGAGACGATCAAGACCAGCGCGATCACGATTGCGAAACATGATCACGTCTACACGTGTGGCGATCAGGATGAGATGGTCTATTTCATTGAGAGTGGTCAGGTCAAATTGCTCATGCTCTCGCCGGGAGGCAAAGAGTGTCTCCTGAATATTCTCACGGCGGGAGATATTTTCGGTGAGCTATGCGTCTCCGGGGCAGGCCCACGACTGGAAACAGTGATGGTCATGGAAGAAACGGTCTTAAGACGAATCCCGCGTTCCGGGTTTCTGGCCTGCTTAAGCCGGGACTCGCTGTTTGAAGGCTTTGTGCGATACCTGGCGGAGCGCATTGCCGACCAGCAACAGATGATTGCCCATCTGGTGACGGTGGATAGCGAACAACGGCTGGCCAGAACGCTGTTGCAACTGGCCCGGAAACTAGGCAGGAAAGACCCGCGTATTATCCGCATCGAACTGAGGATCACGCATGAAGAACTGTCGGAGATGGTGGGGACGACACGACCTCGGATCAGTATGTTCATGCAACGTTTTCGGAATCTGGGCTTGCTTGAGATCACCGAAGAACACTTCCTCGTCATCAGGGAGCGCAAGCTGCTTGATTACCTCACACAAATTTCCGAGCCGCGCGATCATTCTTTTCAAATCCGTTCAGGACGGGACAGTAACCCTTCGCGGTTCGGCCTGTCATTTAATGAACTGCAACTTGGAGCCAGTTAAGAATATTGTCGCACTTGCTGCGAGGAATATCGTCCCAATTTACACCTGGAGGTGAATTATGCTTTGGACAATTTTTGTAATTCTTATGATTCTGTGGCTGCTCGGCTTAGTGACCGGCACGACCTTTGGCGGGTTAGTTCACCTGCTGATTGTGCTGGCGGTGATTGTGTTGATCTACAATCTAATCACTGGTCGCCGGGGTGCGCTCTAAGCGTCAGGTCACTCACACAATTCCTGACAGGAAGGTTATCGGTACAAGCCATTAAACTTCTTCCACAAATAGACCAATTTAGTGGGAAGAAGTTGCTTCTCACACACTTCAGAGAGAAAAAATGAAACGAACGCTGGTAAATTTTTTGCTTATCTCATTACTGATGGATTTCTAGCCCCCTTTAACTGTGGATTTTTACATACCCGCCTAGGTCATATTCCGCAAAGGCTTTCCATTCACTTCAAAATATGTGCTTTTTCACTTGGTCTAACGATTGCACTGCTTAGATTGCGCAGTAGAAGTTTCTATCTTTTGGAATATGAGTTGAAAACAGAGGTTACTTCGATGAGGTCGGGAAAGATTCAAAATTGTGTGGCGTGCGTATTCACAATTCTACTCTCAATAAAGGGTGAAACATTCGCACAGCAGAAACGGGCAGAGGTTAGTTCAGGTGTTCCTTTGGTTATTTTACCAAAGGATGTACAGGTTCGTGCGACGCTTCCGATTTTGCTGGGCGACCTGGTAGCAGAAGCCCTCGCCAACAATCCAGAGATCATCGGCATGCGGCGAAACTTCGATATGATGCGAGCGCGCGTGCCACAAGCCAAAGCTTTGCCTGAACCGATGCTTAGTTACGGCTATACAGGCAACGCGACTCCGTTTCCGCCCTTTGACATTCAGAAAGGCGATCCTTCGAGTGCACGTATGCTTAGCTTCAGTCAGGAAATTCCTTATCCCGGCAAGCTGGCGATTAAGGGCAGGATGGCAAACGTTGCGGCGGAGTCTGAGTGGTGGAATTACGAACAGGTGCAATGGAATGTGGTGGCTGAAGTCAAAGATGCCTATTACGATTTGTACTATCAGCACAAAGCCATTGAGATCGTGACCAAAAACAAAGACCTGCTGGAGAAATTTGCAAAAATTGCCGAAGCCAGTTACGCCGTGGGCAAAGGCATTCAACAAGATGTACTGAAAGCGCAGGTCGAGGTTTCCAAACTGATTGAGCAACTGACCGTGCTGGAACAACGAAAGCAAACGGCAGAGGCGCGGCTCAATAGTTTGCTCTTCCGCACGCCGGAAACTCCCGTTGGAAAACCAGCAGAAATTAAGCCGCAGGACTTCCCACTGGGTTTGCTGGAACTCACTCAACTGGCGCTCACGAACTATTCAAGCTTGAAAGCGCAACGGCGCAGGATTGACCGCGAACAGTACGGCATCGAACTGGCGAAAAAAGATTTCTATCCCGATTTTTCGGTCAGTGTCACGTACTTCAATCGCCCCGGACTGTCGGAGATGTATGGCGTGAATGTTGGAATGAAACTACCGCTGTATTGGGGACAAAAGCAACGCCCCGCAGTGGCGGAAGCGACCGCTAATGCAGCGATGGAAAAGCAGCGCCTGGACAACATCACGACGCTGCTTTTCTTCCGTATTAAGGATCGCTACCTGGCCGTAACAACCGCCCAACGGCTCGTGAAACTATACGGCACAACGATCATTCTGCAATCGTCGCTCGCGCTGGAATCAGCGATTGCCGGATATGAAGTCGGCAAAGTGGACTTCCTGACGTTGCTGGACAGTTTGATGACGTTGCGGAATTACGAACTGAGTTACTACGAACAACTTGCAAATGTGGAGAAATCAATCGCGGCGCT
>JAYSTY010000183.1:0-8423 GCA_043719385.1 Blastocatellia bacterium | reverse complement strand
TCTTTCCCTAAATCCTCACGCTTCAACGCAAAATCCACCGTAGCTTCTAAAAATCCTTGTTTGTCGCCCGCGTCGTGGCGTTTGCCTTTGAATTTCAGTCCGTAAAATGGGCGTTGTTGGGCGAGCTTGCGCAGGGCATCCGTGATTTGGATTTCGCCTCCAACGCCGCGTGGAGTTTGTTCGATTAAGCCAAAGACTTCGGGTGGCAACAGGTAACGTCCGATGATGGCGAGGTTTGACGGAGCTACCTGGTAGCGTGGTTTTTCGACCATATTGCTGATGCGGAAAATTCCTGGTTCGACCTCTTCGCCAGCGATCACGCCGAAGCGCGAAATGGCTTCGCCTTCGACTTCCTGCAACGCAATGACGGGCGCACCGTCGTATTTTTCGTAGACGTCTACCATTTGCTGCAAGCACGGCGGATCGGCGTCAATCACGTCGTCGCTCAGGATGATGGCGAACGGCTCATTGCCAACTAAATTACGCGCCATCAAAACAGCGTGTCCCAAACCGAGCGGTTGTTTTTGGCGCACATACGCGATGTCAGCCATGTTGGAAACGTACCGCGCCTGTTCCAGCAAATCATCTTTGCCGCGTTCCTCAAGCTGTTTTTCCAACTCATAAGAAATATCGAAATGGTCTTCGATGGAATATTTGCCGCGTCCCGTGATGATAATAATTTGGCTCATCCCGGAAGCGATGGCTTCTTCGACGCCATATTGAATTAAGGGTTTGTCCACCAGCGTCAGCATTTCTTTGGGCTGCGCTTTGGTCGCGGGAAGGAACCGCGTGCCCAGGCCAGCGGCAGGAAAAACTGCTTTGCGAATTTTAATTGCCATAAAAAGTGGTCGGTGAGCGGTGGTCGGTGGTCGGGGAGTGGTGGGCGGTAATCGGTGGTCAGTGATCGGTGATTGGTAGTAAGCACTCGCAAAATCGAAGTCTTGCTACCGACCACTGCACACTGCACACTGACCACCATCAACCCACCCGACCCCCGATCACTGACCACCGACCACCATTATTTAATTACGTCCGTGCCCAAATACGGAACCAGTACTTCTGGGACGCGCACTGAGCGATCTGCCTGTTGATAATTTTCGATGATGGCGAGCCAGGTGCGCCCAACCGCGAGGCCTGAGCCATTCAGCGTATGCACGAGTTCGGTTTTATTTTTGCCGCCGCGCTTGAAACGAATTTGCGCCCGCCGTGCCTGAAAATCCGTGCAATTTGAACACGAAGAAATTTCGCGGAAAGTATTTGCGCTCGGCAACCAGACTTCGATGTCGTAAGTTTTCGCCGCCGAAAATCCCATGTCTCCGGTCGAAAGCGTCATCACGCGATACGGCAATCCCAGCCGCTGCAAAATCATTTCCGCATCACTGGTTAATTTTTCGAGCGCGGCAAAAGAATCTTCAGGGCGGGTAATTTTCACCAGTTCAACTTTATCGAATTGATGCTGGCGAATCAGGCCACGCGTGTCGCGTCCATAACTTCCGGCCTCTGACCGAAAACATGGTGTGTAGGCCACATAACTCAACGGCAAATCGCTCTCGCTCAGAATTTCATCGCGGTGCAAATTCGTGAGTGGAACCTCCGCCGTCGGGATCAAATAATAATCACGCTCAAACCGCACCTTGAATAAATCTTCCTCAAATTTCGGCAATTGTCCCGTGCCGAACAGGCTGGCGTCATTCACGATGAACGGCGGCAACATTTCACGATAGCCGTTTTCGCTCGTGTGCAAATCAAGCATGAAATTTATCAGGGCACGTTCAAGCTTGGCACCCAAACCGCTCAGCACACTGAACCGTGCGCCGGTAATTTTTGTTGCTCGCTCCTGATCCAGAATTCCCAGCGCATGACCAAGGTCTACGTGATCCTGCGGCGCAAAGCCCTCCGCCACAAAATCACGCGGATTGCCCCAGCGCCGAATTTCTGTATTTTCGGCTTCGCCCTTTCCGGCGGGGACAGATTCATGTGGCAGGTTCGGCACACGCGTCAAAATCGTGCTTAGCTCCGCCTCAATTTCATTCAGGCGAAGTTCGATTTCTTTGGATTTTTCCGAAGCCTGTTTGGACTGCGCTTTGATTGATTCGGCTTCGTCTTTACGGCCTTCGCGCATCATGACGCCGATTTCTTTGCTCCAGCGATTGCTGGCGGCATTCAACTCATCGCGCTCGCGCACCAACGCACGGCGTTCGGTATCAAGCGCCGCGAACGGCTCCAGCATTGCAACATCGAAATTTCGCGTCGCTAATTTTTCCCGCACGAGAGCAAAATTCTCGCGCACAAAATGAACATCCAGCATAACTTTCCTTTACCTTTAGCAATTCAGGACGAATGATCGTACAAGGTACGCATTGGGCAATAGGCTGTCAAGAAAACAGTTTGCTATACTGGCCTGCGGCAAATCAAAAGGCAAAGGACAAAGATCAAAAGGCAAAAATGGGAAGAAGGCCTTGCTGCCCTGATCAGAAGCTACCAAAAGAAAATGACGTGCCGACCTTTTGATCTTTGCCCTTTGCCTTTTGCCTTTGATTTCTTATGAAAATAGCCATTATCGGAGCAGGCCCCGCCGGAGCGCATCTGGCTTATCTGTTGAGCAGTCGCGGCGCAGACATTTTACTTTTTGACGCCCGCGATGTGTGGGAAAAACCCTGTGGCGGCGGTATCACGGCGCAGGCTTTGCGCGAATTTGACTGGTTGCAGCAAACGAACACGCCGCGCCAAATGGTTTCATCTGTGCGCCTGATTTCGGCAGGCAACCGCGAAGTCACCGTCAATCCACGCCACGAATTTGCCATTTACTCCCGCGCCGAACTTGACCGTCTGATGCGCAATCGTGTCGTTAATGCAGGCGCAAATTTGATTCAGGCTCGCGTTGACAGTCTTAACAAAGCCAGCGGCAAGTGGGAAATTTCAACGGCCAAAGGTGAAAATTATACCTGCGATTTTATTGTCGGAGCCGACGGCGCAACCAGCGCGACGCGGCGCATGCTGGGCATTCGTTTTCCGCCCCAGGATTTTTATTATGCGCTGGGCTGGCACATGAAACCGGGCGAAAATTCGCAGGCGAACGGCTGGCCTGATCCCGCCTCTTCCGGCAATCCGGCGCAGGCTGACATCAAATACCTGCATAATCTGAGCGGCTATTTATGGATGTTTCCACGCGCCGATCATTTGTCTTACGGGATTGCAGTGAAAAATCAGGAAACTACGCCGCAGGTTTTAAAGCAGCTTCTGCTTGATTTTGTTGCCTCGCAAAATCCTGCGCTTGCCCAGGAATTACAAGCGTCAAATCATCATTCGACCGAGCGAGCGACTTTTTATGGTGCGATGATTCCGTCACTCCAGGTTGCAAGCTGGGACAAACTTTCCGCCTGCAATGCTGATGACAATTGGGCGTTGATTGGTGACGCCGCCGGATTCGTTGATCCGCTCACCGGCGAAGGCATCCATTACGCGCTGAAATCTGCCGAACTGCTGGCGCATTGTTTGCCCGATAATTTAACGAGCTACGATGAAATGTGGCGTGCCGAATTTGGTTTTGAGATGCGACGGGCGGCGCAATTGTTGCATAAATTCTATCGCGGCAAATTTGCGGGAGCGCCCTTCACCGAACGCCTGGTCCAAGTCGCCAAATTTCATCGCGGCGTGCGCGAGACGTTGCGAGATTTGCTGGCAGCAGAGCAAAGTTACATCGAACTGAAATCACGATTGCGAAAAAATATCCTAAGAATATGAGCAAAGAAGAAATTCAGGCCTTGCTGCGCCGCAACAGCGCACCTGACAAGCAATCCATCTCCACCGAAGAAGGAATCGAAGTTGCCAAATCCGCGCTCAAAGCAGCCGCCGAAAAGGGCATCGTTTGCGCCCTGGCTGGCGGCCTGGCAATGCACCTTTACGGCTTCACCAGAGCGACCACCGATGTTGATATGGTGGCGGACGCTTTGCTCGGCTGGCAGGCAAAAGACAAATTGAGTTTTGGCGGTGAAACGTATCTGGCTTCGACGGGCAAACGCGAAATTGATTTGGACTGGATCGTCCGCGATGATTTCTTCCGCGAATTTTACGAAGCCGCATTGCGCGATGCCGTTGAAACGGACGAAGGGCTGAACGTCGTCAGCCCCGCCTGGATGGTGATTCTGAAATACATCGCCGGGCGTGGCAAAGACCAGATTGATTTGCTGTGGCTGCTGCAACAAACGGGTTTAGTTGATCGTGACGAAGTAAAAAAGCTGATGACTGAAGTCATGGGTGAAAAAGCTGCGGCTTTGCCATTGAGGGAATTGGAAAGGGTATTTCAACAAGCAGATTGGTCAGGAAGCAATAAGCATAGTTAGCCTCGTGCAATGTAACCGCCTTCTCTCAGCAAAGGAATCGTGTTTCAATTGCATTTCCGAAGCAGCTAATTATCAAGAGAGCGAACGATGTCATTAAAAAAATATTTGAAGGCAATTGCCGGGACTGGTGCTGTAAGTGAATCTGCTTTATACACGACGATAGCAACAAACCTTCTCAGCAATGTCCTCTACTACGAACCGAAGTTTTACGAAATCAATAAATCAAATAAAGCTGGTGGTATTCCAGATATTCGTCTTCATGCAGGCGATGAAGACAATACGGAATGGATCGTTTGCGAGGTTAAACTGGACGACGCAGACATCCGAAAAGATTCCCGTCGGCAGCGCATTTGGAAAGAACAAATTCTTGCGCGTGGTTACATTCGCACTGAAACTTTTTATGTTTTGCTGTGTGCGCCGAAAACTTTTTATGTGTGCAATCTGGCAGGCGAAATTCTTGACGGCATCCACATCGAACCGGATGAATTGCTGGACATCAAATCAAATTCTCGCCTGCCGCTCACCGATGAAAACTTTCGGGCTTTGCTCGAACGCGTTACGTTTGAGGCTTCTATCCAGCGCCCCCAATACGAACTCTTTCGGCAAGGTAATTTGCCCGGCGGTTATTTAACGATCTCCACAGAAACGATTGGAAATTTACAGGACACATTTGATTTCGCCATCCGTCACCTCAAGACTTATTGTGCAGATGTTTTCGCCACGCTCAAGCAGGAACATCAGGTGATTAGCGCTCAAATTGCGACGCTCGAAAGGAAGCTGGAAGCTGTCGGCTCAGACGCAAAACTCCGGCGACCGATTCAGTCCAACATTCGACGCCTCCAACGCAAAGGTCGTTTGGTGCTGCAACTTTTTGAAATTGACTATCCACAATTCAAGCACGATCAGGCTTACGCCGGGACGGAAAAAGAAGAACACTTTGAAGACATTTTCATTACCAACACTGCTTACGTTGCCCTGAGCCGTTTGTTCTTTGTCCGCATTTGCGAAGACATCGGCCTGACGACTCGCAAAGTTTCGTATGAAGGGCCAAGCCTGTGGCGACGCTTTGTAGATCACATCAAATGGCGCTATCAGGACTTGGTAGAAGTCGCGTACAAAGATGTCGCGCATATTTATTCAGAGCTTTTTGAGGAAACGGTTTTCGACTGGTATGGCTATGGCAACGGCAAGCTTAACGATATTTTGGAACGCATCTTATATCGCCTGAATGCGTTCTCTTTCAAAAACGTCAGCCGCGATGTGCTGGGCAGTATCTATCAATATTTTCGCCCGAAGACGGAACGCAAGCGCTTAGGAGAATATTACACTTCCGAAGAAGCCGTTGATTACATTCTGACGCACACCGGAATTGCGAGCGATACACAACTAATGACCAAACGTATTCTTGACCCATCCTGCGGTTCATTCACGTTTGGCGTCCGTGCGCTCGCGCCGTTGCTGCAAGCCAGTACGCATCTTTCGGCAGAAAATCGTATTGAGTTAGTGCGCAATTGTTTGGTGGGATATGACATCAATCCGTTCTCGGTTTTCCTTGCGCATTTGAGTTTATTGTTCTCGACGCTTGATCTTTATTTGGAAGCCAAACAGCACAACGCAAATTATCGCCTGCCGAAATTCAGCATTTTCAATCGCAATTCGCTGACGTATTTTTCGCAGTTCGACGAACTCGCAGGCTTTTTGGAAAGTGATGACGATTTCGGCGGTGACAAAAACGAACAAGTGGATTATGTGGTCGGTAATCCGCCGTTTGTGCGCAACGAACGCTTGCCGTTGGAAGACCGTGATGCGCTTGATCAACTCTTTGCCGACATCAAATCAGGCAACACCGATTTGTCAGCGTATTTTCTCTACTACGCCATGAAATATTGGCTCAAGGACGGCGGCATGTTGGGAATGGTTGCGCCGATTGGCTTAGCTGATACGAAGATGGCAGACCAGTTACGCGCCGGTTTTCGGGATTACGCCATCCAGCAAATCGTCTCGCTCGAATGGATGGCAAAAGATATTTTTCCCGATGCGGATATCATTCCAATGTTGATCTTTGTGCGTAAGGAACGCCCGACGAAGGAGCATCAAATCACTGTTGTAACAGGCCTGCGCAGCAAAGAAGAATTGAAACAGGCAATAGAAGATAAAGCATTTTTTGATCAGCACGCTTCGCAAATGAATTATCAACAGTGGCTCAATCTCAGTCCCACCAGCGCCTGGCCAATCGAAGTTCGAGCCGCTGATTTCACACTGCTTGAAAAGCTCCATAAAAAAGCAAAGCTTGGCTCAATCGTCAGTACTTCTTACGCTGTAAAACTTGGGGCAAAAGCTCAAATTACTCGCCACTACGACGAAAAACGGAGAAGCGCAACAGATATTTCTTTTAGTAAAGGACAGGACGTTTGTGCTTTCTGCCTATCAGAAACGGACGAAATGATTGATTTAGCTCAAATAGAAAAAGCCAGCGGTGCGGGCATTTGGCGAGATTTGAATTTTTACAATGACCATCAGGGAATGACAGACGAATCAGGCTTGGGTAGATATGATTACAACGGAAACGGCTTAATAAACCACGATACTCCAAGCGATACCCTTTGTTGCTTTGTTCCCGAAGTTTACGTCACGCTCGTAGCAGCCGTTGGTGATCCATTAAAGAACTGCGCTAATAATAGTGTTCTGGTAGTTTCTCCTTACAGATATAGCGCTCACGTTATTGCTGCAATTATTAACTCGCGTGTCTCTCGTTACTACGCTTTCGTCCTTTTGCGCGCTGGCGTTTTGCTGCGCCGTCGCGCTCATTGGTATCCGCGCACGATTGAAAATCTGCCCTTGCCTGAACTCAGCCATGAACAGGCAAAACAATTGCACCTGCTGGCGAAAGAAGCGGCGGCACTTTCACAAGGCGTACAAGTGGACGAATTGGATGCGTACCAGCGATTGATGGCACAATGCCACACGACTATCAAAGCGGGTTTCCTGAATTTGCGATGGGTTGGGGAAATCATTGATCGGGATGATCTGCTCGCCAGCCGCGTCAATCAGGATCAATTACAGTTTGGCACAGTAACAATTAATGGCGAGCCGGAAGCCTTGTGTTTATTGCGTCTCGCCTTGCTGTCATTGGACAAAGAGGAAATTCCTGTCGCAGATATTCAAAATATTTTGTTGCCGAAAGAAGCGTCTGAGCGCGCGCACATCGCCGCCGAAATTAATGGCTTGGCGGACAATCTGCTCAACATCCAGAAACGAACAGAAGCTATCGGCGAAGAAATAGACGAAATCGTTGCGAACGGTCTGGGGCTGACACCCGAAGAGCACAACATCATTCGACAACGCTGCCAGCAATTCCCGCTATCCGTGACCGTCGAGCGTCCGCGCTATGTCTGGAGTCCTGATCGCAAACGCCAGGCGCGACGCACTTATCAGCCGGGAGAAAGATTCAAATAGAACTTTGTAAGATTTATTTTAGGCGTCATTATGCAAGAAACACTCATCGGAACAGTCAAAGGCCCTGGCGAAAATCCGCACGAATACACATTTATTACCAGCGATAATAAAAGCACGCGCATTGGCGAATTTGTGTACTACATCGCGGATACTGGCAATGAAGCGGGCAAGCTCAACATCATTGGTACGATTACGGAGCGGACGCTGGTGCGCAGTTTGCCGGACAGTTTTCTCGCTGATCCCAACACGCCGCCTTCGTTGATTGCGAGCTTGATTGGCTTGCCGGATTCTGAGGTAGAGCTTTACGAAATCACGGTTGAAGCCATCGGATATTTTAGCGAAGGGATGGGCGATTTTATTAATCCCAGAATTCCTCCGATGCCCGGACAGCCTGTCTTTATTGCCTCAAATGAAATGTTGTCGCGGATGCTTTCGCCGAAACAAAAAGGACAAGTCGGCGGTGCGCACATCGGATCACTGCTCACTCGTAAACGCGATGAAGTGCCGATTGTGCTTTCGGTGAAAGATGTCGTCTCGACTCATCTCGCAGTTTTGGCGAGTACAGGCGCGGGAAAAAGTTATACGGCCAGCGTCTTAATTGAAGAGTTGATGATGCCGCACAAT
>JAYSTY010000182.1:0-8469 GCA_043719385.1 Blastocatellia bacterium | reverse complement strand
TTATTCGTCTGCTTAGTCCATTAACGAATGTGATCTACGAAAAGGAAAGTCCAGTTTTTTATATGCAAGCATCAGAAATCAGCGCTCTTTTTGAAACCGAATTCGGAGCGAATTCAACCTATGTCGCCGAACTTTTTCGGCAGTATCAGCAAAATCCCAATACAATAGATAAGGACTGGGGCGCATACTTTGCCTCACTCATCACGAATGGAAATGGGGCTACTGCTTCGACCGCAACTTCGATTACAGCCACACCTGCCAGTTCAGGCACTGCACCAGTTGTGGCAAATGGAGTGTCGGCTCCGGCAGCAGCGGCGACTCCGGCTCCAGCGACTGAGGTGATCGCTGACAATCGGTTGGCGATTCGTGGGCCGGCGCTGAAAATCGTTGAAAACATGGCCACGAGTTTGACCGTCCCAACGGCGACTTCGCAACGACAGGTTCAGCTCAAAGTGCTGGACGAAAATCGCACTCTGATTAATCGTCACCTTGCAGTGCAGGGGCGCAAGGCTTCTTACACGCATCTGGTAGCCTGGGCAATTATTAAAGCGCTGGGCAAGTTCCCGCAAATCAATGACGCTTACGAGGAAATTAATGGTGGTGCTTTCCGCGCCAAACGCGAAGATATCAATCTTGGTTTAGCCATTGACCTGACGAAAAAAGATGGCTCGCGGACTTTGTTAGTGCCCAACATCAAGGGCGCGAACAAAATGAATTTTTCACAATTCCTTGACGCTTATCAGGATGTGGTGAAGCGGGCACGGGAGGGCAAATTGCAGGTCAGCGATTTCCAGGAAACTACGATTTCATTAACTAATCCGGGAACCATCGGGACAACGGCCTCGAATCCGCGTTTGATGAAAGGCCAGGGCGCGATTATCGCTACCGGAGCGATTGATTATCCGCCGGAATACAGCGCGATGACGCCGAAAGCATTGTCGCAACTTGGCATCAGCCGCGCTTTCACCATTACCAGCACCTACGATCATCGCATCATTCAGGGCGCAGAATCCGGCGCATTTCTGGCGGAGATTCACGAACTGCTGATGGGCAACCATAACTTCTTTGATGAAGTCTTCCATGACATCGGCATCACCATTAAGCCCTTTCGCTGGTCAGTGGATTTGAATCCATTGTTGCTGGGCGGTGATCGCGTGCAGGAAGAAATCAAGAAGCAGGTTCACCTGTATCAATTAATCAATGGCTATCGCATTCGCGGTCATCTGGTCGCGGACATTGACCCGTTGAAATTGATGCCGATCCATGAACATCCAGAACTCGAAATTGCCACTTATGGGTTGACGATCTGGGATTTGGACCGTGAATTTTTCACTGATGGATTGGGCGGGACAGAACGTGCGACGCTGCGACAAATTCTGGACATGCTGCATCGGTATTACGGCGAGACGGTGGGCTATGAATATCGCCACATGATTAATCTGGAAGCAAAGACCTGGCTGCAAAAAAGAGTCGAGAGTGAACCGGAGCCAATTCCTGATGAGGTTCGTAAACGCATTTTGTGGAAGCTGATTTCTTCGGAACAGTTCGAGCGTTTTTTGCATACAAAATACGTCGGACAAAAACGCTTTTCGATTGAAGGTTGCGACGGCGCGATTCCGCTGCTGGATCAAATGATTGAAGGCGCAGCGGCGCGTGGCGTTGAAGAAGTCGTCATAGGCATGGCACATCGCGGACGCTTAACGGTGATGGCGAATATCGGACATTTTGCCGAACGAATTTTTACGGCGTTTGAAGGCACGATCCATCCCAAATTCCCCGGTGATGAAGGCGACGTAAAATATCATCAGGGCGCTGCCGGATCGCGTAAGGCCGCCGGACGCGAAGTCATGGTGACGGTCGCTTCCAATCCCAGCCATCTTGAATTTGTTGACCCCGTGGTCGAAGGATTAGTCCGCGCCAAACAGGACTCATTACCTGTTGATAAGGAAACCTCCCGCGACAAAATTTTACCAATCCTGATTCACGGAGATGCCGCTTTCATTGGTCAGGGCGTCGTGATGGAAACGCTGAACCTCGCCGATCTCAAAGGCTATCGCACGGGTGGTACAGTTCATCTGGTCATCAATAATCAAATCGGATTTACGACCACGCCGGAATCCAGCCGCTCTTCGATTTACTCCACCGACGTCGCAAAAATTACGCGCTGCCCGATCTTCCATGTTAATGCTGACGATCCCGATGCGGCGTATCGCGTGCTGCAAATCGCACTCGACTTCCGGCAAAAATTCCGCCGCGATGTCGTCATTGATTTGATCGGTTTCCGCCGTCACGGACACAACGAAGGCGACGAACCAAGCTACACGCAACCCTTGATGTATCAAAAGGTCAAAGATCATCCAGGCGTCCGCGAACTGTATGCACAAAAACTCATCCGCGAAAAAATGCTGACGCAGGAAGATGTGAATGAATTAATTGCGAAGCGTGTGCAAGGCTACGAAGACATTCACGCCAGCGCCAAAGCCACCGTCATCAAAAAGAAAAAACCCTCGAAGCTGAAACCCGTTTTGCCGGAAGATGATGGCTCAGAAATTCTGGAAACAGGGATTGAGCGCGAAGCCCTGAATCAAATCACAAAAGTGATGAGCATCGTCCCACCGGATTTTGCGGTCAATCCTAAAATGGTCGGACAGCTCACCCGTCGCGCCAAAATGGGTGAAGGCGAAGTGCCGATTGATTGGGGCTTTGCAGAAGGTCTCGCCTTTGGTTCGTTGTTACAGGAGGGAAGTTCGGTGCGGTTGTCTGGCCAGGACAGCGGGCGCGGAACCTTCAGCCATCGTCACGCCATTCTTTACGACACACGCACCGGAAATTCCTGGACGCCGCTGGAGGCTTTAGCGAAAGATTTGGTGCGTTTTGAAGTCTTCGATAGTTCGCTTTCCGAAGCGGGCGTACTTGGATTCGAGTACGGTTATTCTGTCGCGGCAGCAAATACGCTCACAATTTGGGAAGCGCAATTTGGCGATTTTGCCAATGGCGCACAAGTCCACATTGATCAATTTATCGTGGCTGGTGAAGACAAATGGAAGCAGCATTCGCGGCTGGTCATGATGTTGCCGCACGGTTATGAGGGACAAGGCCCGGAACATTCCAGCGCACGCCTCGAACGCTTCTTACAGCTTTGTGCTGAAAATAATATGCAGGTTTGTTATCCCACGAATCCGGCGAATTTCTTCCATTTGCTGCGCCGCCAGATGAAACAGGAAGCGGCAAAGCCATTGATTATTATGACGCCGAAGAGTTTATTGCGCTCGCCGCTGGCGGTGTCCCCGATTAATGAATTCACCGATGGTGGATTCAAATCAACAATTGCCGATGCGGTCAGCAATCCAGCCGAAATTAAGCGCGTTGTTTTGTGCAGTGGAAAAGTTTACTACGACCTTAATAACGCTGCGCAGGAGCATGAATTATCAACCGTAGCGATTCTGCGCGTTGAGCAATTTTATCCGTTTCCCAAACAAGCGCTCAAAGATTTCTTTGCGCAATTTACTAATGCTAACGAAATCGTCTGGGCGCAGGAAGAACCAAAGAACATGGGAGCCTGGACATTTATGCAACCGCGCCTGGAAGACCTGCTGACCGGACGCAAACGATTGCGCTATGCCGGACGCGATGCCAGCGCCAGCCCCTCAACCGGAAATTACATTATTCACGGATTGGAACAGGCACAGTTGGTAAGAGAGGCGCTCGGAATAAAGTAGCGCAAGCTTTCCCGTTTGCCACTTGTCATATTTAGTGCAGAAGCCCGCACGAAGTAAGGGCAAAATTCACCCACCTACTTCGTGCGTATTGCTGTATTTTCAGCTACTAAGATCATGCAAAAAAATAATCTTTTATTTGGCGTCATCGGACTCGTGCTTGGTGTCGGCATCAGCTATTTCACGACGCAATACATCAATAACAAGCCACCTGCCGCTGCCAGTGAAGCCGCATCCGCCAATGCCCAACAACCCGCTGGCGGCCCTCCGGCGCAAGTCATGGCGGTGATTACCAAAGCCAAAAATGAACCGGATAATTTTGAGGCGCAGACCCAGGCCGCCGCGTTATACAAACAAATCAACGGCATCCAGCCACGCCCTGATTTCGTCGAGAAAGAAATCGAATTTCTCAATCGCGCACTCAAGCTCAAGCCGAATGAAGAAGCTGTGATACTTAATCTGACAAATGTCCTGCTGGAAAAAGGCGACAAGGCCGAAGCGCAAAAAACTTTTCAGCAACTGGAAAAAATCAAACCTTCGACGCCTGAATTAAAAGTGCAGCGCACCGATTTACAAAAGAAAATACAAGCTGCGTCCTAACCACTTAGTTAATCTGAATCTTTACCTGATTGGTGGTAATGCCGTCCACATTGACTTCAATGGAAACGCCGCCGCGTTCTGTTAAGGTTTGCGGGAGGAAAATGTTCAGTTGATCTACGCCTGCATAAAGACCTTGTGCGCCTGCATACAGCACACTCAATGCGCGATTCCTAATTTTAGCTGTCACATTGCCGATATTACTGCGTCCGCGCATGCCTGTCCCAAACAAAAGCAAAAACACACTTTCGTTAGCATTACTCACCGTAATCGGAAGCGCAACAAACTGATTCGTTGCCGCGTCAAATTGTGCGACAGGTTCATAGCTTTGCTCACCATTACTTTTTACGCGTTGCACGACCGCCGCCGCTAAGCCTGTGCCAGTGGAATCAGCCGAAAATATGCCGGGATTTGTATTGACGATATTAATTGTGCCTGAAGCCTGAATGTTGCCACTCGTCACCACAAAAAGTTGCCCTGCGCCCGCAGGAATGTACGTTGGCATCTGAAAATTAATTTGCGTGGGCGAGGCGTATAACATGTTCGCCAGATGTTCATTCCCCAGAAAATCTTTGATGAAAACACTGCTGCCTGCGAGCGTAGTGGGCAAAGGCAATGAGGCGGCGGCCTTCGTTTCGACAGCAAGTTTATTACCAAACAAACTGCCGAGTGATTCAGGTGCTAAATTTTGTGGTAGATAATTTGCGGCAGATGTTGCGACAACTACGCCAGTACCAATTTCAGGCGTGATTTCGGCAACCACTCGAAACCCAAATTCGCTTATGCGCAAGTTTCTTGTCCAAAAAAGCCTTGCCGACGACCTGCCCAATGTTGCGTACCAATCGTATGCTCCGCCTCGCTGACAGCCCCCGCCAAGCCCCCAAGCACTGCCATCTGTCGGTGCACCAATGTAATTTGGATGTTCAGCATCCAGACACCATTCAGCTACATTGCCATGCATCTCAAATAAGCCCCAATTATTGGAATAACCTATTTTACCAATTGGCAAAAGCGGGGGAGCTGTAAGAGAATTTTTAAAATGAGCAAGACTGAAGTCTACTTGATCCCCAAACGAATACTCAGTAGTTGTTCCGGCGCGGCAGGCATATTCCCATTCAGCTTCTGAGGGCAACCTATACTTTTTGCCTGTGAATTTTGATAGGCGATCACAGAATTCCACTGCATCACCCCAAAACATAAAATCTGCCGGAGTAGTTTCTTCACGAGTCCAACCGTTGCTTGTTCCGATAAACATCTGTTCCAAGTCCCGATTGATTTTTGGCAAAGCCCTGACAAGATTCCACTGCCCTCTGGTTACCTCATATTGCCCTAGATAAAACGATTTGAGACTAACCTGATGCGCGGGTTTTTCTTCGGGATTCGGGCTGCGGTCATTGCCCATGATAAATGTGCCTTGCGGGACGCGTACCAGGTCTAACGTGACGCCGTTAATATTTTCCGTATATTTGCCAAATGGCGCAGGCGCGTTTGGAGCTTGCGCCAAGCTGGTGACGTACAACAAGGCGACACAAAGGTTGACGAACACGCTGCGAAAAATCGGTGCGTTGTGCATAACGTAATGGCTCCTCAAAAAGAATTGCCCAATGCCATAGCATGCAAGCAAAAGAATAGCCGTGGTAATCGTAGCGCAACCAGCCATGGTTGCGGTGCGCTTGGGGGAGACCGCCTGCCAACAAAAGGGATTAGTCCGCATACCTCGCAACTATGGCTGGTTGCGCTACTCTGGCTCTGACATTTTTTTCTTGAATACTCTACATTGGATTGCGGCAACCCAGGCAGGGCAATGTCACACTTTTGCAAGTGTGACATTCACAACGTAAGCTTTAATTTTTGCTAAAAGCGAGGCAAGCGACTTGTTATGGATCACGACAAGGCTTGCTTCACACATTCATCATTTGCCGTGCTTGTGCTAATATCTCGCGGTTTCATCTCGCCCCAAATTTTTTGAAGAGGCATAAGTAATGGCAGCAACCAGTTTGGAAAAAATTGTTAGTTTGTGCAAACGGCGTGGTTTTATCTTCCCGAATTCTGAAATTTATGGCGGACTCGGCTCTACTTGGGATTACGGCCCGCTGGGCGTTGAACTCAAAAATAACGTCAAACGCGCCTGGTGGAGCGCCGTTGTTTATAACCGCGAAGATATGGAAGGCCAGGACGCCGCGATTATCATGAATCGTTTAGTGTGGCGGTATTCTGGGCACGAAGCTACGTTTTCTGATCCGCTGGTGGATTGCAAAGAATGCGGCAAACGGTCACGCGCCGATCATTTGATTGACGGCAAATGCGGCAGTTGTGGTTCGACAAATTTGACGGAGCCGCGCAATTTTAATTTGATGTTCAAGACGACGATTGGCCCCGTGGATAACGATGATAACATCGCGTATTTGCGGCCTGAAACTGCGCAAGGCATTTTTGCGAATTTCGCCAATGTCCAGCAATCCATGCGCCGCAAACTTCCGTTTGGCGTCGCGCAAATCGGCAAGGCTTTTCGCAATGAAATCACGCCGGGGAATTTTACTTTCCGCACGCGTGAATTCGAGCAGATGGAAATTGAATATTTCTGTAAGCCGCCGCAATTTTTGCAGGAAGGCGAAAAGAACGACGAAGAATTGCATGCCGAATGGGTGACGCAACGATTTAACTGGTACGTGAAACTTGGCATTCCGGCAGAAAAAATTCTCAAGCGCGAACAATTGAAAGAAGAACTCGCGCACTACGCCAAAGCGACGGTTGACCTTGAATATAAATTTCCTGGCTCGCTCGGTTTCAGCGAACTTGAAGGCATTGCCAATCGTCAGGATTACGATTTGTCTGCGCACAGCCGCGACATTCCCGAAGCAGATTTGACGCGCCTAAAATTAAGCGCGAACACAGACACGACGGCCAAATTAGATTACTTTGACGAAGCGGCGATTGATCCGGCAACGGGCAAAAAAGGCGTCCGCTATGTGCCGTATGTAATTGAACCTTCGGCGGGTGCAGACCGCGCTACACTGGCGTTTTTATGCGAAGCGTACAACGAAGAAATCGTCAAAGAGCCGACGGCTGAAGTGCTGGCTCCGCTGCGTGAAAGCATTGCGGCAGCGTGTAAAAATATTGACAAGAAAATCAATGAAGCAGAAAAGGCAGCAGCGAAAGGCGAAGTCGTAAATCCAACGGCTGAGCAGTTGAAAAATATCAATGAGGCTCTGGAAAAAGCGGATGCCGGATTGCCACAAACCTTGCTCGATGTTGAGGAAGCCTGTGCTTTGCCCGGCGCTGATCGTGTCGAATTGCTCAAAAAAGTCCGACCAATAATTTCAAAATTATGCGACGAATATACGCGGGTTGTGTTGAAACTAAACCCGCAACTTTCTCCCATCAAAGTTGCTGTTTTTCCGCTCAAGAAAAATGAACCGCGCATCGTCGAAGTCGCTAAGAAAATTAAAAATGATTTGCAGCCGTTGCTGCGTGCGGTGTATGACGATAGCGCAGGCATTGGAAAACTCTATCGTCGGCAAGACGAAATTGGGACGCCATTTTGCATCACCGTAGATTTTGATACGCTCGGCGAAGGCAAAGGTGAAGATTCTGCCAGCTTGAAAGATACCGTGACTTTGCGTGACCGCGATTCAATGCAGCAGGAACGCGTGAAGATTGAAGAGCTTGAAAGTTATCTGCTGAAGCGGTTAAGGTAAGTCTTATGAATCCATACCAAACTGCGATTGACGTATTACCGCGTGGTTCGGCAATTCAGCTTTACGATGTTTCGTGGGATGAATACGAAAAGCTGTTGCAGGAATTAGATGAACGGCCTTATTTACGGCTGACTTACGATCAGGGCAATCTGAACATTATGACGATTTCGGCAGAGCATGATGGCTTCACGCGTCTTTTTGGTTACCTGATTCTGGTGCTTGCGGAAGAACTAGATTTCAAGTATCTCAGTCGCGGCTCAACGACGTTGCAGCAAAAAAATGTTGCCGGTGGAGTCGAAGGTGATGACTGTTTTTATTTTTCGCATTTGGCTGAAATCGCCAAAAAGAAGTGCCTGGATTTGACGATTGATTCTCCACCTGATTTGGTGATCGAAGTTGATGTGACACATCCTTCCGTCAATAAATTTCCTGTCTATGCGCGGCTGGGCATTCCAGAA
>JAYSTY010000181.1:0-8496 GCA_043719385.1 Blastocatellia bacterium | reverse complement strand
ACGATCTGTTCAATGCTCAGGAAATTTCCACCCAGCCCTGTGCCACTTTCCACCGCCTGATGATCTTTCTTCTCAATTTGTGGAGCGCGAATAATATGCGGTGTGACCGTGATGATAATATCGCTGTTATCATTGTTTACTGTGGGCGTGGTGATGAAACGTCCCAGAATCGGGATCATGCCAAAGAATGGAATCGAACTGCGCGAATCGCCCTTGTTTTCCTGCTGGACGCCAGCTACAACGGCGGTTTTGCCATCCAGTACGCGTGAGATGGTTGTCAATTTGCGTTGCGTAAATTCAGGTGTTTGATTGACGCCTCCTGAGCCGGGAACCACACCGGATGACTCCAGCGTCATTTTCATTTCGATGTACCCTTCATTAGTCACAGTGGGAGTTATATCAATATTCAAGCCAACATCCTGATATTGAAAACTGCTGAACCCAAACCCGTTACTTCCTCCCGCACCGATGCCCGTTCCAATGCCACCCTGCGTTGGCGTTGTGGCGGCACCATAACTGGGAACACTGATCCCTAAATTTACCGGAACCCGCTTTCCGACATTGGTTTTATTGCTTTGCCCATCAATGGCATGAACATTGACACGCCCCACGGACTTAGCATTATTTTTACTTTGCAGCAGAGTTAAGGTAGTTGGCGGTGCGGCCAGCAAAGCGCCAAAGCCGGAGCCAACTCCGATCACATTGCCAAGCACTGCATTTGTTAACCCTTGTCCCAGGATTCCTCCTAGGTTGCCCAGCGTCGAAGATTGCGAAGATGAATAGCTGGTGACGGATCTTCCGGTCGTTCTGTCCGTCGTCGTGACTGGCGTAAATAAAGTTTGTGGCTGAGTTGCTATCTGATTACCGATTTGATTACTGGTATTGTGTGTGACTTCAAAAATCTCGACATCAATGGAAACTTCGGCGCGGTTCTTATCAATGCTGTCCAGAACCTGCTGCACCATCTTCAAATCTTCAATCGGAGCGCGCACAATCAACGCGTTGAGTTGGGCTGACATCGCAATCTGGCGATTTAACCCGGAGCCGCCACCCTGCAACATTGTTTGCACGACGGTACGAGCCTCTTCAAGCTTGGTATTGCTGACATAAAAAGTCTTGACCATCAACCGCTCAAACCGCTGGCGATTGTTCGGATTATCCAGATAAACCAGCAACGTGCGGCGATCCAGTTGCTCAAAGGTCAGCTTGTTCTGAATGAAGATAAAATCCAGGGCACGCGCTAAAGTCGTGTTTTGAAATTCCACGGAAAAGTTCGGCTGATCGCGGACGGTTTCATCAAAAATGACGTTGAGGCCAAGCTGTTTGGCGATACTGCCAATCACCAGTTTCAGATTTGTCTTTTCATACTTGACGACCGAGGCGACATCTTTTGAACGCGACTGATATTTTTGTGCCGGCGTCAGATCAACGCTCGCGGCAATGATATTACCCGTGCTGGCATTGTATTTTGGCGCCTCACCCAAACCAGCCTGCGCCTTTTGCAATTCGATCATGCGCTTCATTTTGATAGGCGCAATTTCATTGTTTTGGTCGTAGGTGGCCGCCTGTTGGAAGGCTGTGTAAGCGCTCGCATAATCGCCTTCTGCCTCAAATGTGGCACCGCGCTTCATAAACATTTGCGAAGCGTTCTGGGTACATCTGATCAAATGAACCCGATATTCGGCGTTGCCCGGATCGTTGGCAATCGCCAGCAGAAATGACTGAAACGCCAGGTCCCATTTTTCATCAACTTCGTATTTAATCCCCTCGTTGAAGTTCTTCTTGGCCTTTTTGGTGTCCACTTTTTTATCGGCGAAAACACTCATTGGAAGGCTCAGACTCAGGGAGAGGATGAGTATGAGGACGCGGCTGAAAAGACTACTTTTTTTCATAAAATTGACCTTCGCTAAATAGGGGCGAGGAATAATGAGCCTGCTTTGTGGCTCCATTCCTCAGCTAATTCATCTGTTCGACAAATGTCACGCGGTTGATTTCGTGTAAGGTTGTCTGACCTTCAAAAACAAGGCGCAGGGCGGATTCGCGTAAGCTGCCAAGACCTTCTTCACGAGCGGCGCGGCGCACTTCGGAACCGGGCCGACGCGCAATAATTAACTCTCGAATGTTGTCCGAGAGATCAAGTAATTCGTGAATTGCGGTTCGTCCGCGATAACCGGTATGGTTACAAATCTCGCAGCCGACGCTTTTATAAAAGACCTGATCTTTATAACGCTCAGGTTGCAGACCGGATTCAAATAATTCTTCATTACTGGGGCGATACTCTTGTTTGCACCGTATGCAGATTTGGCGCACCAGTCTTTGCGCCAGCACACAATTGAGTGACGACACAAAATTGTAAGGCTCAACGCCCATATTCAAAAAACGTCCGATCACGTCAATTACGTTATTGGCGTGGACAGTGGTAAAAACCAGATGCCCGGTCAGCGCGGAGTTAATCGCAATTTGCGCGGTTTCATTATCGCGGATTTCACCGACCATGATTTTATCCGGGTCGTGACGCAAAACGCTTCGTAATCCTCTGGCAAATGTTAAGCCCTTCTTTTCATTGACCTGAATCTGCGTGACGCCCCGTAACTGATATTCGACCGGGTCTTCAATTGTAATCAGTTTATCTTCGTTGTTGCGAATTTCGTTGAGCGCCGCATACAACGTGGTTGTTTTACCTGAACCGGTTGGCCCTGTCACCAGCACCATTCCATACGGCTCATGAATAAAGTAGCGGAATTTAGCCAGCAAAACTGGATCGAACCCCACGACTTCAAGCTTTAAATCTTTGAACGATTCGTTGATTTGTTCTTTGTCGAGGATACGGATCACCGCATCTTCGCCGTGTACCGAAGGGATAATCGAGACACGAAAATCTACGCGGCGGCCTTTGATCCGCATACGGAAGCGACCGTCCTGGGGGACGCGACGTTCGGCGATGTCGAGTTCTGACATAACCTTAATGCGCGAAATAATTGTCTGGTGATGTTTGATGTCAATCGGCTCACCGGCATCGTACAGAGCGCCGTCAATGCGGTATCGCACCTGAACATCGGTATCACGCGTTTCAATGTGAATATCCGAAGCGCGTTTTTCCAGCGAAGTAAAAACCAGCGTGTCTACCAGTTTGATGATGGGCGACATTTCGGCATCGCCTGAGAGTCGTTCCAGATCAACAATTTCTTCGCCACCGCCTTCAGTTTCCTTAATCAGCGAAGCGCGAAATCCTTCGGTTGCTTCAGCCAGTACGCGCTGTGAAGCGTCACCTTTTTTCAGCACTGCTTCAATAGCCGACAGTGTTGCGACGGCAGGTTTGAGTTGGACGCGCAACTGAGCTTTCAATTCGTCAAGTAATGGCAAATCAGAAGGGTCAGCCATCGCAATCACCATATGGCCATTTTCACGCTTGAGTGGAATGAATTTGTTCCGCAACATCAGGTCAACCGGCAATGATTGCACCAGCGCATAATCAACCGGATATTTATCCAGTTCGATAAAATTCAGGCGATAGCGGCTGGCCATTTTTTCAGCGTTGGCTAATTCGGCTGCGGCGTCAATTTTTTCTTTTGCTTCTGCCATTTTGAGTTAATTGCAATCCTGAGCAATGCTGCTAGTTTTTGTTTTCAGTCCCTGCTGATCGTTGTTTTTGCTTAACTTTTCGCGCCACCGACCATTTGCAGGAGCGGCAAATAAATCGCCAGCAAAATAGTGATGACGATACCGCCCATCGTAATTAAAATCGCCGGCTCGATAAAGGTTGTAAGCTGTCCCAGTTTGACTTCGGTTTCAGCATCGTAAAAGCCGGAAACCTCTTCCAGCATTTCACGTAAAGAACCTGAGCGCTCACCAACGCCAATCATATCAACGGCGAGTTCAGGCACCCATCCGGCTTCGGCTAAACTTTCGGTAAACGGTTTTCCTTCGCGGACTTTCGGCAGTCCCGGTTCCGTGATGCGTAACAATTCACGATTCGTGATTGACGCCATCGCAATCTGGAAGCCTTCGACTAAATTGATGCCACCCGCCAGCAACGTCGCCAGACTGCGCGTGAATTGTGCCGTAGTCATTTGCCGGATCAGTTCACCAACAATCGGAATCCGCAAAATCATCCGGTCAATTGTACGGCGACCATTTTCAGTTTTACGCCAGGTGTACAGCCCAAAACCTGTCCCCATCACCGTTGGAATCAGCCAGATCAGATTATTTCTGACGGCAGAAGAAATGCCGATCACTGCTTCGGTAATCCAGGGAAGTTTAGAGCCTACGTTATCGTAAATTGATGAGAATTGAGGGATAACGTAAGTCGTCAGGACAAAAATAAGAATAACCGACGCACCCAGCAAAATACAGGGATAGGTCAGGGCACTGCGCAATTTT
Source organism: Blastocatellia bacterium (assembly GCA_043719385.1). Taxonomy (GTDB): domain Bacteria; phylum Acidobacteriota; class Blastocatellia; order RBC074; family RBC074; genus JAFDVL01. The sequence continues at coordinate 4,116 of JAYSTY010000181.1, read as the reverse complement.
CGGCGGATTGCTGCCATGGATTTTGTATAGGTCACATAGCGGCGCAACACTTCGTCCAGGCTGCCCGAACGTTCACCCGCCAGAATCGAGGCCGTGTACATTTTAGGAAAACTTTCACCCTGCGCGGCAAATGCTTCGGACAACGCGACACCAGATTTGATGCGTGATTCAACATCCCCCAGCACCTCGCGCAATTTCGGATTAGGAGAGCGTTGCCGCAGCATTTGAATGGATTGCAACACTGGCAAACCGGCGTGGATCAGGGCGGCTAATTGCTGATTGAAGAGCAGAAAATCATCCAGTTTGATTTTGATGCCACGGCTGTTTTTGCCCGTACTCGCACCCAGCAGGCCGGAAGCTTCGACCGAAAAAATGCTGTAGCCTTCGTGCTGTAAGCGGAGGCGCAATTCTTCACTGGATAAACCCTCGACCGTGCGGGTGACGATTTCTCCGGCTGGTGTTCCAAGTCTGCAAATAAACTCTGCCATGTCGTGTTATCAGTTGAAGTTGATTCGTTCTCGTCACCGAGAATTAAAGTTTAAGGATTATCAAGCGGGGGGCCGACGACTGATGGATATTAATTTCAACTGCGGTGAGCGTCTCAGGACGAAGAGGATGAATTTTTCCTCTATATTTCGAGGCCGCAATATATCACATCTGTCTTTACTGAAGCCAGCTTGTTTTTCCGTCAGTCTGGCAACCCCCGGATTTGATTTACTGAAATTATTACCAGAAATTAACTTCTGATGATTGCCCCACGTTTTATCTCACGCTCTGACGCGCAGAAGGTTTCACAAAAATGTCTGAACAATCAGAGAATCTCTGTCATCAGCATTTTACGCGTATTTTTCAGGAAATTGCCGGAGCGTTGAGGCAGGGGATTTAACCATCGGCTGTGTCCCTAGTCGCGTGGACACAGCCGATTGGAAAACCGAGACCATCACTCCGTCTCGGGGGATCAAAGGTCAGCGCGTCTATATGATCCCAGGCTAACGCCGACCTTCGCTAGGCCCGTTGCCGCCAGCGTAGTAACAAGGAATACCGCCACGGATGGGGCATCACGAGGCGGCTTTCAGAACTTACGAGAGTAAGTCCGCCTTGTCCTGTTCACTGTGACCGCTGACAACGGGAAATATTGGAGTAAGAAAAATTTTTAAGGTAAACGGTGACAAAAATGTTCACCAGTTCGACCTTTTCCAGTGAGAGAAAAAGTTGCAGAACGTCAGAGCGTTCGGGTAAAAAAGTTAAGACCTGAAAATTTGCCGATAGTGAGGTCTAAAGAAAAGTAGTTTACATGAAGCAAAATATTTTGAGTTTAATTATTTTATGAGGATTGCTTCAACGCAAGCGAGATATTAAACGCCAAGCCCAAAGCCGTCAACATGTTTTAGCACTTTTATTCATCTTTTCCCTAAGTTTTTAAGCAAAGAAAAAAAGCTTTTTCGTTTTTCAGGCTCGCTTGTGATGCCCCTGATTGCCACTTCAGTTCTAAATTCTTCCAGCCGAAAAAAAGATTGCCTCGCCTGCCAGAAACAACGATACTGGCGTTTCCTCGTCCAGCACCGACCCCTCATAAATTGCCGGAAATTGCACAGGAGCCGAGCCATGAGTTTTTTTGTCAGCCGCACATACAACGACAACCCCCAGTCAGGCATCGGGAAAATTAAACAATTCCTCTGCTTGGTTTTATTACTTTTTGGCGCGTCCTTTACGCTGGCACAAAGTGGCGTAAATTATCCCGTAGCCACTGTCTCGGCGGCGAGCTATGAACCAAATGCAGCGGTCGCGCCGGTTAGTGTTGTCGCTTCGTTCGGCACAAATCTTGCCACAATGACGCTGGCGGCGATGGATACGAATCCCGCCACGCCCGCCATTGATTTGCCGACTATTTTAGGTGGCACGACTGTCCAGGTGAATAATATTCTCTGTGGTCTTTTGTATGTCTCGCCGACCCAGATAAATTTTGTCCTGCCGGAAGGCTTAGGTGATGGGAGTTATTCTGTAACGATTTCCAGCAGTAATAATATTGCTTCAGGGGCAGTCAGTGTGTCCCGTGTGCAGCCCACAATTTTTGCGCTGAATGGCGACGCCCAGGGAGTGCTGGCGGCAAGTGTCGTGCGTGTCAAAGCCGATGGCTCACAACAACATGAATCAGTTGCGCAACTTGACGATGTGACGAAGCGGTGGCTGCCAAAGCCGATTAATTTAGGGCCAGTTGGCGAACGCGTCTTTCTGGAAATTTACCTGACAGGCATTCGTCAGGCACAGGATGAAAACAACGATGGAAATTTGAATGAACATATATTTGTGTTGCTGGGCGGCAAATCCATCACGCCAGCCTATGCCGGACGTCACGGATTTTTTGCGGGGATAGATCAGGTCAATGTCGAGTTGCCACGCACCTTAATTGGCAAAGGAAAAATCAATTTATCTATTCACGGCAATGTCACTACTGGTCCTGGCTTTACTTCCAATGCCGTCGAACTGGAAATCGCTCCAGCCAAAAGTAACGTCCCTCCAACAATCAATAGCCTCAGTGTGAGCAAGGCAAATATTGGCGATCTGGTTGTGATCTATGGCGCAGGTTTTGGCAGCGGTTTTTTTGATAACGTCGTCACATTTGGCGGCATTCAAGGAGATGTGGAATTTGCCAGCAGCGATATGATCGTAGCGCGAGTTCCCTACGGTGCAAAGACTGGCAAAGTCAAAGTTGTGAATGCGCAGGGCGAAGCCATTAGTACTGCTGAAGTTCAGCTTCGTACTTCGCTCAGCGGGATTATTGAAAGCGCCACACAAGGCCTGTTTTTCCCTCTGCAAAATATTACGGTGAGTATTGCCGGCACGAATTTATCCACGACGACAAATCAAGCGGGCGCGTTCATTTTATCCGACGTGCCCAACGGTGCGGTCACACTTAATATTGATCCTGCTACCAATGTCTTCACGAAATACTTCCCGAAAACGAGCCTGAAGGTAATGGTGGAAGCAGGACGGGACAATCCTTTACCTGCCACGATTGGGTTGGATGCAACGAATACAACTGGTTTAGTTAATTCATCCAAAGGTACAGAGTGGAACGCCTTGACAGGACTACTGACGGATACCGATGGCGTGACGCCAGTGCCAAATGCGTTGGTAAGATTGCTTGGGAAAGGTACGCTGGCGACGCAAACAATCATTACGGATAACAACGGAAGTTATGTTTTTCGGAATGTTGGCAGTAGCGATGTTATAGCTGAAACTCGCCGCGCAAACGGGACTGTGCTCAAGGTTTCAGGAACAATTAACTTCTCCGTCGCACGCGGAAAAGCCAATGGCGTCGGCGTGCTTGATCTGAGCTTGAAGAATGCACCGGCAAACCACAAGCCAGTGATTATCGCGCCAGCAACAGCCGCCCTGAAAGTGAATGAAACATTGGATGTTCCGCTCTACATTTCCGACCCGGATGCGAATGACACGTTCCAAGTCTCAGCCAATGGATTGCAAAACGCTTCTCTGCTTGCTGGCACGGATGGCAATTATACTCTCCGACTTAACCCTGTTACTGCTGGAGTTTTCACGCTTGAACTTAAGGCCGTAGATGCACAGGGAAATCAAACCACCAGTACGATGACTGTGACGGTTACACCAAACATCAAAAAATTACCTGTTCCTGCCGCAGTGAATTCCGTTGCTTTTGACAGTTCCGCGATTTATATCGGAACCACTGGTAGTGGCATAATGCGCTCCACAGATGGTGGATTGAGCTGGCAAGAGGCGAATTCGGGGATCGTTTTTAATAAATATGCGGTTAATAAAAAAATTGTTTCAGTTTTCGCCAATGGAGAAACGCTCTATGCTGCGACGGATACAGAAGATCAAATATGGGATGGGACAAAATTTATCACTAACGGAGGAGGCGTTTTTATTTCAACAGATCAAAGCTCTAGTTGGGCAAAGACAAGGGGGGCACATCCTCAAACAAGATATGATAATTATGGATTTGGGAAACTAGCATTTTTTAATGATCAATTACAAGTGAGTTTTTATGGGCATCTTTCTTACTATTTAAGTGACGATCTGATAAATAACTATTTGGTCTTTGGTGAAGTAAGTACCTAAGCAAAATTAATCTGG
>JAYSTY010000019.1:0-26822 GCA_043719385.1 Blastocatellia bacterium | reverse complement strand
AGGTAAAGAACAATCACCTCGAAACGCAAAACGCAAAACTCGAAACTACTCCAGTCCCATTGCCGTGCGCGGGTTTTCGGGGTTACGTTTGGCAAACTGGCGCAGCAATTCTTTGGAATCTTCGTCAATGATCTGGGGGAAGATAATTTTTACTTCGACATATTGATCGCCGTGCGTGTTGCCGCGCAAACTTGGCGCGCCTTTTTCACGCAGGCGAAACCGCTGGCCTGATTGCGTGCCTGGCGGAATGCGGAGTTGCGCTTTGCCGCTGACAGTTGGTACTTCGATTTTTGCTCCAAGCGCAGCTTCAGTTAGTGTGACCGGGACAGTACATTCAATGTTGTCACCTTTGCGGGTAAAAATCGGATGCGGCGCAACTTTGGTGATGATGAACAGATCACCCGTCGGAGCGCCCCGCCTGCCCACTTCGCCCTTGCCTGCAACGCGCACGCGCGAGCCGGTGTCCACTCCTGCTGGAATACGAATCGTGACGGTTTCAGTCTTGGTTACCGTGCCTTTGCCCGAACATTCAGGGCAGGGCGGACGACGTTTGCCTGTGCCTTTGCAATCCGGGCAGGGCTGGTCAACGCTGAAAAATCCACCGCTGGCTGAAACTTTACCGCCGCCGCGACAAGTCGAACAGGTAACTTGTGCGCCAGCTCCTTCGCCGGAGCCATTGCAGCGTGAACAGATGTCATTGCGCCGGACGCTCACTGTTTTTGTCGTGCCATTGATGGCGTCTTCAAACGTCAATGAAATCGGTAATTCGATGTCCGCGCCGCGTTGTACCTGGGGCCGCGCTTTGGTGGAAGAACGCGGCCCGCCGCCGGTAAACAAATCACTGAAAATATCTTTGATGCTGGGGCCTGCACCGGCTCCCGCATTCTGATTCAAGTCGCCCCAGTTAATATTCCCAAAATCAAAATCAGGTGCGCCAGCGCCACGACCAGATTTGGAAGCATCGCGCAGATTATCGCTGTAAGAGCCGAACTTGTCGTAAACCTCTTTTTTCTTAGGGTCGGACAATACTTCGTAAGCTTCAGAAATTTGCTTGAATTTTTCTTCGGCAGATTTATCTTTAGGGTTTACATCAGGATGGTACTTACGTGCCAGGCGACGATATGCTTTTTTGATTTCGTCATCTGGTGCGCCACGTTTGACGTTCAGGACAGTGTAATAATCTTCGCGTGCAGCCATAGAATCGGTGCTCGGTAACGGGTGACAGGAGACAGGAAAACATACTTGCTACCTGTTACTCCTCGCCTGTTTCAACTGTAATTTTCTTAACCTGAGCGGCGCGTTTAGGTAATTTGACGGTCAGTACACCTTTGTCGAGTGAGGCGGAAATATGGGCGACATCAATACGTTCTGAAAGATTGAAATTGCGCTCGAATTTTCCCGATGCGCTTTCAAGGCGATGAAATTGCTCACCACTGCTTTCAGTTGTCGCCTCACGATCCCACCGCCGCTCACCACGTAGCGTTAATTGATTGTCAATAACTTTGACATCAATTTCTTCCTGGCTCACACCTGGAACTTCCGCCGTCAACACGAAACTATGAGCAGTTTCGTAAATATCTACAGCCGGCGACCAGGAATTGCGCGAAGGTTGGTTGGTATGTCGGGCGCTCTCAAAAAGCTGATTGATCTGCTGTTCAAGCGCCGCTAAATCGCTCAGAAAATGTTGTTGACGTGCCATAAGATTGGTAGTCGGTAGCCGGTAGTCGGTAGTCGGTAGTCAGTTTCAACCGACCACCGGCTACCGACTACACATCACTATTTTTTATCATCTACATCAATGTATTCAGCATCAATCACATCATCATTACCTGACGATGCCTGACCTGAATCACCGCCAGACGAAGCTCCGGCAGAAGCGGCGTCCGCTGCGCCTGCCGCGCCAGCATTCTGGTACAGCGATTCGGCGATGCGATGTGAAATCTTTGTCAACTTATCGGTTTCAGCATTGATGCGATCAGTGTCACCTGACTCAACCGCCTGTTTCGCTTCGGGCAAGGCTGCCTCAACTTCGGCAATTACGCCGACGGCGATTTTCTCACGGTTTTCATTGATCGTTTTTTCAGTCTGATAAATCAGCGAATCCAGCCGATTCTTAACTTCGATGCCTTCCCGCCGTTTCTTGTCCTCGTCGGAATGTGATTCAGCATCACGCATCATCCGATCAATCTCATCTTTTGCCAGACCAGAAGATGCTGTGATCGTGATTTTTTGTTCGCGCCCTGTCCCGAGGTCACGCGCCGAAACGTTGGCAATGCCGTTGGCGTCAATGTCGAAAGTGACTTCGACCTGGGGCATTCCGCGTGGTGCTGGTGGAATTCCAATCAGGTGGAATTTGCCCAGCGTGCGGTTATCGCCGGCCAGTGAACGCTCGCCCTGCAACACATGAACTTCGACGGAAGTTTGATTGTCCGTCGCAGTCGAGAAAACCTCGCTCTTGCGGGTCGGAATCGTCGTGTTGCGCTCAATCAATTTAGTAAACACGCCACCAAGCGTTTCGATGCCGAGTGACAATGGGGTTACGTCAAGCAACAATAAATCTTTGACATCACCGGCTAACACACCAGCCTGAATGCCTGCGCCGACGGCTACCACTTCGTCAGGATTGACGCTCTTGTTCGGTTCTTTGCCGAAGAACTCCTTGACCATTTGCTGGATTTTTGGAATACGAGTTGAGCCGCCGACCAAAACTACTTCATCAATTTTGCTGGCGTCGAGGCCAGCATCCTTGAGCGCATTTTTAAGCGGATCAAGCGTTCGTTGCAGCAGGTTATCAACCAGTTGTTCAAATTTCGCACGGGTCAGTTTCAAAACCAGATGCTTTGGCCCCGAGGCATCCGCCGTGATGAAGGGCAGATTGATTTCGGTTTCCAGCGTGGATGAAAGCTCAATCTTGGCCTTTTCGGCGGCTTCTTTCAGGCGTTGCAGCGCCATTTTATCTTTTGCCAGATCAATGCCCTGATCTTTCTTGAATTCCTCAGTGATCCAGTGAATCAGGCGTTCGTCCAGGTCGTCACCGCCCAGATGCGTGTCGCCGTTCGTGGATTTAACCTCGACCACACCTTCGCCAACTTCAAGGATCGAAATATCAAACGTTCCGCCGCCGAAATCGAACACGGCAATTGTTTCGTCTTTTTTCTTATCCAGACCATATGCCAAAGCCGCCGCTGTTGGTTCGTTGACGATGCGCAATACTTCAAGTCCGGCAATGCTCCCGGCATCTTTGGTCGCCTGACGTTGTGCGTCGTTGAAATAAGCGGGAACAGTGATGACCGCCTGGGTGACTTTCTGACCAAGATAGTCCTCAGCCGCCTGCTTCAATTTTTGCAGGATCATCGCCGAAACTTCGGGTGGCGAATAATCTTTGTCCGCCGCATTCACACGGACATCACCATTTGAAGCTTGAATAATTTTATAGGGAACTTGTTTAATTTCTTCCGTCACTTCGTTGTAACGACGCCCCATAAAACGTTTGATTGAATAAACTGTGTTTTCAGGGTTGGTCACAGCCTGACGTTTGGCAACCTGACCGACCAGGCGGTTTCCGTCTTTCGTAAAACCGACGACTGAGGGCGTCGTGCGTCCGCCTTCAGAATTTGTCAAAACAATAGGCTCGCCACCTTCCATAATGGCGACGACTGAGTTTGTCGTACCTAAATCAATACCAATAACTTTGCTCATTGCTCCTCCATTTTATCAGGCAGGCTGCCTGACCTTGCGCATTATCTGCGTGAAAATTGTATAAATAGCACTCTTAAACTGTTCGATAAAACAGGCGGAGTATAAAGCTTGAGTGTGTTGTTGTCAAGTTTTTTGATTGACGGTGCGTGTGCTGGCTAAGCCTCACTTAACATTAGGCTTGTTGGATTTTTCAGGCTCTGATTTGGGCAAATTAAGGGAAAGATTTTCAGGTTTTAGCGAAATAATTGGGATTTGATCCTGAATTGTCAGTGCTGTCAGGCTTTGTTTTTGATAAAAATCTGATTGACGATAAACGTCTTCTTCCAGAAATTTCAGGATGACTTTGGCGGCGGCAATGACCGGAACCGCGAGGATAATTCCCAGCACTCCAAACAGGTTGCCGCCAATAACTAAAGCCACCAGCACAACTAATGGATGCAGATTCAATTTTTCACCCAGCAATTTTGGCGTTAAATAATATCCTTCGATGCACTGCACAATGATAAATATGACTAAAATTCCGACCAGTCGCCCTGGCCCTGCTCCATCAAGCGCAGTGAAAGAAACTGCCAGCACCAGCCCGGTCAGAGTTCCCAGATAAGGAATAAAATTGAGCAGGCCGGAAATTAATCCCAGCGTCAGGGCCAGCGGCACCCGTAAAGTTGCAAACCCAAACGCGTACAGGATGCCCATTAAAAATGCGATGAGCAATTGATTGCGCACGTAAGCTGACAGCACTTTATTGATTTGGTCAAAGAGCCTGATCGCGTTTGTCTGGTGACGTGGTGGAATCCAGCTTTCAATGCGCACCTGCATTTTTCGGTAATCGCTCAACAGATAAAAAACGAAAAATGGAATGAGCAACAAATCGAACAGCGAAGAAGTTGCCGTGACCAGCTTCAGCAATCCGCCCTGTAACCACTTACCAATCGTTGCCCCCATTTCCGCCTGTTGTTCTGGCGTGCGATATTTTTGAATTAACGACTCCACAAATTCATATGTCGGTGGGCTGGCGGTTTTCAGTTTGAGAATCAGTGGATCAATGACGCGATGTCCGGCTTCCAGCGCGTTCGGCAATTGTTCATAAGATTTGACCAGTTGCGACCACAGGCCTGGCAGCACAAAAATCAGAGCTAAGATCAGAATAATAACTGCTGCCGCCAGTGTCGCCAGCACTGCCGCCGTTCGTGCCCAGCCACGCCGCTCAAACAATTCAACCAACGGCTCCAGCATATAGGCCAGCGCGAACGAACTAAGTAATGGAACCAGAATTACTCGACCACCAATCACGATTCCGATCAGAATCATTACGACAACCAGCGCCGCCGGAATCCAGCGCATCCATTCCAGCGGGCCATTATTTCGCGGATATAAATTTAAGTGTTCCTGCTCTCTCATAAAGAAGAATCCGGCTTCTGATTTTCGTTCATCAGTTGATTTGCATGAAAAACGTAATGCAAGCCGGAGAAAACCGTGACCGCAAAAGTCAGATAATAAATCCAATTCAAATAAGAAGCACAACACCCAATCGCGTTAGCCGCCAAAAAAATGGTCACTGCGCCTAATTGCACAACGGTGCTGATTTTCCCTGGCATTGAAGGGCGAAAGCCCGTGAAGCCCGTGATCATATTGATAATCAACGCCCCAACGACAATAAAAATATCGCGGCTGATGGCGGCGGCTGTGAGCCAGAAGGGAATCGGATCAAGCAGGGTGAATCTTTTTTGTGAGCAAACAACAAAGGCTGTGACCAGCAACAGCTTATCCGCGATGGGATCAAGAATTGCGCCCAGTTGTGTTTTCTGGTTCAGGGCGCGCGCCGCTAAGCCGTCCAACCCATCCGTCACAGCGCTCGCAAAGAAAATTGCCAACGCATAGCCAAAGTTTTTATAATAGAGCGCAGTGACAAAAACCGGAATCAGGATCAGGCGCAGGATCGTCAGAAAATTGGCTAATGTTAGAATTGAAGACATTCGGGACAGTTAATTTCGTTTCAATAGTTTACAATACTGACTGAAGCATTGAATGATAGCTTTTTGCTGCTTCTTTGCAAAGGGCATTAGGTACGAGCGTTATGAGAACACTGGCTGTCGGCGACATTCACGGAAAGTTGGAATTATTCAATCAGCTTCTGGTTGAAATGAATTACAAACCGCACGAGGATTTTCTGGTTTTGATTGGTGACCTGGTTGATCGTGGCGAAGATTCACGTGGCGTCGTTGAGCGTGCGATGCAAATCAAACAGGAAGCCCCGGACACAGTGGTCATTCTGAAAGGCAATCACGAAGTCATGATGATAAATGCAGTGATTCGTCCGCACGCCGAAGCCGCCGATGGCTGGCTCAAAACCGGCGGCATTGAGTGCCTGAAAAGTTATACTGACCCGGATGGTAACGTAAATATTCCGCACGAACATGTAGAATTTCTCGACGCCCTCCCTGTCTGGTACGAAGACGATCACGCAATTTATGTCCACGCCAGCCTGCCTAAAATGACGGACGGTTCATTTCTTCATCCCAGCTTTTCGCCTGACAGCATAGAACTGATGTGGGGCCGCAATCGGCGCTTCTTCAACGAATACGATGGCAAGCTGGTAGTTTTCGGTCACACCATTGTCGGACAAATGTTCGGCGAATGGGGACAAGTCTGGCAACGCGAAGATTTGATTGCTGTTGATACCGGAGCTTACATGACCGGAGTTTTATCCGCCGTCGAATTACCCGCGCGCAAAGTGTATCAGGTCGGAGAATTTCGCCCGCCCTCCCCATCCAAATCCCGCCGCGAAGAAAGTGAAAATCCCGATCAGCTCAAAAAGCGCAAACGATTTTTTGGGTTATTTGGTTAACAAGCCTTTTGAAAACCGCCTGGGTACGCAGACAGCCTGCCTGCGAGCGGTGAGCGCGGCAATGCCGCTGCTCCGTGCGCAGGAAAATATTAGCAAAGCCACTGTTGTCTCCCGCCAGCAGCAACGCGACGCTGCACGCGCTTTTCGCAGGCAGGATGCCTGCGTACCCAGGGAAATTAATCTCCCGCCGCTTGCCTTCTCTCCCAACGTTTTTTTAAGCTCCGACTCCGTAGCACGCAATTTTCCCTTGCTACTCTGCCTTGCCGTTCATTGGGAGCGGTAAGCAATGACTAATGATTGGTGATGCCTTGCCGTGTGTTGGGTCCTCTGCCAATAGCTCGACACTTCAGCCCGCGCCACTACCTGAATTAACCCTCATTTGGGCGACAGCGCTTGTGTGTCTGTGATCGCCCTTCAAGGTAGGAGTATCCATGAATCCAACAAATTTTCTCGCACTTGCCGAAGTGCGTCCCACAACCCACAATCCTGACCCGTGCATAAAAAAGATGGTTCTAGTGCTGGCGGAAAATCTGGCCTATCAATGGCAAGTGCCTGAATTGGGAGCGGCGGTCGAGTTAAGCAACCGCCAAATGCAACGTCGTTTTAAAGCGGAAAAGGGATGTTGCCCGTTGCCTTATTTGCGGCGCTTGCGGCTGGAAAAAGCCTGCGACACGTTTCGCGGCGTAGCTGATCCCAGCGATTACAAAAACTACATCCTTGTTTTTCTCTTCCTCAAATATTTGAGTGATGTCTGGCAAGATAAGCAGGAACAATATCGCACGGAATACAACGGCGATGAAGAACGAGTGCAACGGCGGATGAGCCGCGAACGCTTCATTATGCCTTCGGGCTGTGACTTCGCGACGATTTATGCCAAACGTAACGATGCCAACATTGGCGAAGTTATTAACATTGCGCTCGAACAAATTGAAGAGGTAAACAAAGCCCATTGATTACGTTGTGATGCATGAGCTTTGCCATGTTCGATACCCGCATCACGGCAAAGAGTTTTATGCGTTGCTGAATCGCGTCATGCCTGATTGGGAAAAGAGAAAAAAACGGCTGGAAAAGATGACGTGCTAAAAGTTTTGCTTACTGTAAAAATATGCAATATAAAATAAAAAGATGACTGTAGTGACTCACATAGTTACTCAAAAACATACGGACACCATATTGGTGTCCGTATGTTTTTGAAAAAATGGTGGCCAGGGAGGGACTTGAACCCCCGACACGCGGATTTTCAATCCGCTGCTCTACCAACTGAGCTACCTAGCCTCAAAAAACGAATTGTTATGGTAATGTCCTTACTGAAACCTGTCAACCCACGAAATTTATTATGACTAAACTCTGTTTCCTGATTTTATCTGCGCTCTTGTTGCTGACGGTCTGTCTGGCAATCCAAACCCCTGCTCCGGTTCAGCAAACCACCTACGAACAACGTGCCAAACACGATCCTGATGGCATTGGGAAATTCTATCAGGGACGCGAAATCGCGCATGTGATGGGGCATTTGGCGGCGGACTGGCTGGAGCGCACAGACCGCATCGAAACTGAAAAACCTGATATTGTGGTCAAAAACTTCAAGCTTAAACCGACTGATGTAGTCGCAGACATCGGCGCTGGCACGGGCTATTTTACTTTTCGCCTGAGTCCGGTGGTAAAACAGGGCAAAGTTTTTGCCGTCGACATTCAGCCGGAAATGTTAGCGATGATAGAAGCGCGGAAAAAAGCGGCGCAGGCTGATAATGTCATAACCGTGCAGGGAACGGAGAGCGATACAAAATTGCCTGCGGAAGCAGTAGATTTGGCATTTATGGTTGATGCCTATCACGAGTTTTCTTATCCGCTGGAAATGATGCAGAGCATCGTCAAAAGCCTCAAACCCGGCGGGCGTGTCGTATTGATTGAATATCGTGGCGAAGACCCGACCGTGCCCATCAAAAAAGTTCATAAAATGACAGTCGCTCAGGCTCGCAAGGAAATGGAAGCAGTGGGATTGGTTTGGAAAGAGACGAAAAACTTCTTACCGCTTCAGCATTTTATTGTGTTTGAGAAAGCGAAATAGCGGGAAGTGCTGAGTCTGCGACCAGCCCGTCGGTTGCGGCTACAGGCTTCTGCATGTTTCAGAACAACTATCTTCCATCAACCTCGAACGCGGGCTGGCAGCCCGCTGTACTTATTTCGACAAAAATAACTCACGGTCAAAATTCTTCGCTTCACCGGCCACAGCAAATTGAAAATTTCTGAGATATTTGTTAGCGACGCGATTGATGTCTTCAGGAGTGACTTTGGCCACGGCGTCGAGCCACTTGAGGGCTTTGCGCCAGTCACCTGCCAGCAATTCGTATTCGCCCAAACGTGCCGCCTGGGAATCGTTGGTTTCGAGGTTGCGATAATAAGTCGTCAGGAATCCGGTGATAAATTCCGGCAACGCTTCGGAGCGCAGGATGTTGCGCTGCACCATTTCGATTTGATCAAACATCACCTTGATGGCTTCGTTTGGTTTTGGCGTACTGACAGAGATGAAGCCAGTATTCGTACCCTGCGTCAATAAATCAATATTTGGCGCGTAAGAAAGATTACGGCGCACACGGACTTCGTAATAAAACTGCTGATTGAGAATGCTCTGCGCGACCATCATTGCCGCATAGTCAGGATCACCGATGGCAGGTGAAGCAAACGTCGCCCGAATGTAATTGGTGGAGACACTGCGCTCGACAATTTTCAGATTAGGTTTGTCTACATCTTTGAAAACCGGTGGCGGTTCGGGTTTGTAATCGCCTTTTGGTAGCTTGCCAAAACTCGCTTCGATTTTGCGTTTGACTTCCTCAACAGTGACGTTACCGACAACGACGACCAGCATCCGCGAAGTCATTAGCTGCGTGGCATGATAAGCCTTCAGGTCAGCCGCCGTGAGTTTGCTAATGGTGGCAATTGTGCCGAATGGGCGATTGTGATACGGGTGTGACGCGTAAAGCATTTGATCGCTCAGCGAGGTTACGTAATTTTCCGGGTCGTCGCCTTCCTGCTTCAAACCGTTGAGCATCTTGTTGCGTTCGAGCGTGATTTCTTTTTCATCAAAGGTCGGATTCAACACAATATCCGCCAGCAGATTCCAGGTGCGTTCAAATTGTTGCCGCACACATAACGTAGCAACGGTGCTGAAATCATAACCGCCACCCGTGCTGATGACCGTGCCGATGCGGTCTTTTTCACGATTGATCTGGCTCTTGGTGTAATTTTTAGTGCCGAGTTGCGCCGTTTCCCACATCAGGTTTTCGATCCCGGCATTTTTCTCGTTGATGTTACGCGAACCGCCTTTGAAATAGACGCGCGCCGCTACGACTTCGTTGGCGCTGACGCGGCGCACAATAACTTTCAGTCCGTTGGCAGTCGTGAAATCAGAGGTTGTGTCAGCCGCTGTTTGCGGCGTCAAACTGGGCGCAGGTGCGGCAGACTGCGCAATCGCCAGGCCTGGAATCAGGAGGCAAAGCGCGAAGATAAATTTGAGATTTGAGATTTGAGATTTGAGCGATAAAAATTGAGCTTTAAAATTCATTTGATTACTTCACCAATAAATCCTGTTCGGTTAATCCGATTCGTTTTTTCTCTTCATCAGAAAGCAAAACGCCGACGACACGTTTTTGGCCTTTGATATATTTGCGCACATATTTTTGAATATCGGCTTTGGTTACTTTGCGGCAATTTTCAATGTAATTGGCATAATAATCCAACCCGGAACTGGCCCACCAAAAGCTGACAGTATGCGCGTATTCCGACGGTTTTTCCCGTCCAAAAATCTCGTTCGATTCCAGCAAAGTCTTGGCGCTTTCAAGCTGTTCATCGGTCAGATAATCAGGCGCATCCAGCTTCGCCAGTTCAATATTTACGGCTTTGACAGAAGCCTTGAGTTTGTCCGGTGTGGTTTGTGCAATGAACTGGATTGGCCCGACATTACGCTGCGTCAGGTAACCCAAAGACACGCCAGTCATCAACCCGCTATCAACCAGGTTTTTGTAGAATTTTGAATCCTGTTGGCGCAGGGCGAAAGAGAAAACATCGGCGGCGTAAGTGGACGCTGCATCGGTGTCGGTCGAAGGGCCATGAAAGCCAATAATCATCGTCGCCGCCTGCACGGGCTTCGTCACGATGACTGCATCATCCTTTGGCATAGGCGGATGTGTGACGAGCGGGTTTTTGATAAAGGGGTTTTCCCCTGCCGCCCAATCGCCGTACATCTCCTGTGCCATCCTGAAAATCTCCTGTGTGTTGACATCCCCAGCGACAATCAACGCAGTATTGTTGGGTAAGTAAAATTTGCTTTGAATCGTGCGCATCTTTTCCGGCGTACTTGTTTCAATGACAGAGCGCACACCCAGCGGATTTTTGCGCGAAGGATATTTCCACCACATCTTTTCATCAATTGCGTGATTCAGAAAATAAAAGGGATTCGCTTCGTTGCGCGAAAATTCATCCAGCACGATCTGGATTTCCTGATCCAGCTCCTGCTTATCAAAGAGTGGATACCGCAGCGCATCGCGCATAATTATCATCGCCGGACGCAGGCTGGTTTTGACGGCAGTGGCGTAATAATTGACTACTTCTTCGCGGGTCGTGGCATTACGAAAAATTGCCAGTTCGCCAGCGCCGTCGGAATATCCTTCTGTTTTGGATTTCTCGTTCGACTTGAAAAACATGTGTTCGTACAAATGTGACAAGCCGTTGAATTCGGGCGGTTCGGTGTAAGAACCGTTTTTCACTGCCAGTTCAATGGTCACGAGCGGAACCGAATGATTTTCGGTTACGATTACCTGCAAACCATTTTTAAGCGTTGTTTGTTGCCATTGCGGTTTGGCGAATGCGGGAAGAGAGAAAAGGAAAAGTAAAATTGCGAATTTAAAAGCGGGATACTTGAACTTAATAATAACGAGCCTCCTTAAAACTGCCGCCCAGGAATTAGAGCGAGCCATTATCCGCGATAGAGAGACCGCATTCAAGTACTTGTTTTATTTTGTTTTGGTTCAGCGATTCATCAAAATTTTTACCACATCGCAAAAACCTTATAACCCCAGCCCGCGAGAAACAGCACGATCATCACATAAAGAAAAACATCCGAGCCGCGCATTGTCAGTGCTTTTAGCCAGGGGACACGACGATACATAAGTAACCAACACACCGGAATTAGCGCAACAGTGATGAGGCAGGCGATCAGGCCAAATGGTTGCGTGATGAATGCTGCATAAAAATGAAATCTGACGGTATGCGCAAAACTCGTCGTCAAGCCGCAACCAGGGCAGGGAATGCCGGTCAGCTTTAAGAAAAAACACGGCGGCAAACCAAGCTGTTGATGCGTCCCGAAGCCGTTGGCTGACGGTTGTAAAACGCGTGCAGTAATTAACACAAGACTTGCAAGGCAGGACAGTGCGATGTATTGCGCCTGATCGCGGTGCGAATATTCCAGCGTCTGTTTTGGCAATTCAGCTTCCATTTAATTTGCGCCAAAGAGCAACGAAAAGAAAAGCACAAAAACCCCAATCACTATTCCCAACGCCTGCAGCCCCGTAATAATTGCACCAATCCAAAACCCCGCTTTGGCATAACCCATGCCCGCCTGCGGCGCACGTCCATTTTTGATGTCGTTCATTTCCATCTTGCCCAGAATCATTCCCAGAACACTAAGCAACGTACAAGTGAATAAGGAAATAATACTGATTACTAACGAAGCAGTCGCACGGCCACTGGCGGAATTTGGCAAGGGCGGTCGGTAATCCGCGTAGCTGGGATTCGCCAGCGGATTTTGTGCCTGCGCATTGGGGCTTAAATACGCTGTATAGTTGGGCGGATTATTTTGCTGCTCGCTCAAAGGTGAATAATAGTCTGACGCAGAGGTTGGTAACGGAGCGGTTGGAGCTTCTGTGATCGAAGGTGGGTGCGCTAATGGATTAGCAAGCGCCGCTCCGCATTTGCGACAGAACTGTGCATCTTCACGACCATTTTCACCACAGGAAGTACAAAACATACTTTGGGGAATCCTCCAGAAATATTAGCCTTGAATTTACACGAATTAGCCCGAATTAAAAATGCGGCTACTGTCTTTCTCTATTTGGCGGTTGCGGCAAACGATAGGTGGTTGGCTCAGTGACGCTATAATTCGGAAGCGTCGGCGTCTCGGCTTCCGGCAAAGGATTTGTACTGGTGGCGGCGAGATTGGGCGCTGTCAGGTTTTGTAGCCGGTCTTGTTTTTGCTGCTTAAGTTTGACAATTTGTTTGCTGACAAAGAATCCATTGAAAAGAATTGCCAAACCGACCATGAAGGGAACAAGTCCAGCCAGCCAGACTTTGCTAATTATCATGGCATCTTTGGCTGGTTCATTTGCCGCGACCGCTCCCAGTAAAAAATAGAGAAATATCATTGCGCCCAAGCCAGCCGCTGCGGTAATCACGCCGCCTTTGATTTCTTCCAGGCGTTTAACTTCGGGAGTTTTGCCCTGGCGTCGTTCGCGTTCTTCCTGGCTCATCAACATTTCTCTGACCCAGGTTTTGTCCCAGTCAATGGACTTGGGACGACCGCCGGTCAGCACTTCCTGCACGGCGCGTAAATTCGCCCCGCATTTCCGGCAAAATTTCACTTCGTCATTTGTTTGCGTCGCACAATTTGGACAAAACATAAAAGGCTCCCTGGGAAATAATATCTGTCAGGCGCAAGCTTATACGGGATGAGACATCTGTCAGTTCCGGCAAAAAGAAATTAAGTCGTTGCCTCCGCCGTCATTACCGATTGCTGCAGTTCATGCTTTACCACTACGCGATACCATTTACGCGCCGAACCGATGATGACAATTGTCAAACCAATCATCAGGGCTACGACAATGGCAATGCTGAGCCAGGCATTGAAGCTCTTCGCCGGAATTTCCGTGAGCGGCAAGTAATTAATCTGAATGTTTTGATAGCCGGCGGTCATTTCAATCACGGCAATAAATACCATCGGTACAAAAGTCACCCACGCATATTTTAGTTTGCCAGCATTGACGAGCATCGTCGTGGCGACGCACAGCGCGACACAGGCCAGCATCTGATTTGCCATGCCAAACAAAGGCCAGATCGTTTGGATTGAACCGGTCCAGATAAAATAGCCCCAGCTAAAAACTACCAAAGCGCTGGCGACAACTGCGCCCAAAACTGAATCTGTCCGTGCGAATGGTTTGTAAGCCAGGCCAATTGTTTCCTGGACTAAAAATCTGGCGACGCGTGTGCCAGCATCCAGCGTCGTCAAAATAAACAACGCTTCAAACATGATGACGAAGTGATACCAGTAGCTCATCAACCCTGACATGCCCGGAATGCCAGAAAAGATTTGCGCCATCCCGACGGCCAAACTCACCGCGCCACCTGCGCGACCAGCTAAGGTTTCTTCGCCCACGGCTTTGGTTAAATCCGCGAGGTTGGAGACAGTGAATCCCATGCCTTGCAACAGCCCATCAAATTTAGCGAAATCCTCGACCTTAATATTGATCTGAAAATAATCGTGCGGGAACATTGAAGACGCCGCAATCAACGCCATCACACCGACAATGGATTCGCACAACATCGCGCCATAACCAATCGGGCGGGCGTGACTTTCTTTCTCAATCATCTTTGGTGTCGTGCCGGAACTGACCAAACCGTGAAAGCCGGAAATCGCTCCGCACGCAATCGTGATGAAGACAAATGGAAAAACTTTGCCAGGCACAATCGGCCCGCCACCATGCACAAAAATTGTCGTCGCAGGCATTTTGAGCGTTGGCTGTACCAAAATAATTCCAAGCGCGAACATCGCTATCGAACCAATTTTCATGTACGAACTGAGATAATCACGCGGACACAGTAACAACCAAACAGGTAATACCGAAGCGACAAATCCGTAGATCGCCAGCGCAATCACAATGCTGTTTTTGCTTAAGCGAAAATATTCAGCGTAGGAAGAATCCTGGACGACTTTGCCAAAGACGACAGCGAAAATCAGCAACGCGACGCCGATAATTGTGCCTTCAGTGATGCCACGTTCAGTGCCGCCGCGCCATTTGAAAATGTACATGCCCATCAGCAGCGCAATCGGGATTGTCATCGCAATTGTGAACATTCCCCACGGGCTGTCGCTGAGCGCATTGACGACGGCAACGCCAATGCCCGCGAGCGCGACAACGACAATCAGCAAAATCGCAAACGTCGCTACGCCGCCAGTGACGCGATCAATTTCACGGCGGGCGATCACGGCTAAAGATTGCCCGTCGTGCCGAATCGAAGCGAACAAAATGACAAAATCATGCACGGCTCCGGCGAGGACGACGCCAATGACCATCCACAACAGGCCGGGCAAAAATCCGAATTGCGCCGCGAGCACAGGGCCAATTAACGGGCCGGGGCCGCTGATGGCGGCGAAATGATGTCCCCACAAAACGTATTTATTTGTCGGCGTGTAATCTTTGCCATCGTTGAGCCGATGCGCCGGAGTGATGCGCGAATCATCTAAGGCTAAAACTTTGGCGGCGATGAAAGCACTGTAATAACGATACGCGATGGCATAAATCGCCAGTACACCAATTAAAATCCAGACAGCGTTGATAGTCATAGTATTCAAGTGTTGGGCAGTTATCCCAACTATTCAAAAAAATTAAAGACTCTGCAAAGCGCGGAGCGTTTGGAGTGCTGCGACTCGGCGCAGCTTTGCGTTCGTGCCTGTGCGGTGGCGGGTTGACCTTGAAGCTCCACCAGCGAAAACAAAAGCGGCGTCCAGCCGCCGCACTCCAAACGCTCCGCGCTTCCAATTAAATTGCGGGGCGCGATTTTGTAACAGCCTGATTTTTCACGACTGGCGTTGGGGCAGCTTTACTGTTGCCGGGTAACTTTTGCTCATCCATTGCATTCACGGGTTTGGCGCTGATGCTCATCAAGCCCTGATGCGGGCCGTTCCAGCCAGTGATTTTGATTTGTCCCTGCAAATGATTACCGTCTAACTTCAAGCCGGTTTTGCCTTTGGAAATATCAATTAACAATTCGCCACCTGTGTTGAATCCATCTTTGTCGGGATAGGCCAGATCGAAATACCAGCGCTTGCCTTTGTCTACGTCATCGAGTTGTTGCAGTTGTTCATCAGACAGCAGGACATCAAGCCTGACAGTTTTTTTGTCGTTCTTTTCCAGGAAATTATAAAGCTTTTCTCTGCCATTTTTGCCAGCAATATCACCTTTGAATGACGAAGCGAGCGGAGCCGGTTTTGTGCTGGTCGCAGTTGTTGGTGAGACCGATGGAGAAGTCAGTTCTTTGGGCGGAGAAATTTGTATTTCTTTTACTGCGGATGCTTTTGGCCTGCTCGCGGTCTTGTCCTCCAGCAACCGCCTGGCATCAGTACAGGCCGGGGAAAAAATAACGGAACAGCAGATGGGGAGCAGGATTTTAAGTGTAAAACGGGGCATAAGCGACTCCTGAAATTATTCTGAGATTAGGAAATTATTAGTTGTACGGATAAAGAATTGTTTCGCTCTTCAACAGGGCGAAAATTATTCATCGTGATCAAACTTGATTTTCAAATTACGCAAAAACTGACGGTCTTCCTGACTAATTTCTTTGATTCTGTCTTCAATCGGAATTTCACGAAATGGCAGCGATTCCTGTGGCGGCTGTTCCCGCACTGAAATCGTCGCCTCAACCGCCAGGAACACTTCATTGCCTGTCGCGTGAATCCGTTCCATCACTTTGTTCACAGCTTCAGAATCCTGAATTGCTTCTTCGATCACGACGCCCAATTCCGTGAGCAATTTTTCCAGATAGTTATCCATTCGGCGCGATTATAGCTGCATTCCTGACTGCGTGCTAGAATCCGAAGACTTTAGCAGGCGGAATATTTTTACGATGGAAACACAAATATTAATTGTGGGTGGCGGTGTGGGCGGTTGCGCGGCGGCTCTGGCTGCGGCGCAGGCCGGATGCAAAGTGATTATGACCGAAGAATCCGATTGGATCGGCGGGCAATTCACCTCGCAAGCCGTGCCGCCTGATGAACACGGATGGATTGAGCAATTTGGCTGCACGGCTACTTATCGGCAATTCAGAAATCGTGTCCGTGATTATTATCGCCGCAATTATCCACTGCTCAGTGAGGCAAAAAATAAAGATTTTTTAAATCCCGGCAATGGCTGGGTTTCGCCGCTTTGTCACGAACCACGTATCGCATTGGCGGTACTGGAAGAAATGCTTGCGCCATTTGTAAGTAATGGTCAGCTCAAGATTTTACTGGAATGCCGACCAGTTCAGGCTGACGTTAGCAACGATAAAGTTAGTGCAGTGACAATGCTGTCTGAGCGTAGCGGCGACAAAATTACAATCACAGCGAACTTTTTTCTTGACGCTACGGAACTCGGCGATTTGCTGCCGCTCACCAATTGCGAATACATCACAGGCGCAGAATCACAGGCGCAAACCGGCGAGCCGAATGCGAAGCCGAAGCCGCAGCCAAACAACTCACAGGCGTTTTCAATTTGCTTTGCGCTGGATCATCGAGCAGGCGAAGACCACACGATTGAAAGGCCGAACCGCTATGAATTCTGGCGCGATTTTGTGCCGCAACTGCGTCCGCAATGGCCGGGAAAATTGTTGTCGTGGACGATCACGCATCCGCGTTTGATGACGCCACTGACTTATCATTTCGATCCGCACAACGAATCGGGTAAGGCGTTTTCCGGCTTGTGGAGCTATCGCCGTATGCTTGATCGCAGCCAATATTCAGCGGGCTTTTATGCTTCGGACATTTGTCTGGTGAACTGGCCGCAGACAGATTATTTGCTGGGCGATATTTGTAATTGCAGCGAGGGCGAAAGAATTTTTCATCTTGAAGTTGCACGTGAACAAAGCTTGTCGCTGATGTACTGGTTACAAACTGAAGCGCCGCGTCCTGATGGTGGTTTGGGTTGGAAGGGATTGCGTTTACGCGGTGACATCACAGGTTCGTCAGATGGTTTGGCGAAGATGCCGTACATCCGCGAATCACGCCGCATTAAAGCGGAAACAACAATCCTGGAGCAGCACGTTTCGGCAGCGTTGCAACCACAGCAAATTTACGGCGAAAAATATTTTGACTCGGCAGGCATTGGTTATTATCGCATTGACCTCCACCCTTCAACGGGCGGAGACAATTATCTTGATGTGGAGTCCTTGCCGTTTCAAATTCCGCTCGGCGCACTGATTCCGCAGCGGCTCGAAAATCTTTTGCCTGCGTGCAAAAACATCGGGACGACGCATATAACGAATGGTTGTTATCGGTTGCATCCGGTTGAATGGAACATTGGTGAAGTCGCGGGAACATTGGCGGCATATTGTTTAGAAAAAAAAGCTGTGCCGCGTTTTGTGCGCCAAAATCATTTAGCAGATTTTCAGCAACGATTGATTGTACGCGGTATAGAATTGGAATGGCCTGACAATTTGAGATTAGCGGATAGCGACCCGCATCGGCATGCAATGTGAAGAGAAATTAGCCACGGATGACACTGAGAAAAACAGGTTTACACTGATTTTTTATGAGAACGAAGAGGCAATATAGCAGCCAGAGAGTGAAGATTTACCTGACTTTTTATTTGCTTTCTTTTTCCTTGCTAGCAACTGTATGGGCATTAACTGGCAATTGGCTTAAATATTATCAACTTAAAAACTATGGTGTTTCGGTGAGTGGAAAATTTATCAGTGCCAGCAATTATCAAGTTGAATATTGGGTAGGCAATGATCGTTATGTTATTCAATATGCTGATAACCTTTACGAATCAAATAGTAACCTCAGTGATTTAGGGACAGAAATTCCGGTTGTTTATTTGCCTAAGAAACCACAAACGGCTTGTGCGTGTAATCCGACTGAGGCCTTTAATAATGCGACATTAACTGTTGTCATTTGCTCTTCGGTAATCGCACTATTACTTGCTTGGGGCTATCATCATTTTCGTAAAGATTATTGGGATTAAAACAATCGTAATATTTTTGCCTTTAACCCTAAACAGAAATGAAAGAAGAATTTCCTAAACGACTTGATCTGCCAGCGGCTGTTCTTGATATTACGATTCTCTCTTTCAGAGTTTCATTGCCTGAAATTGAAAACGTATATGGCTCTGCACATCAAGAATCAAGCGATCCTTTAGCTGTTCCCGGTCCGACACTTTACAGGGGCTTGGAATATACTTGTGGCCTTCGAATTATCCTTGAGTTTCTTCTCTCGAAAGATTTTCTTTATGTCTGCGCCGACAGCCCTGAGATGGAACATATTCTTGACCATTTATCGTTACCCATAAAAGATTTGTGGCAGCTTGCTTCAGATGACGAGACATTGATCAAACATTTTCCGAAGAGTAATTACGTGTGGACTCTCTGACGACAAGACGATAATGGTTACAAAGAACTAATTAAAAAATTTGTTTGGGAACGCGAAGCACAATCTCGGCTCCGGCAGTTTGAAAAGTTACATCACAAACAAACTTATTGGCTTGAAAGCGAAAAGACGGGATAAATAGGTATTTTTATGGCAAAAAACCTAACAATAGCTCGACCGCCTGTTAGCAAGCGCAGCAATAAATCTCAGACCGAATATCGGGTGACAAATACATTTCCGACCGAAATATATCTTTCACCACGCGATAGTAAACTTTTTCTTGCGATATTATCTGCGCCTCCAAAGCCCAACCAAAAATTAATAAACGCAGTTGCGCGATTTAAGAAAATGGCGGGAACCGATTTATGAAAAACACTACGTCATCAGGCATCGAACTAAAAAACGAATACACCTCCGAAGACCTCAACGACGCCGATCCTGGCAAGCCGGGGCAGTATCCATTTACGCGCGGCGTCTACGAAACGATGTATCGTTCGCGGCTGTGGACGATGCGGCAATACGCGGGATTTTCTACGGCGAAGGAATCCAATGAACGCTACAAATATTTGCTCTCGCAGGGCACGACGGGGTTATCCGTAGCGTTTGATTTGCCGACGCAGATTGGTTACGACAGCGATCATGCAATGTCGCTTGGCGAAGTCGGCAAGGTTGGTGTCGCGATTGATTCGCTGGCGGATATGGAACAATTGTTCGATGACATTCCACTGGATAAAGTTTCGACTTCGATGACAATTAACGCTACGGCTTCGATTTTATTGGCGTTGTATATTGCGGTCGGAAAGAAGCAGGGTGTCGCGCCGGACAAGCTGAACGGCACAATTCAAAACGACATTTTGAAAGAGTACATCGCACGTGGGACGTACATTTATCCACCTAAACCTTCGCTCAGAATCATCACCGATATTTTTGCGTATTGCGCACAATCCGTGCCGAACTGGAACACAATTTCGATCAGCGGCTATCACATCCGCGAAGCTGGTTCGACCGCTGTGCAGGAAGTTGCCTTCACGCTGGCAGACGGAATTTGTTATGTGCAGGCTGCGCTTGATGCGGGTTTGGAGATTGATAATTTTGCGCCACGCCTCGCGTTCTTTTTTAATTCGCACAACAATTTTTTGGAAGAGGTTGCGAAGTTCAGAGCCGCTCGCAGGTTGTGGGCGAAAATCATGAAAGATCGTTTTTCTGCCAAAGACCCGAAGTCAATGATGCTGCGATTTCACACGCAAACGGCAGGCTCTACGTTGACCGCGCAACAACCTGAAGTGAATGTCATTCGCACGACGATTCAGGCGTTAGCGGCGGTGCTGGGCGGGACGCAATCGCTGCACACCAATGGACGCGACGAAGCGTTGAGTTTGCCAACCGAAGACGCAGCAAGAATTGCATTACGCACCCAACAAGTCATCGCGCACGAATCCGGTGTCGCCGACATCGTAGACGCGCTCGGCGGTTCTTACGCGCTGGAATATCTGACCAATGAAATCGAAGCGCGAGCCGTTGAATACATCAACAAAATTGATGAAATGGGCGGCATGCTCGCCGCGATTGAAGCGGGCTATGTGCAACGCGAAATCGAACGCGCCGCCTACGATTATCAAAAAGCCGTCGAAGCAAAAACTGAAATCGTAGTCGGCGTCAATAAATTCCAGGTCGTCGAAGAAGCCCCGATTCCTACCTTGAAAATTGATCCGGCGACGGAAGAGTCGCAACGACAACGCGTACAGAAAATCCGTGCCGAACGTAATAATGATGCGGCTCAACAAGCGTTGGCAGCGGTGAAAAATGCCGCGCAATCAGGCGAAAATTTGATGCCACACATTATTACCGCTGTCGAATCGTATGCGACGCTGGGCGAAATTGCTGATGAGATGCGTAAGGTGTTTGGCGAATATACCGATTCAATGTGATGAATTAATGGAACGCGGATGACGCCGATTGGGCGGATTCTCGCTAAAGAAAAGCGCCACATTTTTGCCCAAAGTATTTAATCCGCGTTTATCTGCCAAATCCGCGTCATCTGCGTTCTATTTCTCTCGCCTCCTTTTCAGCATCGGCAGCCAGCGCTTTTCATGTTAAAGTACAGGTGCAAAATCTAAGTTTTACAGGAGTTTTTTCATGATTGATTCCGTGGCGATACAGGAATTGCGGGACAGGTATAACGACTTAACACAGCGCGTCGCTGAGTTGCGGAGGTTTCTTTGACCCGGAGAGCAAACGCGCAGAATTAGCTAAGCTTGAAGTGCAAGTTTCCACACCTGATTTCTGGAACGAGCAGGCAAAAGCGCAAAAGACTTTGCAACTTCGCTCGCGCCTGGAAAAAGTGATGGCCAGAGCCGAAGATCAGGCTCGGATGATTGATGATGTGGGTGTGTTGTTTGATTTTGCCGCCGAAGATGAGGCGTCGCTGGCAGAGTTGAAAACAACAATTGCAACCCTCACCAAAGATGTTGAGGAAAGTGAAACGCAGACTTTGCTGGGCGGTGAAAATGATGCCCGCAATGCTATCGTTTCGATCAATGCCGGAGCGGGTGGAACCGATGCGCAGGACTGGGCACAGATGCTGGAGCGGATGTATTTGCGCTGGTGCGAATATCGCGGCTTCAAAAAAGAATTGCTGGATGAACAATACGGCGAAGAGGCAGGCATCAAATCGGCGACGATTCGGATCGAAGGCGATTATGCTTATGGATTGTTGGCGGGCGAATCGGGAGTTCATCGGTTAGTCCGAATTTCGCCCTTTAATTCCGGTGGCAGCCGCGAAACCAGCTTCGCTTCGGTGTTCGTCACGCCCGAAATTGATGATGACATCGAAATCGAAATTCTTGATAAAGACTTGCGCGTAGACACTTATCGCTCGACAGGCGCTGGCGGTCAGCACATCAACACAACGGATT
This sequence comes from Blastocatellia bacterium, assembly GCA_043719385.1. GTDB lineage: Bacteria > Acidobacteriota > Blastocatellia > RBC074 > RBC074 > JAFDVL01. Next base: position 4,978 of record JAYSTY010000019.1, on the reverse strand, counting down.
CAGCGGTTCGTATTACTCACATGCCGAGCGGAATTGTCGTGACCTGCCAGAATCAGCGTTCACAACATCAGAACCGCGACGTGGCAATGCGCGTCTTGAAATCAAAGCTGTATGAATTAGAGATCGCCAAAAAACAGGCCGAGACTGACAAGCTGGCAGAAAATAAGCGTGATATTTCGTTCGGTTCGCAAATTCGCAACTACGTGATGCAACCGTATCGTTTGGTCAAAGATGTCCGCACTAAATTTGAAACCAGTGATGTGGATGGAATTCTGAATGGTGAATTGGACGAATTCATTAAGCAGTATTTATTAGCGAAAAGAGAACAGAGAAACTAAGAAGTTTCTGTCCTCGTAGTAATTTTGTTATGGCAAAAGCAGTAACCAAAAAAGCTGCGCAAAAACAGCAGCAGAGTAAAGACGAAGACTGGAACAAGCGGCGCAACGAAATTTTCGGACTGTGCTGTTTGGGTGTCGGCTTGCTCCTGTTGTTTGCGCTGCTCAGCTATGACCGACAAGACCCGAATTTTTATGCTGCCTCGCCGCGTGTGCGGGTGAGCAATTGGATTGGCTCGGTTGGCGCGAATACAGCCAGTACGCTTTATCAATTTTTTGGTTATGTTGGATTATTTGTTCCCGTCGTGTTTTTCGCGCTGGCTTACTGGTTGTTACGGTATGCGCGCATTCCGATTTCGTGGCTCAAGCTGGCGGGGTTACTGGTGATTTTGCTGGCTCTGACCGGATTGCTGGCGGTGCTGGATTCAAGTACGCAATCGTCTTTTCACTGGGGCGGCGTGGTCGGTCATATTCTGGTTTACGGGGAAGATTTTGGCCTCGCTAGTTTTCTGCATAAAATTGGGGCGTCAATCATTTTGCTGTTGGGTTTAATTACTGGTGTGATGATGGCAACGCCGCTTTCATTGGTCGCTTTAGTCATGCATCTGTCGGACAAAGAGCGAGAAGCCGGATTGTTTGCCACCATCAATGAGCGCCTGAAAACCTGGTGGCAAAATCGTCAGCTTCAGAGTCAGGAAAGCGCCGCGCAAAATCAAAAAGATCAGCAGGCGCGTGAGGCTGCGACACGAGCTAAAGACGAAATCAAAATCACGCAACGAGAAGCTGTCCGCCCAGGCGGTAAAGATGATAAACCTGAAACGTTTGTGGCAACAGGAAATATTGAGGGCCGGAAATCTTCCATCACGGACGTTTTATCTCCTGCCATTTCCAAAGCTCGTGCCTCAGTTGTGGCGGCCTTGTCACGCGATAAAGCTGTGCCGGGAACTGAAAAATCTGCCAATGAATTAGCCGTTACTGCACAAGCTCCGGGGCCAGCTAAAACTTTAACTAATCCGCTTGATGATGAAGCCGAAACGGATGATTGGAATGAGACTGCTGATCCGGCGACATTAAGTCAGGGGCAGCGCAGCATCCTGGAAATGGTTTCGACAGCATCGGTCAAGCGTCCTGAAATCAACGAAGAAAAAGTTATTGAGGCGAAACCGTTAGTGCTGGTCAAAAGCACGTTACGCACGGCAATTGCGTATAAATTGCCGAGTACTGACATGCTTGTGCCGCCGTCGCCGCGTTCTGAAATCGCTGACGAAGAGTTGAAAGAACGCGCCATCCAGCTTGCGGAAAAATGCCGCGAATTCAATGTGTCCGGGCAGGTCAAACAAATCAGCCCCGGCCCCGTTGTGACGACGTTTGAATTCAAACCTGATCCAGGCGTGAAATACAGTCGGATCACCGGCCTGGTTGATGATTTATGCCTGGGGATGAAGGCCGAATCTATCCGCATTGATCGTCTGCCGGGAAAATCTACTGTCGGCATCGAAGTTCCCAACACACGACGCGAAACGATCCGCTTGCGCGAGGTGCTCGAATCAGCGAAGTTTGCTGAATCAAGCTCAAAGCTGACGCTCGCCCTGGGAAAAACAATTGATGGCTCAAACTATGTTGCTGATCTGGCGCGGATGCCGCATTTATTGATTGCCGGTGCGACCGGAGCAGGGAAGTCGGTGGCGCTCAATTCAATTCTTTTGTCGCTGCTTTACAAAGCTTCGCCGGATGAAGTCAAAATGATTCTGGTTGACCCGAAACGGCTGGAGCTTGGTTTGTATGCCGACATTCCGCATCTCCTGACGCCGATTGTGACCGATCCGAAACGCGCCAGCTATTCGCTGCGGTGGGCGGTGGGTGAAATGGAAAACCGCTATAAACATCTGGCGGCTTTTGGGGTACGAAATATTGAGCAGTACAACCAGGAAGTGTGTGCCGCAGTTGATCACAACATTGCTGCCGATAGCGCCGAATTACCGAAGCCGCTGCCCTTCATCGTTATCATCATTGACGAATTGGCTGACTTAATGATGGTTGCCGCCCGCGATGTCGAAGAAAGCATTACGCGCCTGGCACAAATGGCTCGTGCCGTAGGCATTCATTTGGTACTGGCAACGCAACGCCCTTCGGTTGATGTTATTACCGGCCTGATTAAAGCTAATTTCCCTTCGCGGATTTCGTTCCGCGTTTCGTCGAAAGTGGATTCGCGGACAATTATTGACAGCAATGGCGCGGAAGGTTTGCTGGGGCAGGGCGACATGCTTTTTCTGCCGCCGGGAACCTCGCGCCTGGTTCGCGTTCACGGCGCTTATGTGGACGAAAAAGAATGCAAACGCGTTGCCGATCATGCGCGTGCGCAAAGCAATCCTGCTTATGATGAGAAGATCGTGATGAGTGAAAAAGAAGTCGAAGGCGAAGAGTTGGGCGGTGAAATGAAACGCGATGAAAAATACTCCGAAGCCGTTCGTATCGTGATCGAAATGGGGCGTGCTTCGACTTCGGTGCTGCAACGGCGGTTACGAATTGGTTATGGTCGCGCCGCATCCATTATTGACATGATGCACCGGGAAGGCATCGTTGGCCCCGAAGACGGCAGCAAGCCACGCGCCGTGCTGGTCAAGGCTGATTTCCTTGATCGCCTCGACCAAATCCACGACGAAGGCGAAACCTGGTAGCCAGGATTGAACACTTTGAGCAATTTTGGGCGAAATTATCCACAGCTTAAATAGATGCTTAAGTGTAAAAAGTGTTGAAGATGTTTTAATTAATTGCTCTTATTGAATTTTACGAGGCTAACTAGCTCAAATAGCTGATAAAAAACACTTTATCATTATTGTCGAAGAAATGTGCAATTTGCTATAAGTTAAGTATTTGCAAAATTTGGATTATCCGAACCGCTAGTTATGCACAGCTTTTTCCACAATTTCTGTGGAAAACTTTTTAGCCGGTTAAATTTCTTCAGACTTATAGAAAACTTCAGTGGACAAGCAAATGATGAAATTGCAAGTAGCGCTGGATCACCCTGATCTCACCAGGGAAATGGAAATCGCGGCGCAAACCAGCCGTTATGTAGATTTAATCGAAGTCGGCACTCCCCTGCTGATCCGCGAAGGAATTCGGGCTGTGCGGGAAATGCGTCGTCGTTTTCGCGGCAAAATTATTGTAGCTGACATCAAGGTGATAGATGCCGGAGAGCCAATAGCCGAACTGGCGTTTGCCGCCGGAGCAAATATTGTCACAGTCTTAGGTTGTGCCAGCGATGAGGTCATCAAGCGCGTCGTTAAATCCGCCAAAAAATATGATGGCGAGGTGATGGCCGACAGCCTCGGCGTCCATGACTTAATCACCAGAGCGAAAGAGTTAGGCGAGCTTGGAGTTGATACTCTGTGCCTGAATCGGCGCGGAATAAAAATGCGTCGTGCCACGCAGACGGAAAATCTGAAGCAGCTTAAAGCCCTGGTGGAAGAAATAGAATTACCAATTTATCTGGCGGGTGGAATTGATTTACCGGAGTTGATTGCGCTCCGTAAAATTCCGCTGGCCGGGGTTATCATCGGTGCCGCAATTGCTGAGGCTGATTCACCGGCGGAGGCGGCCAAAGAAATGCGCCGTGTGATTGACGAAGCCGAAACGATGTTTGGTTTAGGATAAAAAATTTACGCGCCTCATTTTCCTCTCATAGGTCTGCGCAAAAAAAATCGCCTATCTCCGCCCCGCCAATTATAAAGTGATGATCTCTCTTCAAAATACCACGAATAAAATTACCCAAACACGCCTTGCCACTGCGATTTCACGCGCCCAGGAATATTTGCTGGCACAACAGGAACTCGAAGGTTATTGGTGGGCGGAACTCGAAGCCAATGTCACGCTCACAGCGGAATTTGTGATGCTCCACAAAATTCTTGGCACCGACCGCGAAGCCCATATTCAACAGGCAGCGCGTTACCTGTTGCGCGAACAACGCGAACACGGCGGATGGGAATTGTATTACGGTGATGGCGGCGAAATCAGCACTTCGGTTGAGGCATATTTCGCGCTCAAGCTCGCGGGTTACAGCGCAGACGATGAACGCTTAGTCAAAGCGCGAGAATTTATTTTAGCGCGTGGCGGCGTCTCGAAAACGCGTGTGTTCACAAAATTACATTTGGCGTTATTCGGCGCGTTTCCGTGGGAAGGAATTCCTACGTTGCCGCCGTGGTTTATGTTCTTGCCGAAGTGGTTTCCATTCAATGTGTATTCAATGGCAAGCTGGGCGAGGTCTTCGACTGTGCCATTGCTAGTTGTGATTGATAAGAAACCCATTTATCAGCGCGGCGTCACGTGCGACGAATTGTATACGGAAGGATCGCAAGCGCAGGCTGATTTCAAACTCAAAAATAATGATAAGACATTTGTTGGTTCATGCTTTTTGCTCGCGGATAAAGTCTTGAAATTCGCAGCCAAAATTGGTCTTGTGCCGTGGCGCGAAAAGGGAATTGACGCAGCGCTGCGTTGGGTGATTGAACGCCAGGATCATTCCGGCGATTGGGCGGGCATCATCCCCGCAATGCTGAATTCATTGCTCATGTTTCACACGCTGGGATATTCCAACGATCATCCCTACGTCAAACGCGGCCTCGAAGCGATTGATCGGTTTGGCA
>JAYSTY010000180.1:0-3481 GCA_043719385.1 Blastocatellia bacterium | reverse complement strand
ACGCCAGGCCGGAATCACTGTGCTGATTAACGAAAAAGAGCGGCTCGAAAAAAAAGGCGAAAACCTGTGGCTGTTTGGAACGGATGATTTATTGACTGGTGAGACAGATTTGGTTGAGCTTTACCGCGCTTGTCCAAAAGAGGAAACCCGCATCACGCTTTCGCACAACCCTGATTTTCTTGATGTGTTTGCGGAAAAAGAACAGTACACGGATTTTATGCTCTCCGGTCATACGCACGGTGGACAAATCAGAGTTCCGTTGCTGGGCGCTCCGCACCTGAAAATTCTCGGTCACGATTACGTGATGGGATTGCAGCGCAAAGACACGATGCAAATTTATACGACGCGCGGACTTGGCACAGTCGGGCCGCCGGTGCGCTTTTTTTGCCCGCCGGAAATTGTGCTGTACACTTTGCAGCGCGGAGAAATTATCTGAGGCACAAGCGATGAGCTTATTAACGCAAATTGAAGTTTACGACGAAATTACTCAGGCGCAGGCGGCGCAACAAAAATTAGCGGTGGCCACGATCATCACCACTTCCGGTTCAACTCCGCAACGTACCGGAGCCAAATTGCTGGTGCATGAAAACGGGAAAATGCTGGGGACAGTGGGCGGCGGTTGTGTCGAGGCCGATGTCTGGGCTGAAGCACGGGAAGCCCTCAGCGATGGCCAGGCACGCTTGTGTCATTTCACTTTACGCGATAATCCCGATGTGTCGCCCGACGAAGAAGGGATGATTTGCGGCGGCGAAATGGAAGTGATGATTGAAGTATGGTAAGGCCAACTCCAACTGAAATTTCGGCGGCAATTCATCAGGCTTTTGCGCGGGGGCATGCGCTGGCGATTATTTCTATCGTGCCTGTAACCGGACAGGCTTCCAAAAATGCGACACGGCTTTTGGTCGAAGAAGATGGCGCAATTGTCGGTGGAACGCTGGGGCTGGAAAAATCATTTGATGATCTGGCAGTTGAGCAAGCGCTGCCCCTGATGGCAGATGAAAACCTGGAAATTGTCACTCGGATTATCAGCGACACCAGGCTCCTGTTTGAAATTGCACGTCCGCCGCTGGAATTAATCGTTTGTGGTGGTGGACATGTCGGACAGGCGGTCGCCCAGGCCGGATTATTCCTCAATTTTCAAGTGACAGTTATTGATGATCGTGCTGATTTTGCTTCCCGCGCAAGATTTCCCGACGAAAAAATCAAAGTAATTGCGGATGATTTCATTGTTGCCTTGCAAACGCTGAAAATTACGCCAGCTTCACATCTGGTTATTGTTACGCGTGGACACAAACATGATGAGATTTGCCTGAATGAAGTCATCAACCAGCCCGCCCGATACATTGGCATGATTGGCAGCCGCCGACGCACCACGACCATTCGCGCTCATCTCAAGCGGGAAGGAGTCGCTAATGAAATTTTACGGCGCGTGTATGCGCCCATTGGACTGGACATCGGAGCGCAAACTCCCGAAGAAATTGCGCTGGCGATTCTGGCAGAAATAGTGATGATTCGGCGTGGCGGAGACGGAAAATCAAAGAGCGCTTTTGTCCGCGTACATAACTCCTGACTTTCGCCGGACCTGCAAAATATTTAGTAGCCACAACATAGCGTTTCGGTTACTATACGCCGACGTGATTAACGTTGCCCTGATGGATAATAAAAAACGAATTAACAAACTTCCACAAGAGAGGCTCTAACCATGGAAACCCAGGCATCTCAAAATGTTCAGGATGGATTTTTAAATACTTTACGCCGTGACCGTATCAATGTGACGATTTATTTGATTGGTGGCGTAAAACTCACCGGACGGATTCGCAGTTTTGACAAATTCTCAGTCGTGCTGGAATCCGGCAACCTCGAACAATTAATTTTCAAACACGCAATTTCTACAATTTCCGTGCCGCGTGGCGCTGTCCAATATGGACATCAGGGCGGGGGCGGGGGTGGGTCATATCAACAGGGAAACCAACCGGGGAATGCGCCAGCATCCACTGCCCCACCTGCGGCAACGGCTCCGGCTGCGCCCACGGGTGAAGGCCAAAGCTAAAGCTCTGCCAGGACAATTAGCAAAATGAATCGCGGCAAGCTCATTACGTTCGAAGGCATTGACGGGTGTGGCAAAACTACGCAACTTCGCCTGCTCGAACGCATTCTTATCAGTCGGAATATTCCGTTTGTCTCTACGCGTGAACCGGGTGGGACAGAACTGGGGAAGACAGTGCGCGCGGCACTGCTTAACGTGTCGCGGCATAAGGTCGAGCCATTAGCCGAATTATTGCTTTATGCCGCCGACCGGGCGCAACACGTCCGCGAATTCATTTTGCCTAATCTGGAAGCGGGCAAATTAGTTTTGAGCGACCGTTTTTATGATGCGACAACGGCGTATCAGGGCTGCGGTCGCGGCTTCAATTTGCCCCTTATTAAACAACTCAACGAACTGGCAACCGGTGGTCTCAAACCTGATCTGACATTGCTTTTTGATCTGGATGTGGCACAGGCAATCGAGCGAATCCATCGTCGCAGTGGCGAGGACGAAGTGGAGTCCCCCGGTTCACAGGCAGACCGTTTGGATAAAGAATCAGTGGAGTTTTACGAGAAAGTCCGCCAGGGTTATCTGGCAATTCAACAGCAGGAACCCGAACGTTTCCGCATTATTCCGGCCTCCAGTTCAATCGAAGTAATCCGTCAAACAGTGATGGAGGCGTTGCAGGGAATCATCTGATCTGTGACATAGTCAGTCCGTATGTCATTTGCTTCGCTCATCGGTAATCAAGCCAATAAAGAAATTCTGCAGCGCCTGCTGCAACGCGACAAGCTGGGGCTGACCCTGATTTTTGCCGGACCTGAGGGCGTCGGAAAAAGACAATTCGCACTCACCTTAGCCAAAGCCGCTAATTGTCAAAACCCTGCTAAATTAAAAAACGATAGCTGTGATGAATGTCCCGCTTGTCATCGCATCCAAACGAATTCATACAGCGATGTCATCACCATTCAACCTGACGGGAATTACATCAAAATTGCCCAGACGCGAGCTTTAGTTGCTGATGCGCAGGTCAGACCGCGTGAGGGAAAGCAAAGATTTTTCCTGCTTGACGAAGCGGATAAATTGCGCGAAGAAGCCGCGAACTCCCTGCTCAAAACTTTGGAAGAACCACCCGCCAGCGCAACGATTATTTTGCTCACGGCGCGTCCTGATGCTTTGCTGCCGACGATTCTTTCCCGGGCGCAAAAATTGAAATTTGCACCGCTGACCGTCACTGAAATGGAAAAATATTTGACGGAAAATTTTGTGCGTCCAATCCCTGACACAAAATTACTGGCACATTTGACCGGCGGTAGAATTGGACAGGCAGCAGCGATTGACCTCTCAGAATATCGCCGCGAACGACGGGAAATTATCGAGCTAATTGAATTGCTGGCGACAGGAAATAATCGCCATCGTTTGCTGAAAGCTGCCGAACATTACGGCAAACAGGAA
>JAYSTY010000179.1:0-8515 GCA_043719385.1 Blastocatellia bacterium | reverse complement strand
GTAGCGCAAACTTTCCGGTTTGCGTCGTAAGGCGGGACGGAGCGAAGAGGAAATAGAATTGACTGACAGGTAATATGGTTGCGACCAGCAGGTTTGGTGAGCAAAGACGCAAACTGGAAAGTTTGCGCTACGCGGTGAACTGGTCGTCAGGGTTGAAGAAATAACTCGTTACCTCCACAATGACGCAATGAAATCAGGCGCCACATCACCACAAATAATTTTAGCAGTAGACACTTCAACCTCACTGCTAAGTCTGGCAATTGTGAGCGGTACTAAAATTCTTATTTCAATTGCCGACGATTCGACGCTGCCACAGGCACAAAAAATCTTCCCGCTCATTAACTCAATTCTCGCTGGTCTAAATCTTCAACTCGAAGACATTGAAGCCTTTGCGGTCAATACCGGGCCGGGAAGTTTTACCGGTTTGCGCGTCGGGCTTGCGTCATTTAAAGGAATGGCGGCGACGCTGGGAAAACCGCTGCTTGGTATTAGCGCGCTTGATGCTTCGGCATTGGCGGCGCAGGTGTTTGATCTGCCAATCGCGGTAATTCAGAACGCCTCGCGGGGAGAAATGTATTGCGGATTGCGCCAGGTGTCGGCGGATGGCTCTATCATTCAAATTGGACAGGATCGGGTGTGCGAGCCTGAGAATTTTCTTACTCGTTTGCAAAGTGAATTTGGAGAGATCGAAATTGTTTTTGTGGGCAGTGGAGCCAATCATTTATCGTCAACAATTGCGGCGCTGAATCAGCCTTGGCGCGTCGTAGAAGAAACCGATTCACTGGTCAATGTGATCGCGCTGCACGCCGGAAAGATTGCGCCAAGCGATGGTCGTCAAACTGCTGAAGCCTATTACTTAAAACCTCCTGATGCCAAAATCAAGCTCGCAAAATGAGGCGCGTGAATTGCAATTACGCCCAATGAAGACAGCCGATATTGATAAAATTGTCGCGCTTGAAAATGAGTGCCAGCTTAGCTCGTGGGGGGGAACGGGCTATCAGGTTGAACTGCTTAACCAGTCCGCAGTTTTGCTCACGGCAATTGTGCATGATGAGGTCGTTGGTTTTTTTTCCGGGCGGATGCTGGCGGATGAATTTGAGATTTATACAATCGCTGTTGTTCCGAAATTCAGACGCCAGGGATTCGGTGCGAAAATATTAATTGCGGCGCTTGAAATTGCAAAAGCGAGTGGCGCGAAAAAAGCTTATCTCGAAGTCAGAGCTTCCAACGAGCCAGCTAAAAATATGTATGAACAAGCTGGTTTTGTGCTGACGGGAAGGCGCAAGAAGTATTACGCAGAACCGCTTGAAGATGCTTTGCTGTTTTGTTGTGAAATTGACTAGAAGTGCCTCTTGCCTTTGCGCACCGATGGGATTATTATTTGGGCATCAGGAATGAGCTTTGCTGAATTCCAAACATGAATCTAACCTTTACAATCACATCAACAAAGGAGAGACGCCAATGAGTGTTCTAACGAGTGAAGTCACGATGAAAGAATACCTGGTAGATCATGATACGCAATATCGTGAGCTGCTGACTGAACATCACAAATATGATGAAAGATTAAATGAAATAGCTTCGTTGCCTCATCCGAGCCAGGAAGAGCAATTAGAAGAAATTTTGCTGAAAAAGCAGAAACTGTTCCTCAAGGATCAAATGGAGATGATTGCCGTCAAATACAAAACTGCCGGCACAGGTCATTAACAAGCTACTACTGGATGTGATATCGAATGTTACTTGGTTACCAATAATCAAGTTTAGAAAAACGGGGACACTGCGCAGGTGTTCCCGTTTTTCCATGAACGGATCAGGCTTGTTTTACAACCAAGAGTCTGATAACGAAACTGCTATCGCAGGCAAGTATTTCTCATTCACGAAGTCACACGAAGAAGCGACGGGGAGAGTGGGCGACAGGGGGACAGGGCGATCAGCTCCGCGCCGTTTCACCCTTTCGCCGTTTCGCTCTTCTTCGTGTGACTTCGTGGAAAATATTTTCCTGCAAACGATAGTTTTTTTAACTTGAAAGGTTAGCTTTAATGCTCCGAGATGCTTACCCTTTTTTGGCAATTAGTTTTACTGTTGCCCTGTTATTTTTTATCGCCGGATATTTCCTGAGTCCTGGCTTGTATTTTCTGGCGCTATTATTTTTGTTGCTGGGATTCTTTATCGCTTTTTTCTTCCGCAATCCAAATCGTGAAGTTTCGACTGACCCGGCGCTGGTTTTGTCTCCGGCGGACGGTCACGTTTCAATTGTGAAAGCGCTTGATCCGCAGAATCCAGCCGCCGGAAATTTAGTCAGTATTTTTCTCTCGGTTTTTGATGTACACGTGAACCGCACACCGATTGCCGGAAAAATTACGAATGTGACGTATCAACGGGGCAGCTTTCTGAATGCACTCAATCAGCGTTCGTCTATTGAGAATGAGCAGAACATCGTCACCGTCGAAAACGAGCAGGTGAAAATTGTCTTCAAGCAAATTGCCGGAGTCATTGCCCGTCGCATTGTGTTCTGGAATAAAGTCGGTGACACACTGGCGCCAGGCGAAAGAGTCGGCCTGATCAAATTTGGCTCGCGGACAGATTTACACCTGCCACCGAATATCGAAATACTGGTCAAAAAAGGCGACCGCGTCATTGGCGGAAAATCCATCATCGGGAAAATTATCTCATGAGCGAACATCAGGAGCAGCAGCGCCCACCGCGCAAAGGCATCCGCAAAGGCGTTTATATCATCCCCAGCCTGTTTACGATTGGCAATATTTTTTGCGGGTTTTATGCCGTCATTAATTCGCTCAAAGCGTATCAGGTACTCAACGATCCAGAGCTTGCCAAAGTCCTCTTCAATAACGCTTCAGTAGCAATCGGCATTGCTTATTTGCTGGATGGATTGGATGGCAGAATTGCGCGGCTCACCCACGCCACCAGTGAATTTGGCGTCGAACTGGACAGCATCGCGGATGTTATCAGCTTTGGGATTGCTCCCGCTGTTTTGGCGTATAGCTGGGGGTACGGAAATCTGCCAGGCCACGAGCAACTGGCCTGGGGCGTCTCGTTTTTCTTTTTAATTTGTGGCGCGTTGCGACTCGCACGATTTAATGTTCTGGCGCGTGCCCCACGTTTTGACACGCCAGGCGCGACGCCGAAATTAGACAAAAAATATTTTGTTGGCTTACCGATTCCTGCCGCCGCCGGGATGATCAGCGCGATTGTTCATTTCATTCCTGCGCCGCAACTCGGAGCGAGTATGGAACCCCGCAACTGGGGGTTGCTGGTACTTGTCCTGTGCCTTGCCGTGTTGATGGTCAGCACTTTTCGCTACGCCAATTTTAAAGACCTCGGCCCCCGCAGTAACCAGCCATTTTTGATGATCCCCATTCTGGCCGCGCTGATTGTCAGTGTAGTTTTGTATTCAGAGTGGATGTTACTGATTCTGGTTTCGGCTTATGTGAGTCACGGCCCGCTTTTAAAAATTTGGGGCTTTATCAATCGGGCTAAACGCCCCGCAACAGAGGCAGAAGCGCTGAGCGAAAAATAGTTTACCTCATCACGCCAGCCATACATTTGTTCGCTGCATTTCTCTCGCGTATACTCAGGCATCTTTCACGCGGTTAACCAATTAATCTTAAGGAGTGGAATGCATGCCTGCAGCGTTTGAAACCATTGTTGTTTTAGACTTTGGCTCTCAATATACCCAGCTTATCGCCCGACGGATCAGGGAACTGAACGTTTACTGCGAAATTCATCCCTATAATGTGACGCTTGAGAAACTTAAGGAATTAAACCCGAAAGGGATTATTTTGTCCGGCGGGCCAAGTTCAGTTTATGAAGAAGGAGCGCCACACTGCACGAATGAAATTTTAAATTTAGGCGTGCCGATTCTGGGTGTTTGCTATGGCTTTCAACTGCTCTGTTCTTTCCTCGGTGGCAAGGTTGAGCCATCACCACGACGTGAATATGGAGCCGCCATGCTCAGGGTTATTTCGGCAGGCTCGTTGTTGCGCAACCTGCCGACTGATTTGACGGTCTGGATGAGTCACGGCGATCACGTCACCGCACCGCCAGCCGGGTTTATTGTCACTGCTGAGACCGATAACGCGCTGGGAGCTTTTGAGAATTCTGAACGACATTTGTATGGCATTCAATTTCATCCTGAAGTTGCGCACACTCCCCATGGGAAAGAAATTCTCGGTAATTTTGTCACCGGGATTTGTGGTTGCCAGGCCGACTGGACAGCCGCACATTTTATCGCGGCGGCAGTTGAGAAAATCCAGTCCCAGGTGGGAGCGGGAAGGGTGGTTTGCGGCTTGTCAGGCGGGGTTGATTCTTCTGTCGCGGCAGCCCTGGTAGCAAAAGCAATTGGCTCGCGGCAGGTCTGTATTTTTGTGGATAATGGCTTGTTGCGAAAAAATGAATTCGAAGATGTCCTCCAGGCATTTGCGGATTATGGCGAGTTAAATGTCAAAGGAATTGCCGCCGGAGAACGGTTCTTAACGGCCCTGAAAGATGTCACCGACCCGGAGCGAAAACGCAAAATTATCGGCAATGAATTTATTGAGGTCTTTCAGGAAGAGGCGACGAAATTAGGCCAGGTTGATTTCCTGGTGCAGGGAACTTTATATCCCGATGTCATCGAATCCGTTTCCGTAAAGGGGCCGTCCGCGATCATCAAAAGCCATCACAATGTTGGCGGCTTGCCGGAGAAAATGCACCTGCAACTGGTCGAGCCTTTACGCGAACTTTTTAAGGATGAAGTCCGGGCTGTAGGCCGTGAACTGGGTTTACCGGAAAGCCTGGTGGCACGCCAACCCTTCCCCGGCCCTGGCCTGGCTGTCCGCATCATCGGGGACATTCATGCGGACAATGTGCGGCTGCTCCAGAAGGCCGACAGCATCGTCCAAACGGAAATTAAAGCGGCGGATTTGTATCATCAATTATGGCAGGCCTTTGCTGTTTTACTGCCCATAAAAAGCGTCGGCGTGATGGGTGATTTTCGCACTTACGAACAGGTAATAGCGATTCGCGCCGTGGAAAGTTCGGATGGCATGACCGCCAGTTGGGCACATTTACCGTATCCGGTTTTGGAGCGCATCAGCAGTCGAATTATCAGCGAAGTGCGAGGGATTAATCGCGTTGTTTATGACATCAGCTCCAAGCCACCCAGCACGATTGAATGGGAATAGAATGCTTAAGGCGCGAATAATGATTTGCTTAAAACAGTCAAAACAATAGAGTTGTTTGCTTAAGAAAATAAGAAAAGTATTAAGAAGTGCTTATGAAGAAGGAATTTGTTCACCTCCATTTACATACCGATTACAGCCTGCTGGATGGCGCAATAAAAATTGGGCCGCTGGCAAAAAAGGCGGCTGAATTACAGATGCCGGCGGTTGCGATGACCGATCATGGCAACCTTTATGGAGCCTTGTCTTTCTACCATAAAATGAGAGATGCGGGCGTCAAACCGATCATCGGAATGGAAGGTTATATTGCGCGTGGCAGTCGGTTTGATAAGGGTGGTGGCTCGCCGCTTGGCCCTGGCGAAAGGGCGACCAATCACATCGTTTTATTAGCCAAAAATCTGACGGGTTATCACAATTTGGTCAAGCTTTCTTCCTTTGCTTTTACGGAAGGATTCTGGCGCAAGCCGCGGTTTGATCGTGAGCTTTTGGCGCAGCACAGCGAAGGATTAATTGGCATGTCGGCCTGCATCAGTGGCGTTCCGCAAACCTTATTGTTGCAGGATAAATTTGATGAAGCCGCCCGCGCTGCCCTCGAATTTGAAGAGATATTTGGCAAGGGAAATTACTTTCTTGAATTAATGGATCATGGGCTTGACGCGCAGTTACGCATCCTCAAACCCATGTCGGAATTGTCGAAACGAACGGGGATTCCGGCGGTTGTTTCCAACGATTCTCATTACCTGAATGCTGATGATGTGAAGGCGCACGATTGCCTGTTGTGCATCAGTACGGGGAAGACAGTGAACGACACGAATCGGCTCAGCTACGGTTCGCCCAAATACTATTTCCGCACCGCCGAAGAGATGTGGAAAGATTTTGGCGAAGAGCCGGAATGGCTGAACAACACGCTCAGAATTGCCGAGATGTGCAACCTCGAATTTCCCAAATCCATTGATCAGGTGCCGCATTATCCGGTTCCCGACGGCCACACGATTGAGAGCTATTTTGAGCAGGTTGCACGCGCCGGATTTGATGAGCGATACCGCGAAGTGCTTAGTCACCTCGAAGCGACCAGATCATTAAAGTATTCCATTGAGAAATATCAGGAACGGCTGGCGCACGAAATTGCCACGATTAAGAAGATGGGCTTCCCCGGCTATTTTCTGATCGTCTGGGATTTTATTCGGTACGCCCGACAGAAGGGAATTCCGGTTGGGCCAGGTCGTGGTTCGGCTGCCGGAAGTCTGATTGCCTATTGCATGAAGATTACCGACGTTGATCCGATGCAATACGATTTATTGTTTGAAAGATTCCTGAACCCGGAACGGGTTTCGATGCCGGATATCGATATTGATTTTTGTGTGCGTGGCAGGCAGGACGTTATCAACTATGTCAGTGAATTTTATGGCAAACAAAACGTCGCGCAGATTATCACTTTTGGCACGATGGCTTCCCGTGCGGCGATCAAGGATGTCGGACGAGCGTTGGACATGCCGTATTCCGAAGTCGAAAAAGTTGCCAAAATGATCCCGCCACCGGTGCGCGGACGCAATGTTTCGATTGAAGATGCCATCAAGCAAAATCCTGACTTAAAGCAAATTATTGAAAAAGATGAAAAGGTCGCTGAATTAATTGATATTGCCAGAAAATTGGAAGGCACTTCAAGGCACACTTCGGTGCATGCGGCTGGCGTAGTAATTTCACCTAAACCAATTCATGAGCTTGTGCCGGTTTGCCTGAATGGAAACGGCGAGTTAACGACCCAGTTCGTGATGGCTGATCTTGAGAAGACCGGGATGCTCAAGATGGACTTCCTTGCGCTAACGACTCTGACAATTATTGATGATTGCCTGAAATTCATTGAGTCCGATAACGGAATTAAGCTTGATTTATCAACCGTTCCCCTGAATGACGCTAAGGCGCTGAAGCTTTTTGAGGATGGTTTGCTGAATGCTGTCTTTCAATTTGAGAGTTCCGGGATGGTGGAAATTTGTCGTAAATTTAAACCTGAAAGTCTCGAAGACCTCTCCGCCCTCAATGCTCTTTACCGTCCCGGCCCGCTCGATGGCGGCATGGTTGATGATTATATCGAGCGTCGTCATGGTCGTCGCAAGGTGACTTACATTCACGCTTCGATGAAGGAGATTTTAGAGAACACTTACGGCATTCTGGTTTACCAGGAACAGATCATGCAGTTAGCGCAAAAGCTGGCGGGATATTCTCTGGGTGAAGCCGATCTGATGCGACGGGCGATGGGGAAGAAGAAAAAAGAGGAGATGGCCAAGCACGAAGAGAAATTTATCAATGGCGCGATTGAGCGTGATATTCCCAAAGATAAGGCCGCGAAAATTTTCGGCCTGATGGCGCAATTTGCTGATTACGGATTTAACCGCTCGCACTCCTTCGCCTATGCCTACCTCGCCTATCAAACGGCTTATCTGAAGGCGCATTACCCCACCCATTTTTACGCCGCTGTGCTGACCAGTGAAGGGGACAATACAGAGAAAGTCGCGCGCTACATTGGCGAAATGAAGAGCATGGGATTTGCCCTGCTGCCACCCGACATTAACACGAGCAATCAGGGATTTACTCCGGTTGGTGATGCTGTTCGTTTCGGTCTGGCGGCGATTAAAGGTGTCGGCGAGATTGCCGTCCAGTCCATCGTCAAGGCTAGGGAAACCGGCGGCCCGTTCAAATCGCTTTTTGATCTGGCGGATCGAATTGATACTCGCACAGTTAATAAACGTGTCTTTGAGGCAATGATTAAATCTGGCGGTGCGGATACGCTGGTGGGCGGGCAAGCAGGCCAGCGGGCCGCGATGCTCTCCGCGATGGACAGCGCAATGGAGCAGGGAGCCAAAGCCCAGCGCGACCGCGATTCAGGGCAAATCGGGTTTTTTGAAATGATCCCCGAAGCGCAGGGCGAACAAACGCTCCCAAGGGTGAAAGAGTGGACGCGGCGGGAACAACTAAACTTTGAGAAAGACTCGTTAGGGTTTTACGCCAGTGGTCATCCGCTGGAAGAGTATACCGAAACGCTCAAGGGGCTGGCGAATGTGGACGCTGGAAATATCTCTGAACATGCGCACGGCGATATTGTCGCAATGGGCGGGATGATTATTGACTTAGCCGTGCGGACGACCAAAAAAGGTGATCGGTTTGCGCTGTTCCGCCTCGAAGATCAATTTGCTTCAATCAAAATTGTTTGCTGGCCTGAGCAATACAATAAATGCAAAGCCCATATCGAAGACGGCAAAGCTTTGCTGATCAAAGGTAAATTAGAACTCGCCGACGATGGCACGGCAACCATCATTACGCAGGAATTGCAACCACTGGAT
>JAYSTY010000178.1:0-21295 GCA_043719385.1 Blastocatellia bacterium | reverse complement strand
CTGGATATTTTCAGCGCCAGACAAATCGCCACTATTATCAAAGAAAATAAGCTAGACGTGGTTCACGCTCATGTAGCCAGAGATTATCCTATTGCGGGGATCGCCACAAAACTTTCCCCCGCAAAACTTTTCCTCACGCGTCATCATTTCAACCCCATCAAATCGAACCCACTTTACCGCTGGGCAATCGGTACGACAACAAACCTGATCGCTGTTTCAGCCAGTGTGAAAGCCGAATTAGTCAAAGCCTTCCCTGCGCTTAAAAATCGAACAGTGATAATTCCAAACTGGGTTAATCCTGCAAACATCGCCACGCTCAGCAAGGCAGAAGCACGCGAAGCCCTGGGGGTCAAACGTAAATTTGCGATTGGAATGATTGGAGAAATTTCCCCCATCAAAAATCAGGAGCTTTTTATCAACGCGGCTCACGATTTGAAGACTGAGCGAATTTTCACCGAGCTTGATTTTTTAATCATTGGCGCAGCCTCACTTCAGAACGAGGATTACCAGCAGCGTATCCAGTCTTTGATCAACAATTTTGATTTAGATGAAAGGACTAATTTCAAGCTTCAGGTAAAACTCACAGGTAAAATCGCCGACATCAAAACCAAACTTGCCGCCTTCGACATTATTGTCGTTCCCTCCATCAATGAAGGCTTTTCGTTAGTTTTAATCGAAGCAATGGCGGCGGGAGTTTCCGTGGTAGCCGCGAACGTTGGCGCGTTGGCAGAAATTGTCCAGAACGAAAAAACGGGATTGTTGTTTGAGCCAGGCAATAGTCAGGCAATCGCACGAACAATCCAACGTCTGCTGGAAAATGACGGGTTACGCAAAAAGTTAGGCATAGCAGCAAGTGAACAGGTAAAAGCTCAATTTGACCGCAACCAGGTGATTGACCAGATTGAAAAACTTTATACTGGAACATAGATTTTCAGCAGGCCAAAAAAGCCATTGACAATATCCAGCTTTAGACTTATTCTAAATCGTAATGAATGACGACGTAATTAAAATTCTTGGTGAGCTTGGCATTCAGCCTTCCGCACAACGCATTGCGGTGGCTGAATACGTCCTGCATACAGATGAGCATCCATCCGCCGATCAGGTTTTTGCGCAGGTGAGCGCAAATTTTCCGATGATTTCACGGGCGACGATCTATAACACGCTTAATCTTTTTGTCGAGAAAGGCTTGCTGCGAATGCTGCATATTGCGGAAGGAAAAGTCGTTTTTGATCCGCGCATGTCACCGCATCATCACTTTATTAATGACGAGACAGGAGCCATTCAGGATATTGACTGGCATCAGCTACAGGTCAGCAATCTGAATAGTTTAAAGGCTTTTGAGGTAAGAGATTATCAGGTAATTCTGCGCGGAAAAAGTAAAAAGGAATAGTGGGTCGTCGCTCTCTTTTTTGCCCTGGCATTAGACAGATTCTAAGTCTTAATCTAATATAAACGAGGCAGTACCGCGAGCCGTAGCGAGCCGGGTTCCATCTAATTAATCAAAAGGAGAAAACTAAAATGCAAATCAATATTGGGATCGCAGAAAATGATCGAAAAGAAATTGCTGATGGTTTAGCAAAGCTGTTAGCTGACAGTTACACTCTTTATCTGAAGACGCATAACTTTCATTGGAACGTCACCGGCCCAATGTTTCAGACGCTTCATGTGATGTTTGAAACGCAATACACCGAATTAGCGTTGGCAGTGGATTTAATTGCCGAACGTATCCGCGCCCTCGGTTTTCCAGCCCCCGGTTCTTATCACGAATTTGCAAAATTAACCTCAATCAAGGAAGAAGGCGATGGAGTGCCAAACGCCAATGAAATGATTCGCCGCTTAGTCGAAGGTCAGGAGGCAGTGACGCGAACTGCGCGTTCACTGTTCCCTATCGTAGACAAAGTAAGCGATGAACCGACGGCGGATTTATTGACACAACGAATGCAGCTTCACGAAAAAAATGCGTGGATGTTGCGAAGCTTGTTGGCATAACGCTGACCATTACACTTAACACTGAACGGAAATTCCGTTCGATGAAGGAGAACCCCATGAACAAAAAAAGTCTAAAGTCGTTGTTCACCGCTTTCGCAGTTGCTGCGTTATTATTGGTGTCAACAAATGAAAGCAGCGCCCAGTCCAACCAGAATTGGTGGCCTGACCAACTCGACCTCACACCACTTCGGCAGCAATCTACCGAATCAAACCCGATGGGAAAACAGTTTGACTATGCCAGGGCGTTTGCCAGCCTTGACCTTAATACCGTCAAAGGGGACATCAAAAAAGTCCTGACGACATCGCAGCCTTGGTGGCCGTCCGATTACGGCAACTACGGCCCGTTCTTCATTCGCATGGCCTGGCACAGTGCTGGCACGTACCGCGTGGCTGACGGGCGCGGCGGAGCTGGCGGCGGGCAACAGCGCTTCGAGCCGCTCAACAGTTGGCCGGACAACGGCAACCTCGATAAGGCGCGGCGATTGCTTTGGCCGGTCAAGCAGAAGTACGGTCAGAAGCTCTCATGGGCTGATCTGATGGTCTTAGCCGGAAATGTCTCGCTGGAATCCATGGGCTTCAAGACCTTCGGCTTCGCCGGTGGGCGTCAGGACGACTGGGCGCCGGATTTGGTTTTCTGGGGGCCTGAGAAAAAGTGGCTGGCTGATGAACGCTATAGTGGAAACCGAAACCTCCAAAATCCGCTTGCCGCTGTGCAGATGGGACTGATTTACGTGAATCCTGAAGGCCCAAACGGCAATCCTGATCCGCTGGCAGCCGCGAAAGACATCCGCGAAACCTTTGGTCGCATGGCGATGAATGACGAAGAAACAGTGGCGCTGATCGCTGGCGGTCACACCTTCGGCAAAGCGCACGGCGCAGCCAGTCCGGGCAAGTGCGTAGGTCCAGAACCTGCCGCCGCTGCGGTTGAGCAACAAGGCTTCGGTTGGACGAACAATTGCGGAAAAGGCAATGGCGTTGACACCGTCACCAGCGGTTTGGAAGGCGCCTGGACATCCAAGCCAACTGCCTGGACTTCGGAATATCTCTCGAACCTGTTTGCCTTTGATTGGGTGAAGACCAAGAGTCCCGCCGGCGCGACTCAGTGGGTTCCCGCCGATGGCAAAGGCGCGAACACCGTGCCGGACGCGCACGACCCTTCAAAGAAACATGCGCCAATCATGTTCACGACCGACCTCGCGTTAAAGTTCGATCCGAGCTACCAGAAAATTTCCAAACGCTTCGTGGATAACCCGGCGGAATTCCAACTCGCGTTTGCCAGGGCGTGGTTCAAGCTGACGCACCGCGATTTAGGTCCGCGTTCTCGCTATGTCGGTTCGGAAGTTCCGAAAGAAGACCTGATTTGGCAAGACCCACTGCCCCGCATCTCTTACAAGCCCGTTGACGCAAAGGACATTGCGTCGTTGAAATCCAAAATCCTTGCGTCTGGTCTGACCGGCTCAGAACTGGTCAGGACAGCTTGGGCTTCGGCGGCTACATTTCGCGGCACAGACATGCGCGGAGGCGCGAATGGTGCACGCATCCGCCTCGCTCCGCAGAAAGATTGGGAGGTCAACAATCCGACTGAACTAACCAAGGTGCTGACGCGTCTGGAATCCATCCAGAAGGACTTCAACGCTGGCGCGAAGAAGGTATCGCTCGCCGACTTAGTCGTGCTGGGTGGCAGTGCTGCTATTGAGCAAGCCGCCAAGAACGGTGGATATAACGTGCAAGTGCCGTTCACGCCGGGGCGCGCGGATGCGTCGCAAGAGCAAACCGATGTGATGTCATTCACTCCGCTTGAACCGACGGCTGATGGCTTCCGCAACTATTTCCGCGCCGGACAACGTCTGTCACCAGCAGAAATGTTGGTTGATCGGGCTTACATGCTAACGCTGACGGTGCCTGAAATGACCGTACTGGTTGGTGGCTTGCGGGTACTGAATACCAACGCCGGAGGCGCTAAACACGGGGTGTTCACCGACAAGCCTGGAACCTTGAGCACTGACTTTTTCGTGAACTTGTTGGATATGTCCACCAAGTGGAACAAGTCTTCAGAAGGACTTTACGAAGGAGTAGATCGTGCCAGCGCCAAGGTCAAATGGACGGCAACTCCGGTTGACCTGGCGTTCGGCTCAAACTCTGAACTTCGCGCTCTGTCGGAGTTCTATGCTGCGTCTGACAGTAAGGAGAAGTTCGTGCAGGACTTTGCGAAGGCTTGGGCGAAGGTGATGAACCTCGACCGCTTCGACCTCCGCTGAGTGTGGAGCAGGACGCGTTTCAAGCCATGAAACGCGTCCTAAAAAAGCTCAAACAAAATCAACCAGCTCGCGGATTTTGTTTGAGCCTCTTTATTCGGACGATTTGATAAGCTGCATAAAAAAACTAACATGCGCGCTATCTGTCGAATTGTTGCCCCTGTTTGTAAAAACGTTGCCTCTGCTGGCTTGACATTAATTTTATCATCAAATACCATCCGCCCTGCCTTATCTCCCAACAAGTATTTTAATTAACTATTTACGTGTTCCGACAACCAGTTTTCGTGTTGTCCAGCATCACGAAGTGACAGTAAGCGTTATCTGTACCCTGATTCAGGGCGCAGCAGAATAATCCCCCCTCTGTTCTTATCAGGCATGGCACGCGCTTGCTTAGTGGTAAGAAGTGCGATTGATTCTCAGGTATCAATGAAAGGTTGGCGATGGATTTTCCACTTATTTTATCTGGCCCTATCCTGCGCCGTGTCGAACCAACGCTGGTCTCGGTCTGGCTGGCGTTAAGTAAACCCTGCACGGTCGAGCTTTCTTTATGGAACGGAAGAGTAAAGGACGACAGTTCTGACATATTATTTAAGTTTATTGATGGCGCCAAAATAACCGAGGCTACGACCGAAACCCGCCGCATTGGGGCCAATCTCCACGTGGTTGTCGCAACAGTGGAATTTACCCCGGAAAATCAATTACTGCCGGGGCGGCTATTTTCCTACAATGTAACCATGCTGGTTCCACCTGATGCTGGCGGGACTGTCCAGGATTTGAAATCCCTCGGCTTACTTTCTGATGCCCCGAAGCTGCCCAGCGGTAAACCACACCTGCCATTAGGTTATGAAAATGGTTTTTTACCCAGTTTCTCATTACCACCAGCCGATTTGACACAATTGCGGATTGCGCATGGCTCCTGTCGTCGCATCAATCAACCGACTGATGATGGCATGGCCTGGGTGGATGGTTTCATCAAACAATCCCTTAACGATCCGAATCAACGCCTGCATCAATTACTCTTAACAGGCGATCAAATCTACGCCGATGACGTACCGCAACCACTGTTGCCGCAATTGATTCTACGCGGCCAGAAACTGCTGGGCTTGCCAGCGGGCATCGAAGAGTTTTTACCGACCATCTGGCCGAACGCGAACGCGAAGGATGCGTCCTTCTGGCCTGCCGACATTAATCATTTCCCACCAGCAATGAGGCAACAACTGATTAGGTCAGAGGCACGCTTTTCCACTACGGACACGGCGCATCATTTAATTTCCTTCGGTGAGTTTGCGGCATTGCATCTCTTTTCCTGGTGCAACGAACTGTGGGATTTGGATGAATTAAAAGACTTCGATGACATCTTCACCGAATTCGCAGATCAACGCGAAGTTGATGGTGTAGGGATTAAAAACGCAGAGTTGCCGGACAACTGGGGCGCAATTTTCAAAAAACGGGAATTTGCGCTACTCGAAGACCTCAGCGACGATGATAAGGGAGAAGCCGAACTCGACGATGAAACATTGAAAAAGTTTGTAAGCTTTTTGTTTTGTGAACTGCCTCGCCCCAAACTGAAAGCCGCCTTAAAGCCTCACGACAGCGGCGATCCCAGCGATGTGCGAGACGGAAAGCCGCGCAAACCACTTGATGCTGACCTTCTGCTGATTAAAAACCTTGCGCAAATGTCAGACGCAAAAAAGAAAGAATCCGGCTTTAGTGAAATTCTTACTTTTGCACGACAGCATTTTGACGAGGAAAACAAGCAATTGGAAGAACTGCGAAAAAAGGCTCCCACGGATACTGAGGAAAGCCAACACCTCCAGAAAAAAATCCAACACCTCCAGGAACACAAACATTTTCATCTATTCTTCAAACGGTTACAGGACGACTTTGGCGGAAAGTTCAAAACCAGTAAAGATGCTGACCCCAAAAAACCTAACCCCAAAGAAGAGGTACGACTCTTTTATCAGACCCTGCCGGAGGTGCGGCGCGCCCTGGCGAATGTCTCCACCTATATGGTCTTTGACGACCACGAAATCACGGACGATTGGAATCTATGTCCATTGTGGCGAGATCGAGTCTTAGCAGCGCCATTGGGGAAAGCCATTATGCGTAACGGCATGCTGGCATTTGCCTTGTTTCAGGGCTGGGGCAATGATCCGCTGAAGTTCAGGCAGGGAGAACATAAGCGCCTGCTGACGCTGACACAGCAGTTATTCGCCACGGGCGATCAGAAAAAACAACAGGAGATTACCGACCTGCTAGAGCCGATGTTTGGCCTGAATCAGCAGGAGCAGGCCGATAACACCAAACAGCTTTCCTGGCATTTTTCGGTGCGGGGGCCTAAGCATTTGTTGTTGGCGCTGGATTGTCGCACACGCCGCAGCTTCATCTCACGTTATGGCCCGCCGGGAAATATTTCGGACTCGGCCTTGAAGGAACAAATTCCTGAAAAATTACCTGCCGGGCTTGAAGTAGCAATCGTCATCAGTTCCCTGCCCGTGTTTGCTGCGCCGATGTTTGATGAGTTGGTCGCACCGCTTGTGTATCGGACGTTTGATGTAAAAAGCTATCTCGAGCACAGAGACAAAATAATTCAGGGAATGCCGGGAACCAACCCTGATGCCATCGAAGGCTGGGCGAACGATGCCGAACGAATGGAAGCCTTACTCAAACGACTGGAACCGTTGCGTCGTGTTGTACTGTTGTCCGGCGATGTGCATTACGGCTCCAGCCAGCAAATGAGTTATTGGAAAAAAGACGACCCTGAACCAGCCCGCATTGTGCAATTGATTTCCAGCGGAATGCGCAATGTGATGGGCATGGTATTTCCCGCCGACAGGCATTTTGGGCGCGTCCAAAAATTGATCGCCGCCAAAATCGGGAATGAGCGGTTAGGCTGGCAGAAAAAAGCCGACGGCCTTCTGGAATTCCCTGCCGGAGCGCGTGTCGTCCCTGCGCTCAAGTCCCGTTTGCGCACCAGCCCGGTTTTATTGCCAACAACGGGCTGGCCGGCAGGAACCAAAATCAAAACCGTGCCGGATTGGGTCTGGCGGGCGGATGCCATCAGAGATGACCGTGCGGATAAAGACCGTCCCGAATCCATCAAACCCGAAGAAATCAGCCGGCACGATAGTGATTTGACAGGGGCTGATTTCGTAAAAACCTATCAGGAAATCGTCAAGCGCCATGCGTCCCAACTCCGCAAATCAAAACACGGACGGCAAACGTTAGTGGCTCATAATGTGGGCATCGTCAGCTTCAACTACAAAGCAGCGGAGAGTCAGCCAGGGCGTACCCTGCATGTCCTGCACGAGCTTTATGCTGTGTTTTCTGCCATTGAGGCACCGCATACGCCGCAGCGCCCCGAAATCATGACCCGACACGAAACATTATTGGCGGCGGTAGAGGGCGCAACAATCAAAGAGCAGCGCCCGCAGATCGGCGTGGCAGGAGGCACCCAATGAGCGATCCCAAAGTGGACTCGAAAAAAGAAAGCCTATTGGATCGCATCTTCGACCTGCTGGAAAAGATGGATCAATGGGTGCGTGAAAATGTGGGAGACAATGATACGCGCCGTGCCGTCTTCATGGATTTGGGAGTGCCGCCCGATCTCCCCGACGGCAGGCCTCCGGCCAAATACCCTGCCAGTAATTTGCCTGGTATTACCAAATATCGCGCCACCTCCGACCCCGATGATGTGGCTATTCTGGAAGCTCTCAAAGACGCCCAAACAATCTATGAAGCGGCACGGAGTGTGCTCAAACCATTCATAGACAGCGATCCAGATGCTCCCACTGAAGCAGTGGAAGAACTCGCGCATCGGTTCTTTGAGTTGATGACCCTGAATTATCTACGGCTTCACGTACCAATTCTGTATTGGCTGGGGCAGCCGCTGGGTTTAATTGAAGAAAAGCTTACGACCTATGAGCCAGGCAAAACGTATCCTGACCGCTTAACCCGCTTTTTCAAAGACATTGGCAAGCATTTTGCGCAAGTAGGTGGCGGCCTTGATACGCAGGCCGAGGCTGAGGCTTGGATGGACTTGCTAAATTTGTCCGTCCCCATAACATTGCTGGTAGCTAAACTGATAGACCACTTTTCCCATACGCGGTTAGTTGACGGATTGAAAGAACTGGATTTTTATCAGGGCTGGGACCCTGAATCGCAATCACAACCATCAGCCATTGACCAGGTATTAAGCCGCACGGTTTCCTTTGCCTACGATAAGTACAACACAAACTTCGTGCTGATACCGCGTGAGCATGGCGGGCCGGGGTTTTTGCTCGCGTTGGGCGGAGAGTTCGATTTGCCACCCATTCCATTATGGGGAAACAAGGCACTACAAATTTCTCTGGACGCCCAGGCAGCAGTGGATATGTTTGTGCGACTGGATCATTTTAAAGCGATTCCCGATGCTCATTTGCCGAAGCTCAATTTCAAACTGGTCACACTTGAGGCGGATACCGCAGACCCGTCAGAAGCGGAAATCAGTTGGGTCATAGGCGCAGAAAAAGGCACTCACCTGGAATTAGGACCGATGACTTTTGAGGTAGAGCTATCCACTGAAGGCATCGGCATTAGCGTCGCTTTTGCTGACAGCGCGATTGTCATCAAAGACGGCGATTCGTTCCTGATCGAAGCGATTGGCACGAAAGAATCGCGCCTCGCCTTCGACTTTGGCCTCGGCTTTAAATCAGGCGGCAACATCTTTCTGGAAGGCGGAATGGATGCAGGCTTGAAGTTAATCATCCCCGTCTCAAAATCGCTCGGCTTCGCACGTTTGCAATATCTCTCAATCGCGCTGGAACCGGAAATCTCAGATAGCAAAAATGTCTTAAAACTAGAAACAACCGCCGCGCTGGATGTCAAACTTGGCCCGATCAAAGCCAGTATTGATCAAATTGGCTTCCGCCTCGCGTTGGATTTCAAGGCAGCCAATAAAAATCTTGGCTTTGCAGATTTGAGCTTTGGCTTCAAACCACCCAATGGAATTGGGCTGGTCGTGGACGCCAAAGCGGTAAAGGGTGGTGGCTTTTTATATCTCGATCCACCCAAAGGCCAATATGCTGGCGTCATGCAACTCGAAATCAGCGGTCTGGTCGCGGTCAAAGCGATAGGCTTGCTAAATACGAAAATGCCGGATGGCTCGAAGGGCTATTCGCTCCTGATTATTATCACGGCAGAAGGCTTCAAGCCGATCCCCCTGGGCTTTGGCTTTAACTTAACCGGCATCGGTGGACTGGTCGGCATTCATCGCACCGCCAACACGAAAGCCCTACAAGACGGAGTGCGCAATCACGCGCTGGATGCAATCCTGTTTCCCAAAGACCCCGTGCGAAACGCGCCACAATACCTGAGTATACTTAGCACTGTCTTTCCGCCGGCACGTGACAGTTATCTGCTCGGCCTGGTTTTACAGATCACCTGGGGTACGCCCAAATTAATTACGATCAATCTGGCATTGGTCGTGGAATTTGGGGCTAAATCAAAATTCATTGTGATGGGGCAGTTATTCGCCCTTTTGCCGGATGAAAATAATGATTTGATTCGCCTGAAAATGGATGCGCTGGGCATTCTGGATTTTGATGAACAAACCGCTTCACTTGATGCGCGCCTGTTCGATTCGCGCCTGTCCAAAGTTTTTGTCATCAGCGGCGATATGGCGATGCGGATGAAATGGGGCGATCAGCCGTCATTTGCTTTGGCGGTAGGCGGATTTCATCCGGCGTTCGTACCGCCGGCAGGCTTCCCAAAACTCGAACGTGTTTCGATGGGACTGGTTGACCGAGAAGACCTGAAGGTTCGCTGCGAAGCCTATCTTGCGATCACTTCCAACACCTTACAATTTGGCGCCAAATTCTTTCTCTTTGCCAAAAAATTCAAGTTCAGCATTGAGGGACATCTTGGGATTGATGTACTTATCATGTCTGACTGGCATTTTCTCGCTGACTTTACGTTTTCGGCTCAGCTCAAACGCGGCTCCACTAATCTTTTCAAAGTCACAGTTGAGGGTGAGATTGCTTACACCGGCCCCTGGCGAATCCGAGGCAAGGCAAGCTTTGAGATTTTCTGGGTAGATTTTTCAGTTTCATTTGATCGAACCTTTGGCGGTGGAGAAAAACCCCTGCCTCCCGCGCCCCTAGACATTGCGCCAATTCTAAAAAAAGCGCTGAACGATCCCGTCAACTGGAACGCTGCCCTGCCGCCTGCCACAACGCGCCTGGTAACATTTCGTGAGAGCGCCAAACCGGGTGAACTGTTGGTGCATCCGCTGGGAAAGCTCAGCGTCAAACAAAATGTAGTGCCGCTCAATTTGCGCGTTACACGTTTTGGCAATGCACGTCCCAGCGGAGAGCAGGAATTTCGGCTGGCGAAAGTTATGCTGGGCGGACGCGTCGGGGTGATGCAACCGGAGCCTGTCCGAGATTTTTTTGCGCCGTCGCAATTTCGGGATATGTCCGATGACGAAAAGCTTTCCAGCCCGGCTTTTGAAAAGCTGGCGGCAGGTGTGCAATTTGGCGCTGCTGCGATCACGCATGGAACGGCGCAAATGGCTGATCTGTCTTTTGAAGAAATTCTCATGGCCCCAAAACAACCGGAACCAATCAAAACGCAGCAACCTTTTCCCGTAGATATTCTCACCCGCTTTGGGCATTTGAGCGCCGTCGGAAAAAATGAAGTGCGGCGCAGTGGGCAAAATAAATATCAGGTAAAAACCTTAGCCGTTGCGTTGCCAGTGCGCAGCTACGGAATCAACACCATCAAAGACGCGCCGAATGTAGTTGCCCGCGAATTCCCGACGTGGATTGAAGCTAAAGCGGCGATTTGGCAGGCGCGGAAAGACAACGCCATACAAGCACGCGAGCTTCAGATTGTCGCGTTACCGAAAGTGAGGAAAAATGCCTGATTCCAATCCAACACAATTACAGTTTTTACCCTGGGTACGACAAGGAATGGCGGCGGAAATTAATAACCCGGACACGCTCACTCCAACGCAAAACATCAACCTTTCCCTGCCCGTTAGCTTGTGGATCAATCGCACTGACAGCACGACACCTGATGTCAGCTTGCCGGTAAAAATTTACGGGCCGGGTGATGTAACGGGGATTGATCCAGCGCAAATCGTCCGTACTTCGCCGGCCCACCTGACTACGAATTTCGAGCCGAATTATTTGCCCGCCGTTGAATTTGATCGGCCTGATTTTCCGTGGTTATTTACGCCGCTGAGCGCGGGCGAAAATGAACGGTTGCGGCCCTGGCTGGTCTTAGTCGTTATCAAAAAACAGAGCGGCGTGGCCCTCGGCAATAGCGCCAATGCCCTGTTGCCCGTATTACAAATCAAAGCGCCCGCACAACCCGCCGCTGAATTGCCTGATTTAACAGAAGCCTGGGCCTGGGCGCATGCGCAGGTCGCAGTTGATAGCACGACCGATGCCGAAACTGCACTGCGAGATCGTCCCGAAAGAACGCTGTCACGCCTGCTCTGTCCGCGTCGCTTAGACCCGGAAACGGCCTATCTGGCCTGTGTTGTGCCAGCCTTTGCGAGCGGGTGTCAGGCAGGTCTGGGCTTGCCGATTACGGAAGGGGTAAAACCGAGTTGGGAACTCAGCGCACAAGGCTTCACAGAAATTCGTTTGCCGGTTTATTTTTCGTGGGAATTTAATACAGGCAGGGCCGAGGATTTTGAATCACTCGTGAAGCTGTTGCAACCTCGCCCCTTGTCCGCTGAAGTGGGAAAACGGCAACTCGACTTCGGTCATGCGGGATTCAGCCTGCCTGAATTAACCGGAGCAATGTTGCCGTATGCAGGCGTCCTGCAACCCTTACAGACAAATACCGAACCCGTAGATCAGCGCCTGCGGTTATATCAAAACGAGTTGCAAAATATCGTGAATACACCCGCGACGAATAATCCGCCCCTGCCGATTGTCGCCCCGCCGATTTATGGTGGCGCTCATGCCAGGCGCAATAAAGTTGATAGCGCTTCGCAAAGCGACTGGCTGAATGAATTGAACCTTGATCCACGCCATCGCGTCTCAGCGGCGTTTGGCACAGAGGTCATCCAGCACGAACAGGAAGAATTGATGGCAGCGGCGTGGCAGCAGTTGGAGAGGATTAAAGCTGAGAATCAAAAACGGCAGCAGCGGCAGCTTGCTGAAGCCACGCGCAACACAATTTACGCCAAACATCTCGCGCCACTTGCCGCACGAGAATCCGTTTACCAAATCACCGGAGTAGCTCATGCCAAAATGCTGGCGACGCCAACTCCGACAACCACCAGCAATGTCCTGATGGTCATGCGCCAACAAACGATTCCAGAGTTTGCCACGACAGCATTGCGGCGGATTGCCCGTCCGCGTGGAGCCTTAAGCCGACGTTTCAAAACGCCTGGTGCGGCGACACAGGCAACGCAACTTATCTTGCTGAATCCGCCGCCACCGCCGTTAGTCTTTACATTTTTTCGCCCACGCCCACTTGGTAAAGTGACGATGGACAAGGTATCTGAACTGGCACAAACCCAGCAAAAATTTGGCAACATAACGCTCGAAAAAATTAATGATCCGAACAAAATCAATTTTGTCATTCACCCCGAAAATGGCGGTCCCCCGCCCTTTCCCCTCCCTGGCACAATGCCAGTTATTGCCGCTAATTTTAAATTTGCAGTCGGGCGTCACATCGCCAGAGTGAAACAGCCGGGTTCCATCTTCAAGCAGATTCCCACCAGGCTGCCAGAGGCGAAAGACCTGCTTTCGCAATTAACCGCCAAGCCTGGCTTGAGACAACAAATATCCTTTGTGGGAACCACCGAAGCTAGTTCTGCGACTCCGTCCGATGATACGACGCCCATTATGGCGCATCCCGAATTTGACAGCCCAATGTATGAGGCCTTGCGAGATTTGCACCCGG
This sequence comes from Blastocatellia bacterium, assembly GCA_043719385.1. Lineage (GTDB taxonomy): Bacteria > Acidobacteriota > Blastocatellia > RBC074 > RBC074 > JAFDVL01. The sequence goes on along the minus strand of JAYSTY010000178.1, from coordinate 8,147 downwards.
AGGTGTTATTACCAGGTTTAGCGCATGTTCCGCCGAATACTGTGATGCTGTTACAAACGAATCAGAAGCTGATTGAGTCGTTTCTGGTTGGCCTGAATCACGAGCTGGCGCGGGAGCTTTTGTGGCGCGAATATCCGACCGATCAACGCGGCACATACTTCCAGCATTTCTGGGATGCGCGTGGCGCACAGGCGCTGCCGGATATTGCCCCGATTGATCAATGGAAGCAGCCGCTGGGACAAAATTCCGGGGCGGATGGAGCGGGAAATCGTTTAGTCTTACTGATGCGCAGCGAATTACTACGACGCTACCCCGGCGCTATTATTTATGCGGTCAAAGCTGTCCGTGCAGCAGGGCAACTCAAGCTCAGCAAGTTAACGGAAGATCAGCGCTACCCCATTTTTCGCGGCTCGCTCCCACCGGATATTTCGTTCCTGGGTTTTGCTAACCTGACGCAGGAACAAGTAATGGAAGCAGACCCTGGATGGTTTTTTGTGATCCAGCAACAACCGAGCGAACCGAATTTCGGACTGGATGTGGCAACACAATTTGGCGCGGGGCCAATTACCACCTGGAAAGATTTAAGCTGGGGGCATCTGGTTAATTCAGAAGCCGAGTTGCAAGCCTTGAAGTTTGTCAAAGTACAACGCGTAGCAAACGGATTGCCAAAAATCGCCCCGCCACTGACCGACGACTGGGGCAGGAATTCCGCCTTGATGGCACGAATCACTTGTCAGAATCCCGTGCGGGTTGTGATACACGCATCGTTGATGCTTTCGTCACACAATTCATAGAATGAATCGTTAACAAGAGTAGCGCAACCTGCCGAGGTTGCGTGGTTTCAATAAGGGACGAAGATTGAAGACGATGCAACCTTAGCAGGTTGCACTACACTTTCTGAGGAGCACCCGATGGCTTTTGTGCCACCACCACCATTAATTAGCGCCGACCGCCCACTTTTACTGTTTCCCGTGCGCCTGGAAACTCGTTTTTACCCAGCGCAAATTGGCGTGGAGTTACGCGTACGCATCTATCCCGACAAAGTTCATGTGGATACACATGAACCGGAACTGACAGAAGAAGAAGTTACGTGGGGCAATAATTTTCTGGAGTTGCTGCGCGTTGCAGGTCAGGATGAGACAAAACGAAAAGCTGCCTGGAAACAATTGGCAGATCGCTTTGGCGCGCCCAGAGCAACCTGGATCATCACGCAACCTGTACCGCTGACGGCAAAACCGGGGAAAGAAGCGTGGACACGAGCGCCACAAACCAGCGTTCTGCCCGACGGCTGGATTGCACTGGCTTACTTAAACGGCAACATCATCGCCCGTGGCGGCGGCAAACCAATCAGGGACATATTGCCTGTTGGTCCCAATCCACAAGCTGATGCAAGCGCAGGTGATTTACCCGTTGATGCGGATATGAAGTGGATTGTAGATTTTGCCGCCGCCGAAGATGCCGGGATGGCGCTGCGTCTGCAATTGCCGCCTGAAGCCGCGAATGGCATTGATCGGCTGATCGTTTTTGGCGTCAAAAAATCGCTTGATAGCAAAGCCTCCAGCGTGCGTTTACAGAACCTGTTCCAGGCGCATCAGTATACCGACGGCCTGAGTGTTTTATTACAAGGCACGCCAACCAATAATACCCTGGAAGTTTCTTCCGGCTTTAGTTCGACTGATCCCGGTCACGAAAAAAGTTATCAGGTTGTACTAAACGAAAAGCCTTTGCCCGAAGGTTCAAATGGCGTCGAACTGGCCAAAGCGGTTGGCCTCAAGCCAGACATTTTCAAGCGCACGGCGCAGGCTGAAACGCGAGAACAACAGGACGCCAGACAAATGAATACGGCGTTGTGGGCGACAACGTGGGGCTATTTTTTAGAACAGATGATGGCAGGTCTTTGGGCAGATGATGTCGCCGATAAAAACATTGCCTCGGCACGAACACATTTTATTGAGCATGTTCGTGCCAGTGGCCCTTTGCCGGCGCTGCGCATTGGTAAACAACCGTATGGAATTCTTCCCGTTACCTCGCTTGAACTTTGGAAACCAACGGCAACGGACAACACGCCTGGCGGCTTGCTCGAACTTCTGAAAAAGTTGCAGGGACTCTGGCGCACGTTAACCACCGAGGAAAACGTGCCGCGCATGGGACGCAGCACAACGCCGAGTCAGGATTTGCCCGAAGTTTTGCGGACGGATGGACTCTCTGGCAATTACTCAGTGCGCAATGTTTTTGGGCGTCATTATGTTCATAACATCTGGGCATTTCTCAACCAGTTTCCGACTTTTGATTGGTGGAAGGCACAAAGTAATCTGGCCATGCAGGCCTTACAAGCGCTTCTGCCCCTAACGAATTTACCGCCGCGCCTTACGGGTGCGTTATTCCTTGATCAAGCTGATCAGCTTAAAGCGGAGACATTACCGTTAGTCCAGGCGGCAACGACCAGCACGCTGACGCCCAACTATCCTGAGCAATTATTACAAGCCACGAAATTACAAACGATTCGCAATGAGGAGTTCACGCCCAAATCAAACAGTCTTTTGTATTTGCTGCTACGGCATTCGATGTTGTTGGAATATGCCGCCGCTGCGCACCGACAACTGGGCACAGCATTCTTTGTGCGCCGCGAACCGGAATTAGTCAGTATGTTCAGCCCAACAGCTACTGTCTGGGATCGCATCACGCAGGCAGGCTTATTGGAAGGCGAAAAATTCACGAATCCCGCTGATCTGCAAGTCCGCGATTTTCGGGCCGCCTTACAACATCTCCGGCAACTAGCACCGGAAACGCTTTCCAACTTATTACGCAGCACGCTGGATTTGTGTTCACATCGGCTTGATGCCTGGATCACCTCGCTGGCAACAAAACGCCTGAAAAGCATGCGACAAATAAACGCGACAGGAATTTACCTGGGCGGTTATGGCTGGGTCGAAAATCTAAAACCTGCGCCCAAAGGTGCTGCGCTGCCGCCACCACCAGGAGAAACCGCACCCGTCATTGCTGCCCCCGGCAATCCCGGATTTATGCAGGCGCCCTCGCTGGATCAGGCCGCCACGGTTGCGTTGTTGCGCAGCGGTCATCTCTCCCACGCAAACGATGGGCAACAAAATGTTTTCGCGATTGATTTATCGTCTGGTCGTGTCCGTCTGGTCGAATGGCTTTTGAATGGAGTCCGTCAGGGGCAACCACTCGGCGCACTGCTGGGCTATCGGTTTGAACGTGGCCTCCATGAAAATCATCCTGACGTACAGTTGGATAAATTCATCAAACCTTTTCGGGATCAGGTTCCGTTCAAAGCGACGCGGGTGAACAGTGCAGGTGCAATGGAAGAAGCTATTGCCGCCAATCACGTCGTGGATGGCTTGTCGCTGTACCGACGTATGGTCGAGGATGAAAACACGATTTTGTCTGAAGTCTGCAAAGCGCTTGGCATCACCTTCGTCATTTTTGGCTCAATGTTTGTTTTCAAAGCTTCGCGTGAATATGCGGCAATCAAGGCGGAAATCGCCGCGCTTGGTAATGCGATTGACGCGCTTGGCGATGCGTTGTTAGCCGAAAGTGTCTATCACGTCGTGCGCGGTAATCCCGTGCGCACGGCGGCGACTCTGGAGGCATTGGAACGCGGCGAAGCCCCACCGCCAGAGCTTGAAGTCATTAAGACACCGCGCACAGGTAACGCCAATACCTATCGAGAAATCGTGCTGTTCACGGGCAATCCGCTCAGCGCCGATGGCTGGACTATCAGCCGGGAATTCGGGTTTCGTGCTGTCGCCGAACCGCATCTCAACGGCTGGGCGGGGCGTCTGTTAGGTCGCCCGGATAAAGTACGAATTATGGTCGAGCGATTGGACGCAACCTCACACCAGGTACTCGAAACCCGTGAAATCCGCCTCAGCAATTTGCAGCTTTGCCCGCTCGACATTATCTATGCCGCACAGACGGACGGGACAGGTCAGTCTGAACTGGAGCAACGCATCTTTTACTTTATGAAGCGGCTGGCGAATGGCATCGCAACCGATGCGGTTTTACGCGTGAATCCAGCACGCAATCCTGCCTGGCTCAGTAGTGAATTAAGTTATGGCGAATTTGTCGAACTGGCACGCACTGCCAGGCGGTTGCTCACGGGCACACGCGAGTTGCGACAGGATGATTTCACGCATGTCGAGGTCAGCGATGTCATCACGATTGACCTCAATGAACTGCAATTACGTGCACAGCGAGCGCATGAATCGCTGCGTAGTGTACGCGGTAATTTGAGAGCCATCATTGCCGCCCCAGCACTGGACAAAATTGAAGCGTTGCGCAAAGCATTATTGCAAATGACGCACTTCGGATTGTCCACTGCATTTCCACTTTCTGCACTGGGAACAATGGATGCTGACCTCGAATTGTTACTAGCGCAGGCACGTTCAGTTGACAAAGAAGTACTCGACCGACTCGCTCGTTTAGAGACCATTCGCGTGGCGTTGAATGATGTCAATCTCACCGTCGCCAAACGACTGGGACTTTGTCTGGCACGTTTGCATGAGGTTTTCGGCAAATCGTTTTTGATCCTGCCTCGCTTTAGTCTGACAAATGTGAATGAAGTGGAACTGGCCTTGGCGGACGGTACTAAAATTCTGGATGGTGATGCGATGGCCTTGTTCACGTGGCAGCAACGTGTCAGCCATGTGCGCGATGGCGTGGCACGCTTTGATCAGGCGATGCGGTATGCGGAAACTTTGCAGACAGGCGATGCGCTTAACCTCCGCGTCGCACAATTGCCATTTCAAAAAGATGATCGCTGGATTGGGTTGCCAGGCAAAGAGGGAAAGCCCTTGCCTGGCGGTAAGCTATCGTTAATTGCCCATGCCCCGGGAACGCTGGACATTAAACAATCCGTGGCTGGCGTGTTTATTGATGAATGGGTTGAAGTGATTCCGAACGCGAGCGAGACCACCGGACTCGTCTTTCAATACGATCAACCAAATGCCTGCGCACCGCAGGTGATGTTGCTGGTCGTACCGCCCGATCCTGACAATCAACCGGCGTGGACGATTGACACCCTGCCCAAAGTTTTAGCGGAAACGTTAGACCTGTCCCACAGTCGCGCCGTCGGCCCCGAAGCGCTGGCTGAGTTGGGGCAGTTTTTGCCCGCGCTTTATTTCGCCTTGAATACCGAAGGCGATACGATCACCACTGATTTTTTGCGGAAGAATTAAACGAAAAATTTATGCCGTCAATCACAAGCTGGACCCGACTCGAACCTGCCGTCAAAACACCCGACATGAAATCTGCCCTCCAGGCGCGGATTTATGATCCGTTATGGATGTTAGCGCGCCAATGGCAACTGGGCGAATTCAAGGGAGAAGATAACGGCTCTCCGATCCAGGCGAAGTTGCGCGGAACCAATGCCCAATTGACACGCTATCTCCCCGGCGAACTACTAACAACTCCCACCCAGGGACAAAAATTCGATCCGCGTCAGCAACCACTGGAAACACTGGTCGAGCGGGAACGCATCCGACCTGTCCAGTCAGAACCTGAACAACCAGCCCGGCTCGTACAACGTGCCGAAGCAGGCTTACATTTTCTCCGCCTGCTGCGGCGTGAAGTTGGAGACAAATATCGAGCTTTCTTTATCGGTCGTTATCCGTTACGACAACCCGAACAGGCCGCGACAGCGGATCAGGACAGCCTTCATTTTTTGCAGATGATGGTCAATCGTGTCCCCGATGGCAAGCAACTTTGGCAGGCTGTCCGTGATGAATCCCTGGCAAAAGCGCCGGAACTCAGTCCTGACAATGCGACGATCAAAAAGGTCGGCGAGGCATGGGCGGCCTGGTATAAATCTTTGTATAGTGAACCGACCGAGGAAAAATCCGCCTGGCTTCCCGACCGCATGGAATATACATTTTCTGTCGCTGCACCATCTCGCACAGTGGAACAAAAGGAAACGGTGCTGACAGCGCGTGAATATTATGAAGGCAAGCTGGACTGGTATTCGTTTGATGTAAACCCGAATGCTTCCCTCGGAGCAACAGCGGATACTCAACCGGGTGCGAACCTCTCCATCGTACAAACACTCATTCCAGCCCCAGTTACCTTTCGCGGAATGCCAGCGCAACGGTTCTGGGAATTTGAAGATGCGACGGTTGATTTGGGAGCGATTGAAACTGCCCCCCAAGATGTCGCGCGAATGTTATTAATCGAATTTGCCCTCACGTATGGCAATGACTGGTTTATTATTCCCGTAGACCTTCCGGTAGGATCACTCTTTCAGGTTTCATCGCTGGTCATCACTGATACCTTTGGCGAGCGGATACTGATTCCCTCAGCAACCAGCACAACGGCGGGGCAACCAAAATCGTCCTGGCAAATGTACCGTCAAAGCTCTTTGCCACCGACGACAGGCGCTGCCGCAGATTTTTTCTTTCTCGCTCCAACACTGGTCAAAACTATTGAAGGCCAGCCATTAGAAGAGATTTTATTTGCCCGCGACGAGATGGCGAATCTGGCCTGGGGAATTGAGCGCGTTGTCGAAGGTATGGCAGGCTTCCCCGTCAACCAGCGTGAAGCTTATGTGGCGCGTGAACAACAAGCTCGTCAGCAGACCGTCGCAGCTACGACGACTTCCGTTTCTGATCCTGCGACTGAGACTTTGGTTTATCGGCTGGCAACGACGGTTCCTGATTACTGGATTCCCTTTCTTCCCGTACAAACTGATGCGGTAACAGGCGCGATTCGCTTGCGACGAGGCGGTATCCTTAGCCCGGATGGTACGAACATCATTCGCATCTCGCACAGCCGCCTGCTGGAAGGCGTGAAAGATGTACCTGAAGAAGAAATTCCACGCGAAGGAATTCGCGTCGGGCGCAATTTTCAACTGGCACGCTGGTTGGATGGCTCAACTCATTTATGGTGTGGGCGCTACAAAGAAACCGGGCGCGGTGAAACATCAAGTGGACTGCGCTTCGATCTGGGGCAGCCACCTGATTCACAATAGTTACCAATAATGATGAACCAGCGGGCGAATTTTCTCTGTGTACAGTTTATGCATGGCCTGCATTGTGGCTGCTGATAGTTCGGGCGCATCTGCGGCTGCAATATTTTCTTCGGCTTGTGTCGGGCGTTTTGCGCCGGGAATCGCACAGGTCACGGCTTCAAACATTAATATCCAGCGTAGCGCGAATTGCGCCAGCGTCAATCCTTCCGGCAACAGCGCCCGTAACTCTTCGACCGCCTGTAATTGTGTTTCGTAATCAAGGCCGGAAAATGTTTCGCCGCGATCAAAAAATTCGCCCTGACGATTGAAGGCGCGATGATCATCGGCGGCAAATTTACTGTCAGCGTTCAGCTTGCCGGTGAGCATGCCTGAAGACAAAGGCAGGCGTGCAAGGACTCCGACGTTGCGTTTCTGTGCTTCAGCAAAAAATAGTTCCGCCGGACGTTGCCGAAAGATATTGAAGACAATTTGGACTGATTGCACGTTCGGATATTCGAGCGCTTTCAGTGCTTCTTCGACGCGCTCAACGCTCACCCCGTAATAACGAATTTTGCCCTGCTGCACTAGATTATCCAGCGCCGCAAAAACTTCAGGGCGATAATAAACATCGGTGGGAGGGCAATGCAGTTGGACTAAATCAAGCGTTTCAGTGCCAAGATTTTGCAAACTCCGATCAATGAAAGCAGTGAGATTTTCAGCCGTGTAACCAGCAGCGACGTGCGGATTCAAACGGCGTCCGGCCTTTGTCGCGATGATGATTTCTTCTGTGCGTTCGCGTTTGAGTTGCGCCAGTAAGCGTTCGCTTCTGCCGTCACCGTAGACATCGGCAGTGTCGAAAAAATTAACACCTAAATCAACTGCCCGATGCAGTGCCGCCAGCGATTCAGTGTCTTCAACGTTGCCCCACGCTCCGCCAACCGCCCATGCGCCGAAGCTGATGGAGGAAATTTTATAACCTGTGCGACCGAGATTTCGATAATTCATTTTTCGCTCTTAACCTGCAAAGCAGGTGTCAGCGTAAAGCCCCGTGCGTGAGCGCGGGGAAATCGCCAACACATAATTTTTAAGCCCATGAAATGGGCGGCAGCGCGTCTGTCGCCCGCCTGCGCGGGCTAAAATGGCGGGGTGACACCAACCCCGCGCTGACGCACGGGGCTTTACG
>JAYSTY010000177.1:0-21320 GCA_043719385.1 Blastocatellia bacterium | reverse complement strand
TGCCAAACACGATTATGTCGCCGCGGTGACGCACGCGGGCTGGCAGGTCATCACCAAATTGCGCCGTGATGCGGACTGTTACTTTCTGCACTCCGCGCCGCGCCAGCCGGGTCAAAAAGGCCGCTCGCGCAAGTATGATGGCAAAGTTGACTGGCAGGATTTGCGGCGCTTTGCGGCGCTCGGTGCGCTGCCCGACGAGTCGCATCTTCATTTGTATACGGCGCGGGTGTGGCATAAGAAGTTGCAGCGCGTCTTGCGCGTGGTCGTGCTGGTCAATTGCAAAGACCCGCAGCAACCGCGTTACATTGTGTTGGCCTCGACCGACATTGAGTTGCACGCCCAGACGCTGGTAACGTACTACCAGGCCCGCTTTCAGATTGAATTTCTGTTCCGCGACGCCAAGCAATTTACGGGGCTGACGCATTGTCAGATGCGCGCCGAAAAAGCCTTGGATTTTCACTTCAATGCCTCGTTGGCGACGCTCAATCTGGTGCGCGTGACCGAAGTTCTTGCTGCTGCCGGAGCACCGTTGAAAGCCTTCTCCATGGCGAGTTGGAAACAGCGCAACTTCAATGAACGCTTGCTCGAAACCATTATTAGCAAGTTGGATTTGGAGCCAACTTTCATCAAAACCCACCCTCGTTATGAGGAAATCAGGGCTTATGGCGCGATTGCCGCCTGATTTTTGTCTACAGTATTGCAAATGCCAGTGCCGGAAAACTGGAGGTTAACAATAGCAGTGAGAATAATGTACAACTGACCTGTTTCATCTTTTTCATTGATTCTACTCTCCTTTGGTAATGGGGCTGCTGCAAAAGAATAAATTAATCGGCTGATCTATCGGGAGTCGAAAGCAACATATACTCCATTCAAGTAGTAAATATCAAGGGCTATTCAGCTTTTGAGTGACAGATACATTTGCTCTGCGCGAGCCGAATTGCGATACTTTACCCTGATTTTCCAAATGAAAAATTATGAGTGACATCCTGACAAAAATCGTAGCGCACAAAGCTGTGCGCTTAGCCGCCAGCAAACAGCAAAAGTCTTTGGCTGATCTGCGGGCTGAAGTTGTTCCTTCTGCGGAACCGCATCGCTTTATCGCCGCGCTACAGGGCGAGGGTATTAACATCATTGCTGAAATTAAGCGCAGTTCTCCTTCCAAAGGAATCATCCGCGCTGACTTTGATCCTGAAGCGATTGCCGCAAATTACACCGCCAATGGCGCTGCCTGCATTTCGGTTTTGACGGAAGAAGATTATTTTGATGGCTCGCTCGAATACCTGGCTGCGGTGCGCGTGGTAACGGGTTTGCCGCTCATTCGCAAAGATTTCATTTTTGACGAATATCAAATTTTTGAAGCTGCGCAGGTCGGAGCCGATGCCATTCTGCTGATTGCGGCCATGCTCGAACCTGTGCAGCTCAATGATCTGATGCAAACGGCGTATGGCCTGGGATTAGATGTGCTGGTCGAAATTCATGACCGCCAAGAAGCCGAAAAAGTTTTGCCCTACGATGTGCGCTTACTGGGTGTCAATAATCGTAATCTGCGCAGCTTTGAAACTTCGCTGGATACGTCAATTCATCTGGCGAGTGAGTTGCCAAAATCCCTGACGCTGGTCAGCGAAAGCGGTATTCGAACCCGCGCCGACATTGATTTACTGCGGTCAGCCGGATTCCACGCGTTCTTAATCGGCGAAGAATTTATGCGGTCGGAAAATGAAGGCTTAGCCTTACGGTCGCTGCTTAGCCAGGCGTAGATTGCGATGAAAGTGAAACTTAAAGTTTGTGGCATCACTTCTTATGAAGACGCTTGCACGTCAATTGATGTTGGCGCGGAATATTTAGGATTTAATTTTTATCCACCCAGCCCGCGCTATATTTCACCTGATGCAGCCCGTGACATTATCCTGAAACTGCCTGATGAAGTTATTTCGGTGGGTGTGTTTGTCAACGAACCAACGCCGGAACATGTCGTTGAGAAAATGTTGATTTCCTGCGTCAATGTCGCGCAATTGCACGGTGATGAAGATGAAATATATTGTCGCAAAATCGGCGCTGAACGCGTCATCAAGGCTTTGCGCGTGGGCAAGAATTTTGCCGTCGAAAATGTTATCGGCTATCCCGCTGCTGCTCTGTTGATAGATGCGTATGATAAAAAGCTGTTTGGCGGAACAGGAAAAATCGGTAATTGGGAAGCCGCCAGTGAAATCGCAAAATTCACGTCTGTATTTTTGGCCGGCGGTCTTTCCCCGGAAAATATTGGCGAAGCAATTCGCGCCGTCAAGCCGTATGCAATAGATGTTAACAGCGGCGTCGAAATTTATCCCGGTCGCAAAGATAAAACCAAATTGCAGGCGTTACGATTCGCAATGAATGTTTAGGAACGGTAAAAAATAAGCTGTAAGAGTTTTCAACGCCAAGACGCCAAGAGCGCCAAACTTTTGCCGACTGTTCACCGGTTTTCTCTCACTTTACTAATTTTCTGTTTTGCTTGGCGTACTTGGCGTCTTGGCGTTGAAAAAAATCTTTTACGGTTTCATCAGTTATTTTTTACAAATACCTTAGCTGCGAATGCGCACCAATTCACTCGAATTAATTTGCCAGTTCACGCAGGCTTTTAATTCGTGGTAATTCGTGTAAATTCGTGGCTGGAAAATTTATGAGTAACAACCAGACAGATTATTTTTCATACCCGGATGCGGGCGGACATTGGGGAGATTTCGGCGGCTCATTCGTGCCGGAAACTCTGATGGCGAACCTCGACGAGCTTAAAGCCGCTTATGCCGTGGCGCGTGATGATGCTGAATTTCAGGCGGAATTTCATCAGCTTCTCACTGAATATGTTGGTCGCCCTTCGCCGCTCACCTTTGCGGCACGGCTCACTGAACATTTTGGCGGCGCGAAAATTTATCTCAAACGCGACGAACTCAACCACACGGGAGCACATAAAATTAATAATGCTGTCGGACAAATTCTGCTGGCGCGACGCATGGGGAAAAAGCGCATCATCGCCGAAACTGGCGCAGGTCAGCATGGCGTGGCGACTGCGACAGTTTGCGCGTTGTTTGGCTTGGATTGCGTCGTTTATATGGGCACGGAAGATATTCGTCGCCAGGCGTTGAATGTTTTTCGCATGAAGTTGCTGGGCGCGAAAGTCGTCGGTGTGGAATCGGGCAGCAAAACGCTGAAAGACGCTATTAATGAGGCTTTGCGCGATTGGGTGACAAATCCTGACGACACGCATTATTTACTTGGCTCAGTGCTTGGCCCGCATCCGTATCCGATGATGGTGCGTGATTTTCAAAGCGTGATCGGCAAAGAAGCGCGGCAACAGATCATGGCAAAAGAAGGTCGCGTGCCCGATTATCTGCTGGCTTGTGTCGGCGGCGGCAGCAACGCGATTGGTTTGTTTTACGAATTTTTGAATGAGCCGGACATCAAAATGATTGGTGTTGAAGCAGGCGGATTCGGAATGCAGGTCGGACAGCATGCAGCGCGCTTTTTGCAAACCGGCGGCGGAGAAATTGGCGTGTTACAAGGCACGCGCAGTTATGTTTTACAGGATTCACGTGGACAGGTTGCGGCGACACATTCGATTTCTGCGGGACTGGATTATCCGAGCATCGGGCCGGAACATTCATTTTTGCACGATCAGGGCCGTGTCGAATATGTTTCGGTCACGGATGACGAAGCGCTGGAAGCACTACAATTATTGGCGCGCCTGGAAGGAATCATTCCCGCGCTGGAATCCTCACACGCGTTTGCGCATCTGGCAAAACTTGCACCTGGATTGTCGAAGGAGCAAATCATTATCGTCAATCTTTCCGGGCGCGGCGATAAAGATGTGAATACCCTGGTTGAGAAATTAGGTTTGTAAAAAGTTTTGTAAAGCTACAAATACCTCATTAAATATAAAGGAAACTACTGAAATGAAATTTTTGCGAGTCACCACAACAATCATCTGCTTCGGCCTGCTCTTCGCTTTTGTCGGTTGCAAAAAAGCTGAAGGAGTCGCCAAAGTTGAAAAACCGATCAAAACAACGCCAGCTTATTCCGGCGTCATTGGCGACCGGATCACTATCACCGCCGCCTCGTTGCCGAACCCCTTTGATTCGGATTCCGCTACGAACCCGCCCAAAGTTGTTCCCGCGCCAGCCAACGCGAAATTGAATGTTCCTGAAGGCTTTGAAGTTTCTACTTTTGCCGATGGAGATTTGAAAAACCCGCGCTTGTTATATCAGGGGCCGAATGACGATATTTTTCTGGCGGATAGCAAAGACAATAAAGTCTATTTGCTGCGCGACGCCAATAAAGACGGGAAGATTGATAACGCGACAGAGCGTTTTGTTTTTGCCGAAGGCTTAACCCGGCCATTTGGTTTGGCGATTAATAAAGATTATTTTTATATCGGCAATACACACAATGTCGTGCGTGCGAAATACACCGCAGGCGAAACCAAACTGGCCGCGCCGCTCGAAAAAATTATTGACTTACCTGGTACAGCCGAAGCCAAAGGCCACTCCACACGCAACCTTGTATTCAGTGCCGATGGCACGAAGTTGTATGTCGCGGCGGGTTCTGAAAGCAACGTAGATGTGGAAACCGATCCGCGCCGTGCCGCCATCAGTGAATACAATCCTGACGGCACAGGCCATCGCGTTTTTGCTTCCGGCATTCGCAATCCGGTTGGCTTAACGCTCAATCCTGTGACGAAAGAAATCTGGACGTGTGTTAATGAACGTGATGCGCTGGGCGATAATTTAGTGCCTGATTATGCTACTTCGGTGAAAGATGGCGGCTTTTATGGCTGGCCATATTATTACATTGGCGATCACGTTGACCCGCGTCGCAAGGACGATTTGGCAAAAGTGAAACTGGCTGCGCCGACTGTGCCTGATGTGCTGTTAGAAGCCCACGCCGCCGCGCTCAGTATTATTTTTTACACGGGCACAGCTTTTCCCAAAGAATATCAGGGCAACGCGTTCGTCGCCTTGCACGGTTCCTGGAATCGCAGTTTGCGACACGGCTACAAAATTGTTCGCGTTCCGATGAAAGATGGAAAACCGGAAGGTGGATACATCAATTTCATGAACGGATGGATGACGGACAATGCCAGCAAAGATGTCTGGGGCAGACCGTGCGGATTGTTGATGATGAAAGATGGTTCGTTGTTAGTTGTGGACGATGCCGCGAATAAAATCTGGCACGTGACATACAAAGGCAAAACTGCCTGATTTAATGTGGTCGTATGCTGCGCGGCAAAGCAGGATACGACCACCATTGACTTAATATTTATGCAAAGTAGAAAGATTTTTTTCATCGGCGGATTTTTATTGGCAACAGCTTTAACTGCGCTGGGACAACCTTCTGGCGTTAACACGACCGCGCTGCCAGGCAAAGGCGAGCGCATTGTTATCAAACCAGAGTCTTTGCCGAAGCCTTACGCTTCAGATTCGGCGCGTAATCAGCCAAAAGTTATTCCTGCGCCTGTGGATGCAAAATTAAATTTGCCGCCCGGCTTTCAAGCTGAAGTTTTTGCCGAAGGAGATTTTCGCAATCCGCGCTGGATCATCGAAGGCACAAACGGAGATTTGTTTTTGTCCGATGCACGGGCAAATACGATTTTTCTGCTGCGCGATGTCAATAAAGACAACAAAATTGATAACGTAACAGAGCGGTTTAAATTGATCGAGGGACTGAATCGTCCGTTCGGGATGGCGATCAACAACGGCTATTTTTATGTCGGCAACACCGATGGTGTAGTCCGTTATAAATACAATGTCGGCGAGACGAAAATCTCTGCGGCGGCGGAAAAAATTGCTGACCTGCCTGCGCAGGGCTACAACAATCACTGGACGCGTAATTTGTTGTTTTCGCTGGATGGCAAAAAATTGTATGTCACTGTCGGTTCCGGCACAAACGTAGACGTAGAGTCAGACCAGCGCCGCGCCGCGATCAGCGAATACAATCCTGATGGGACTGGCCATAGAATTTATGCTTTCGGCATTCGCAATCCGATTGGTTTAGCGTGGAATCCGACGACAAAAGAATTGTGGACAGCGGTGAATGAACGTGATGGATTGGGCGATGATCTTGTGCCGGATTACGCGACGGCAGTGCAGGACGGAGGATTTTACGGCTGGCCTTATCTGTATATCGGCGGCAACGTTGATCCGCGTCGCGCTGATGACATGAAAAATATTCGGCTAAAGTCCGCGACAGTTCCCGATGTTTTATTTGAAGCACATTGCGCGGCGTTAGGTTTGGTTTTTTACACCGGCAAAATGTTTCCGAAAGAATATCAGGGCGATGCCTTCGTAGCGATGCACGGTTCATGGAATCGCAGTTTGCGCACTGGTTACAAAGTGGTGCGCATCCCGATGAAAAATGGTAAACCACAAGGCGGCTATGAAAATTTCATGACAGGTTGGGTGACGGATACGGCAAGCAAAGATGTGTGGGGAAGACCTGTTGGGTTACTGATGAAAAGCGATGGATCAATTTTGGTCGTGGATGATGGCGCAAATAAAGTTTGGCGTATTACATACAAAAAGTGAGGCTATTTATGGCAATCAAATTGCAAGACGCAATCAAACAGGTCGAAACTCTTTCGCAGGATGAGCAGTATGCTTTAGTTGCCGCTATCGTAGAAAAATTGCGAGTGAAGGCAAAACAGGAAGTTAAGCAAGCGGCTTACAGTTGGAAAGCCGCGATTGGAACAGTACCGTTTCCGTTAACTGGTGAAGATGCGCAGGCCTGGGTAACTCGATCTCGATCTGAAGGCGAGGAAGAAAGGGAGCAGCAGTGGAGGCGATAAGGTGAAAATTTCAGTTGCATTCGCTCAAACCAGGCAAGTGTTTTTAGATACCGCGCCGTTGATTTTTTTGGTTGAAGCTAATCCGTTCTACATTCATCTTGTTCAGGTTGTATTTGGAATGATTGATGATGGTCAGTTAGGTGCAACAACTTCGCCAATTTCATTATCAGAATGTTTGATTCATCCCATCAAACAAGGCAATTTAGCAGCGATAGGTACATTTACAAATTTGATTACTTCTGGGGCAAATACTTCCTTTGTCTTAATTGGAGAAAAGATCGCGCACACTGCTGCCGAACTACGAGCCAAATACAATTTTAAATTGCCGGATTCGCTTCAACTTGCCGCTGCGATTGAGAGTGGCTGTGAGAGTTTCCTGACCAACGATCATCAGCTCAGGCAGGTAAGCGAAATAAACGTCATCGTAATTGATGACCTGGAAGTAGGTTAATGAGTTCAATTGCGAAAAAAATCAAATCACTCGAAGGCCGCAAAGCCTTCATTCCGTACATCACCGCAGGCGATCCCGATTTGGCGACTACTGAAAAATTGATGGTAGCCTTAGCCGAAGCAGGCGCAGACATCATTGAATTGGGCGTGCCATTTTCTGATCCGATGGCGGACGGGCCGGTGATTCAACGCGCTTCGGAGCGAGCGTTGCAAAAAGAAATGGGCATCGCTGATATTTTGCCGCTCGTGTCGCGCTTCAAAGAAAAATCCGACGTGCCGATTGTGCTGTTCACATACTTCAATCCGTTGTTGCGATTCGCTGGCGCTGGAATGGGTGCGGCCTTGAAAAATGCTGGTGTGGACGGTGTACTTATCACCGATTTAATTCCTGAAGAAGCGGATGAATTCGTCGCCCAAATGCGAGCGGCGGACATTGATACAATTTTTCTGGTGGCGCCAACTTCAACCGATGAGCGCATCAAAAAAATTGCCGCGTACACGACAGGATTTGTGTATGTCGTCGCACGCACCGGTGTCACAGGTGTAGGTGTACAGATGTCCGGCAACGTTCAGGCGATTGTCGAACGCGTGCGCAAATTTACGGCTTTGCCGATTGCGGTCGGCTTCGGAATTTCTACGCACGAACACGTCAAAGCGGTGCAGACGTATGCCGACGGCGCGGTAGTCGGTTCGCGGCTGGTGCTGGAAATTGAAAAAAATCTTAACTCACCGGATTTAGTTGCTAAGGTTGCCGCGCTGACGAAACAGCTAATTACTGGTTAAGTTTTGGGAGCGCACGATAAATCCGTGCCGAATTTTTTCTTATGAGTGCAGAAAAAACAGACGACAAAACAATTGATGACTGGCGCATCCGCATTGACGAAATTGATTTGGAATTAGTCAGGCTTTTCAATGAGCGCACGCAATGCGCGATTGAAATTGGTCACATCAAGAAACGACTTGGACTTGATGTCTATTCGCCGACCCGTGAAGCCCAGGTCATCGCCAATGTGACCGGCGCCAATCGCGGCCCGCTTGATCACGATGCCATCAAACGAATGTTTGAGCGTGTGATTGACGAAGCACGCAGGATTGAAAGAGTTCATGCGGAGCAGGGAATGGGGCATAGCCCTGATGCTCAGACCGAGATTGAAAACACATTTTTAAGCTAAAGAGTAATTATGATCGTAATAATGGAAGTGACTGCGACCGAAGATCAGGTGATCAAAGTTGTCGACAGATTAGTAAGTGAAGGATTTGACATCCATCGTTCGACGGGCGCACAGCATACAGTGCTGGGTGCGGTCGGTGCGAAAATTACTGATACGCGCGAATATGAATTACTGGAAGGTGTTCACGAAGTCGTGCGGGTTAGTTCGCCATACAAGCTGGCGGCGCGTGCCTTCAAACCCGAAGGCACAAAAATCAAAATCAAAGATGTCGAAATTGGCGGCGAGAAAGTTGTCGTCATGGCGGGGCCTTGCACGCTGGAAAACCGCGAGCAAATCGAAGCCGTTGCCGCTGCTGTTTCCCGACTTGGTGTACAAATCATGCGCGGTGGCGCATTCAAGCCGCGTACTTCGCCTTATAGTTTCCAGGGACTTGGCGAACAAGGCTTGAAGATGATGCGCGAAACTGCTGACAGGTACGGCATGCTGACCGTTTCTGAAATTATGGATTCGACGCAAATCCCAATGTTTATGCGGTATGTAGACATTTTGCAGGTTGGGGCGCGCAACATGCAAAATTACAATTTGCTGAAAGATTTATCGAAGCTGGATAAACCTGTCCTGTTGAAACGCGGCCCGGCGGCGACCATTGAAGAAACGCTGCTGTCCGCCGAATATATTATGTCCGGCGGAAATCATCAGGTAATTCTGTGTGAACGCGGCATCAAAACTTTTGAAACGTATACGCGCAATACGATGGATATAGCCGCGATTCCAGTCGTCAAAAAACTCTCGCACCTGCCGATTATTGCTGATCCCAGCCACGCTACAGGACGCCGCGACAAAGTGCCGCCGATGGCACGCGCAGCCGTTGCCGCCGGAGCCGATGGCTTATTGATCGAAGTTCACAATGAGCCGGAGCGTGCGCTTTGTGATGGGGCGCAATCGTTGTTACCGGAACAATTCGAAAAGCTGATGGAACAATTACGATTAATTGCGCCAGCAGTAGATCGCACGATTTAGATGAATAGTTTTCAGCAAATCACTATCGTTGGCTGTGGATTACTTGGCGGGTCATTCGCGCTGGCGCTCCGTCGTGCCGGGTATACCGGAAAAATTACTGCCTGCGGTGGAACGCGTGGCGCAAAAATCGCGCTTGAAAGAGGAATGATAAATTCCCTGGAAGAAAGCTTCGCGCAGTCTTTGCCATGTGAGGCGGATTTAATTTTCCTCGCGGCTCCCATCGGCGGCATTATTGATTTCCTTAAATCGCAATCTTCACAAATAAAATCCGGCGCAATCGTCACTGATGCCGGCAGCACAAAAGTTGAAATCTGTCGTCTTGCCAAAGAATTTTTACCCCACAACATCAATTTTATCGGCGGCCACCCGATGGCTGGCAGCGAGCAAACCGGAGTCGAATACGCTCGCGCAGATTTATTTGATGGCGCGACTTGGGCGTTGATGAATGAAGAGGGAATTGATCAATCAGCAATTGCAATTTTGACTTCATTGGTTGAATCAATAGGCGCTCGCACTGTGATTACCAATCCTGCTTCGCATGATGCGGCAGTTGCGCTCATCAGCCATTTGCCGCAATTACTTTCCAGTTCACTGGCGAATTTATTAAGTGGTGAAGGGGCAGAATTATCGCGCCAACTCGCTGCCACCGGATGGCGCGATATGACGCGGCTGGCGGGCAGTTCGTGGAGCGTCTGGCGCGATATTGTGATGACCAACCAACCGAACATCAGCCAGTCAATTGATACTTTAATTGCCGAGTTACAGCAAATAAAAGAAGCTCTCGACATCCATGAATTTAATCAGGTGCGAGAGCTTTTTTCAGCGGCAAATGACTCAGTCGCAAAGCAACGAGCGCTGCATTATCAAAACTTTAAGAAAATAATATAACCGTAAACACCCGTCGCTGAGTCGTAGCGAGCCGGGTTTCAGTCCAATAAATCAGGCTGTTCGCGGATTATCATTTCGTACATTGGTTGAAATTGAAACCATCCCGCAGTCGTTGAACCGACTTGTCCACGTGTCAATCGTGCGTGTTCCGGGTCAACGCTGATGGGGCTTCCGGCGGCTTCTGCCAGCAACTGCGACTGACAACAACGCTCCATCGTAATGAACCACCAGACGGCTTCGTCTACACTTTGCCCGACCGTCATCAAACCATGATTGCGCAAAATTGCCGCTTTGTTCCCGCCGAGGGATTTTGCCAGGCGCGCGCCTTCTTCCGGGTCTAACACCACGCCGGTGTAATCATCGAACAAGCCATGATCTTCGTAAAATGCACAGGCATCCTGCGAAATTGGATCAAGCAGGCGACCAAGCGTAGACCAGGTTTTGCCGTACATCGAATGGGCGTGCGCCGCCGCAATGGCGTCCGGTCGTGCGGCGTGGACTTGCGAATGAATGGCGAACGCGGCACGATTGACTTCGGCGTCACCTTCGACGACATCACCGTGTTCATTGACCAAAACTAAATCCGAAACTTTAATCAACGCGAAATGTTTGGCGAAGGGATTGACCCAGAAATGATCCAGACGTTCAGGGTCACGAGCGGTGATGTGTCCCGCTACACCTTCGTCAAAACCAAATTTGGCGAAGAGCCGGAACGAAGCCGCGAGTCGTTCTTTGCGGTGGCGACGTTCATCTTCCGGCGAACTAAATTGTGGCGGAGTCGGGATGCGGAGCGGGTTATATTTTGGTTCAGTCATAGCAATTGTCCTGTCTTGAAAATGTCCAGCAAGCTTTAACTCCTGGCGCTGCTGAATTACCTCTTTAGTTATTAGCAAACGGCGATAGTGCGACAGTTATAGCGGTTTGCGATTGAACGAGTAGACCGGGGACTGACCACTGAAGACTGTTCCCTGACCACTGGCAAAAAATTGTCCGGCCTTGCCGCGTGCCAATATTGGGTCAGAGGTCAGGGGGCAGCGATCAGTGGTCAGGAAGAGTATCTTCATTCGCTTGAAAACCGCTATAACTCATGGCACATCCTCTTCTAAGCAAGTAAGCAAAATAAAGCCGGTACAAACAGCTTGTCGAACCCGTAGTAAAGAAGCAGCCTGCCAGAAAAACTATGATGCCGTCAAGCCGCCGACAAGCTGACAGCGTTGTCGGACATCGCTGCGCCACATTTTCATCGGTGGTGGTGCAACGCAGTTTCATAAATGCTGTCTGTCTGAATTAGATTATTTTTGCTCGGGTACTTACTTGTTGATGAAATCCCGCATCAGGTGAATCGCGGCTGGCCCCAGAATGATGATGAACAGTGTAGGGAATAAAAACAGTGCAAGCGGCAGCAATAATTTGACAGCGGCTTTTTGCGCGGCCTGCTCTGCGCGTTGCCGCCTTTTTGTGCGGAGCGAATCAGCATACACACGCACGGCACGCGCAACCGAAGTCCCAAAGCG
This sequence comes from Blastocatellia bacterium, assembly GCA_043719385.1. GTDB lineage: Bacteria > Acidobacteriota > Blastocatellia > RBC074 > RBC074 > JAFDVL01. Next base: position 9,459 of record JAYSTY010000177.1, on the reverse strand, counting down.
ATCCGCCTGAATCAGGATGGCGCAAAAGCTGCGTAAATCGTCTACGCCGGTTCGTTCGGCTAAATTACGAAAAGCGACTTCGCGTTCTCTGCCAACCTGAATTTCCAGATTGACCAGTTCAAATTCATGGCTGATGTCAGGATGAACATTTTTTAATTCCTGGCTGACACGTACCATCGCGGCATTCAACCCTAAGCCGGCTTCAATTGAAACCACCATCAAATCCAGCGCATCGGCTAAACCCCAGCGCAAACGTTGTTGCCGCCCGGCGACCATATTATCCAGTGTCTGACGCGGGACAACATACGCTACTAAAGTTGCCAGCAGCAGCCATTTGTACGAATCGCTGAGGGCATATCCCAATGATAACCAAAGCAAAAAAGTAAGCAGCGGCAGGCCAGGCAGAAAAATAAATTGAAGGGCACGATAAATGATTGCTGCCTGGGGTGAGAGGTAGCCGGCGTGCATTAATTTCTTTTGTAGTTTTTGCGCCTTTTCGGCAGAAATCGGCGCCAGTTTTTGCAGTGGTTCGGCCACTTGCGTGGCGATTTTATTCAGCTCTTTTTCCGCCTTAACTTTTGGTTGTGAAACATCCGGTAAGGCGAGCTGTTCCAGGCGTTGCGCCGCTATGTCCGGTTGACGAAACAGCAGCCAGTAGCCGCCAACAATCACGATCACGACAAACGTGAAGATGGAAAAAGGAATCATGAAGTCCATAATAAACCTCGCCGTTCAGACTTTAATTTGCAGGATTTTTCGCACCACCAGCATCCCGGTGATTTGTAGCCCCAGGGCCAGCGCCACCAGTTTTTGTCCTAATGATTCGCTCCACATCACGCTCATGTATTCGGGGTTTAGTGCAGTTGAGGTAATCGCTACAAGAATGGGGATTCCACATAAAACCCAGGCAGAAAGCCGTGATGAGGTAGTCAGCGTTTTGAGGTCTTCAAAAATGCGAAAACGCTCGCGGATGGTGGTCGCCACCTTTTCCAGAATTTCTGCCAGGTTGCCTCCGGTTTCGCGTTGGATGAGGACAGCGGTGACACAAAGCTGTAAATCCAATATGGGAATCCGCCTGGTTAAATTATCCAAGGCCAGTTTGAGTGACAGCCCCAGGTTTTGCTCTTCATAGGTGCGACGAAATTCTGTTGCGATGGGGTCGGTCATTTCCGTGGAAATCATGTGCAGCGCTTCAGGAAATGAATTTCCCGCTGCCATCGCACGGCTCATCAGCTCCAGCGCTTCCGGTAATTCGGTCAGGAATTTGTGCAGCCGCTGCTGTCGTTTCCAGGCCACGTGCAAAAAGGGAAGGGCCGCCGCAAGGAGGCCAATGCTGGCATTGATTAAGGATGAAAGACTGAGCATTGAGGCCGCTAAGGAACCCATTAATCCGGCCAAGCCTGAAAACATCAGCAAGCGCATCACAGTAATTTGCAGGTCGGCCTGTTCAATCATCAGCTTGAGGTGCCGGGGGAATTGCAGCCGCTGGAGCCAGTTATGTAAGACCGGAATTTCACTCAGGAGTTCTTCGCGGGCAAGGCGGATTTGGGCTTCGTTTTCATCCTGGGCGATAGCCAGTACTTCAGCCAGGCGGCGATCCATGTGAAGGCGCTGCGCCGCAGATTTTTTGGTCATCACCAAATAGACGGCATAGGTGGCAAACAGGCAAAACAAAAAAACAAAAAAGGGAATCATAGTGAGGCTTTCCTTTATTTAAAAAAGAAAGAAGCAGGCAGGTGCAGCCCACTGGTTTTTAAGCGTTCGGCGAAGCGCGGGCGCACTCCTGTAGGGGAAAAACGTCCAATGACCAGGCCGTTTTCATCAATGCCCTCGCGCTCGAATTTGAAAATTTCCTGCATGGTAATGGTCTCGCCTTCCATGCCGGTAATTTCTGAAATCGAAGTCAGGCGACGCGTTCCATCTCTCAGCCGTGCAACCTGAATCACGAGGCTCAGCGCCGAAGAAATTTGCCAGCGCATCGCCCGATCTGAAACTCGCAAGCCTGCCATTTGAATCATCGTTTCCAATCGTGCCAGTGCATCACGCGGCGTGTTGGCGTGAATAGTCGTCAGGCTGCCATCGTGTCCGGTGTTCATCGCCTGCAACATATCAATGGCTTCTTCGCCGCGCACCTCACCAATCACAATTCGATCAGGCCGCATGCGCAACGCGTTTTTGACTAAATCCCGCTGCGCCACCTCGCCGCGTCCTTCAATGTTACGCGGGCGAGTTTCCAGGCGGACGACATGTAATTGCTGTAACAATAATTCTGCTGAATCCTCAATTGTAATGATGCGTTCGTCTTCGGGAATGAAGGCCGAAAGGGCATTAAGCAAAGTCGTTTTCCCCGCGCCTGTGCCGCCGGAAATCAAAATGTTCAGTCGGGCCTTGACGCACATTTGCAGCATCTCAGCAATTTGGTGGGTCAGCGCACCTTTTTCGATCAGGTTATTCATGCGCAGCGGGTCAGCACCAAAACGGCGAATAGATAAAATCGGGCTGTCGAGCGCCAGTGGCGGAATAATCGCGTTAACACGGGAACCATCCGCCAGACGTGCATCCACCATTGGCGAAGATTCATCAATGCGCCGCCCGACAGAAGTAACGATGCGCTCAATCACACGCATCAGATGATCTTTGTCTTTGAAGGCGATATTCGCCCTTTCCAGTTTGCCGCGCCGCTCAATAAACACCAGGTTCGGCGCATTGACCAGAATGTCCGAAATCGTGGGATCGGTAAGCAGCATTTCCAGTGGCCCCAGACCGAAAAGTTCATGCCCCACTTCTTCCACTAATTGATCGCATTCGGTCGTGGAAAGCGGAATCGCTTCTTTCGTCAAAATTTCGCGGGCGATTTGCTCGACTTCCGCCAGCGTTTGTTCGGGCGTTAGTAAATTCAATTTTGACAAGTCCAACCGATTAATGATCGAACGATGCAGACGCGCTTTGGCTTCCTGCAAATCCGGGGTAGTCGTTGACGCCCCTGCGCTGCGTGCCAGTAAGCCGTTACTATCTGCTTCTCCGGTTAATTTTTCGCGTAAAGACATAATTTATTTCACTGCCTTCAGGTTGCATCCAGCGCCGTGGCGGTTGGCTGTCTCCGAAAAAATGATTCCAGTCTTCCTTTGTGCGCGGCTCCCTCATTTTCTCTCAGCGTAACGCCGCAAACGGCTGCCAGCTTGCGCATATCGGCGGTCAGTGGTGAGTTCGGAGCAAGTCGCACCACGGGCTGTCCCCGATTGATGGAATCACTCACGTGCGGATAATCGTTAGAGATCAGGCACGCAATTTTTTCGCCTAAAAACTGCTCCACTTTATCAATCTCAATACCGCCTTTCTTCGCCCAGCGATTGGCGATCAGTTTAATTTTCTGGCGTGGATAACCGAGCCGCTTGAAAATCATCAGCGCCCGTTGTGCGCCACGTGCCGCCAGCAGGTCAAGTGTGAAGACCAGCAAAATCTCATCTGCCTGATCCAGCGCCGCGATAATCGGAGCATCCAGGTTATGAGCCAGATCAAGGATGATGTAATCGTACCGTGTGCGCAAAATCTGGAGCATTTCCTGCACATGTTCCGTGCGGAAATCATGCGCCGCTTCGACTTCTCGCGGAGCCGCCAGCAACGCCAGTTGCGAGGTCAGCGGCGTCAGGAAACTGGTCAGCAAACCATCATCCAGCCGCGCCCGATTGATCATCAGATCATGAATGGAATATTTTGGTTTGACGCCCCAAAAAACATCCTGATCGCCAGCCCGTAAATTGAGGTCAACCAGGACTGTCGGGGCCGCTGCTGTCGCCGCCAGATTCGCCGCAATGAATGAAGTCCCACAGCCGCCTTTGCCAGCATAAACAGCAATCACGCGCCCGGATTTTTTTTGTGTTTGCGCTTTCCCGGCGCTAAATAACTCTACGCGTTCCAGCACGGTGTTGAATTCATTGGCGATGATTGGCAGGCGTAGGAATTCACAGCCACCCGCCCGCAAACTTTCCAGAATCATATCCGGCGTGGGATTGGGCGAAGCGCAAATAATCATGGTGTCCGGGCTGGCAGCATGAATGCGACGGCTTAAATCCCAGACCGCACGCAAATCTTTGCCCAGCGTCAGAATCACGGCTGATGGTTGCCAGCGAATCGTTTCGGCATAAACATTTTCCGTACTGTCGCTGGCTGCGATGACGCGTAAGCTCTGCTGGGCCACCAAGGCAGCCTGCAATTGCTGTTCGGATTCAGAGCCTGCGGTTAATACAATGAAGGTCAAACTTTCTTTCATAAAATCAGTTCCACTTACGCATGCGGCTACGCCTTAATAGCTCTGCGAGCCTGCCGGCGGAAGATTTTTTCTCCTGGTCTATAGCTGTTCCCACGCTTCACTTCTCTTGCCGCCAGCCACCAGTCTTTGTGGTTGGTTTTGTGTTGGTCGCAGGGAGGTTGGAATCACGCCCGCGCTTTCCCCTGTCATTACACTCTTATAGGCCGGCAGATTCACGGTACTGCCGATCAGTGGCACCGAAAAATTAAATGTGTAGCCGGAAATCGTTATTGTTGCAGTCCCCAGGTTGACGCCAAAGTTATTATAAGTCACCGTCACCATCGCTGTGGTCAGCCCCGGTACAATCGGTTGCGCACCTGCTGCCGGGGAGGCAGCGCCGTAAACAACTACATTTTGGACTGCCGTAGCATTTTGTTGATGAAGAACTGCATAACGAGAGCCACTGCGTGCCGCATCCGTCAGGGCATTATGTGTCCAGAGCAACCGACTCACTTCCAGCACGCCAAACAACGCAATAAAAAACACGCTGGCGGCAATGGAAAATTCCACCAGCGTCGCGCCGTCTTCAGCGTTTCTTGATTGCTTAAAGTATGATCGAGTCATAACACTCGTTAGTTGGTTAACCGATAGCGCATCGTGGTGCTGGCTGTGACAGGAATACTCGACCACGTAACACCACTGACAAAATTCCCCAGATTAAAGATGGGAGTATAGTTGTAATTCACCACTTGCACAGTCACGGTGTCGGGGAAAAAAGTGCTTCCTCCGGCAGAAGTAATATTGAATTTACTGATGGTCAGCCCAGCCAGTATTTCTGTATTGGTCGCACAAGTCGTGGTGCTGCCACAAACTGCCATATTGATCGCCTCTGTCTTGGAAGCTGCGGTAAAGGGCTTGCCACTAATGTATCGAACCGCCGTGCGAGTAGCGCTGGAAAGCGTCGAGTAATAATAAAAATACCGCCCGAACTCGGCGGTACCAGCCAGCAGGATTAACAGAATCGGAATGACAATCGCCACCTCAAGCAACTGCACACCCCGCTCGTTGCGCCGCAAGTGCGCCATTCGTTGAGGAAAGATAAGGCGATCTTTGCTCATAAAAATTCAGCGGTACAGGACAGCCGTGGTTATATTGGTAGCTCCCGTCCCACTACCAGTGTAACCGCCATTGCCGATGACTGCCGGGGTCCCCATGTATTCCACATCAAGCGTGCCATTGCCCGCCGCCGAGGTCATAAAGAAGGCTCCAAATTTGGTAGGCGTGATGATGCCTGTTCCTGCATTGTATTGATCAGGAGTAATAATCGGAGCAACCAGCACACGGCGATCCCACACCCCGGTATGCGAAGGAGCCGTAAAGAAAGACGCATTTCGGTATTGCGCGCGCGTGATCCCTTCGCGAATATTGGCATCGGGCGGAAAAGTAGTCGAACTAAGGCCTGCTCCGTAACTATCAAATCGCACATTGAGGCCTTGCTTAACCTGCCCACTGGTAACACCGTTTGTAAGCCGGGGTATCGCCTGGCCAGAAGTCACATAACCATCACTGCCTATTCCCAGTAGTTCGCGTAAACCAGCGCTAGCGCCACTACGTGAACTGCTGAGATCAAGAATCAAATAGCTTCCTCCCACTGGCGCTGCATTGCCGTTTAGAACATCAATGGTATAGCGACACCCTGCAACGAACTGCAAGCCGGTATTACCGCAATTGGAGCTTTGCAAAGGATGCGGGTTCGGCGCACCAATAAGGTTTTCCACGAAGGCGAGCGGTACGATATTGCCAAATGTATCAAGCCCTACGGAAAATCCCGCGATTGCGCTGCGTGAAAGATTGATCGTGCTGCTATTTGTCGCCAGACTGGCAAAGAAGACTCCGACCGATTTCGGCGGCACAGTAACCTTCACAAAACGGATGGTGGCAGCGGCAGCCAGAGCCGATGTTTCATCAAGTCCTGTCCCCGTATCAAAATCGGCAAGCTGGGCCGCAAATCGAACATCGGCTCTGGTAATCGTGGCATTGGTTCCATTGAATTCGTACCGATTAACCGTCGCGATGGCGCGATCTATTGACTGCGTAATTCCACCGGCAGATGAGTCCATGGCCGAAACTGCCGCCAGCGCCGCCGCATCTGCTGCATTTTGCAATTCGCCACCCACCAGATACCAGTGCCCAACATCAATCGCCAAACCAACCGCCAGCAAAATCGCAGTCATGCTAATCGCTGCCATCGCCATGATGGAGCCTTTTTCGCGTGTAGACAGGTGTCTCATTTTTCCCTCCTGACCTGAGATGTTCTCTGCACCGGGGGGAACGGTTGGTTGAATTCAGGGATGGTAATTTCCCAGGATGTTCTCTGTATCGGGGGGGATAGTTGGTTGAATTCAGGGGCGGTAATTTCCCAGGTTAATCTTTCTATGAAGGTCATTTCTGACGATAAGTCACGTTTGGTGACCAGGGTAGTTTTGGTTGTTGGAGCAACTTTTGGCCCCAGGCTCGGTGCGGTTGATTGCGGCTGCGGTGTAACGCTGGCAGGTGGCATTTCAACTGCTGACATGGATTTGGGCGTTGGCTCGGCTGCTTTATCTTTCTGTTCTGTTCGTGGAGTTGTTTTCGTTGTTCTATTGCGTGTCGTTGGTTCGAGCGGGCGATCCGCTAGGGGGGAGCCACCTTTTAAGCCATCCAGGCCGCGCATCTCCGGGACTGAATCAGGGTTGACGGGTTTGGTAATTTGCGCCGTTACAAAAAATACCAATTCTGTTTCCTGTTTTTGAAATTGTTTGGAAGTGAAGAGCGCTCCCAGCAGCGGCACATTTCCCAGCCAGGGAATTTTAGCCAGGGATTGCACTTCGTTGTTATCCAGTAATCCTGCCAGCGCAAAGCTTTGTCCATCGCGCAACTCAATTCCCGTTTTCGCTTTACGTGTCCGCAGCGCCGGAATCTGGAATCCGTTCAAGCGGACACTATTGGTATAATCCAGTGTCGAAACTTCGGGTTCCAGTTCCAGCCGGATATGCTCTTCGTCAATGATCGTCGGTTTGAATGTTACCCGCACGCCATATTCTTTAAATTGAATGCTGACCCCGCCTCCATTGGTGCCTCCCGTCCCCTGCACTACAGGAATAGGAATTTCCCCGCCAGCCAGGAAACTGGCCTGTTGCCCATTCATTGCGACCAGGTTCGGTTCAGCCAAAGCACGCAACGCGCCCTGTGATTGCAATGCACGGATAAATAAAAAAGCGTTCCCGTTCATCAGAAACAGATTCAGGGTGCTGGCCACCGTGCCAAATATATTCCCGCTATCTACCGAATTGAGCGTCCAGGGACCTGTTCCGGTATTGCTGTAGCCTCCAACCCCAGGTCGTGTTTGAAGTGCAGGAGTCGCAGCCAGTTCGCGGAGTTTATTGCGATTAACTTCAGCGATCCGCACAGATAATTGCACCTGTGGTTCATTGGCAACGGGAGCCGTCAGCAAATTGACAGTCTTAAATCCAAAGGATTGGGTGATCGTATCGGCCCGCTGAATAACACGGGTTGAGCTAACGGTTCCCGACAGTATTACTGACCCATTCGCCTGGCTCACCTGAATATCTTCCTTTGGCAATAATACTCTGATCTGTGCGTCCAGTTGCGTCAGATTCACCCGCACGGAAACATCTAAAAAAATATACCTGGCACCATCTTTCGACCACACCACAATGGTGGATTGACCGGGCGTTTTACCGCTAATCAATAATTGATAAGAATCCATCGGGATGGATTCCGCCACATCCTGATTTGGCACTGCCAGGCGACCATACTCCTCTTTAAAAATGATCAGCCGCGACTGACCTGTGAGCAGGCTGACGGGAACGGGGTCTTTCGGTGGAGTTGACAGTGATAGTTTGAGTACTGTTTCCTGGGCCAGAGTCGGAAAAAAAATAAAAATTCCCCCTAACAAAAATAACCAGCGGGAACTTTTAGTGAGGATAAAATATAACGGCATGATGGAGTCTTCCTTCCAATCCCGGTCCATGCGCCAATAACGGCAAGTGTCGCTTATCGGACATTCAGGGAAAAACAACGGTGTGTCTCTTACCACCTTCAAATACTTCGACTGAGGCACGCGGTGTAGGAGCTTCACGAGGGGGCGGTGTAGCTGAAACGGACTGCGATTCAATCCGTGTTGTCTCCCTGGTTTTATTTCTTGCAGGTTGTGCAGGTGTTACAGAGACAGTTTTACGGGCTTGGATTGTCTCGTTATGAGCAGCATTGGTTTCCGGCACTGGCAGCGCACGGTCTCCGGTCAGGACTGTTCTTTTAGAAGCGCCCATTGTCCGCTCATCGCCCTGATCTATCGAATTGCGCAGCGATAATCTGAGCTTGCCTTCCGCCGAAGCCAGTGCCAGTCTTTCCGATTGGTCTGGTGTCACCTGTAACGTGACGGTTTTGACGGTGCTGGCTTCGCGTTCATCTTTTGGCTGATCCAGATTTTGCCCATTTGCCAGGACTTTAATATTTTGCAAAACAATTTTTGAAATCGGTCCCTGGTTGTTATCGGCATTGATGATTGCCAAAACATCCACCAGCGTCCCCGGCATCAAAAATCCGGCAATGCCAGTTTCATCGTCTACCTTTACTGTCATCGCACGGTAACCTTCGGGGATCACCGCCGACAGTCCGCCTGATGCACCCACCGGCGCTAAGCGGGAAGCGGTGAGCGGCTCTCGCGCCGAAATTTTCGTCATTGAAATCCGACCTATGACCTGCTCTTCCTTCGTAAATGTTCCATCCGGTGTTGCCGCACGCGGCACTTCGACCATTGTTAACTGCTCAGCAATAATTCTGGCCCCAAGCGGTATGTCCACTTTGGCTACGATCATTTTATTGGGATTGGAGTTTTCGCGGACACTTCGTAGATAGCCGCTGACAGAGGTCGCCGCCAGTAAACCAAAGAATGCGGCTCCGATTAGGACAAGTATTAAACTCTTATTTCGCACGTCAATTCCATCCTTATACAAACTTTAGTTCGGAAAAAATACCAGGGAAATTAGTGATCCGAGCGTAATGGCAACGCCATAGGGAATCGTGTGGCGATCCGGCGTTACCTCATATCTTGGCATTTTCCAGCCGGGTAAAAAACCTGCCAGAATCAAATACACGCGCTGCATCGTAACCACAGCAGTGCCGGTATAAAGCATCGAAACAACCGC
>JAYSTY010000176.1:0-21362 GCA_043719385.1 Blastocatellia bacterium | reverse complement strand
TTTTGCGTGTCGTCAGTATAGTGAAACGCGAGTTTATATTCAGCAATCGCTGCCTGATATTTTCTCAACTGGACGAGCGAATCCCCCTTCCCATTCTTGCTGCTCAAAGCTTTGCGAAGGGTGTATACATGCCGCGCCAGATTTGCTTCATCAACAAAACTATCGGGCCAAACTTTTTCCATCAATTCTTCTTTGGTGACGAGCGTTCCATTTTGTTCGAGTAACGCTAAGAGGACTTCAACGGTTTTCGGCGGCAGGTGCACAACTTGGTTTTGTGTGCGCAGTATTTTTTCGGTCGCATCCAGGCTGAAATCACCAAAACGATGCAACTGCTTTGTTTCTTCTATCATAGCTTCACCGGTCTCTGTGGTATGGAGATTTTATGGAGAACTTTTGCGGCAGAATGGAGCAGTTATAAATGACTGTCTTAATGCTCCTCAGTTATAGATTAAGTGTGAGGACAAGCTACATCAAAGTCTGCCGACCTGGTTGTCGGTAGAGAAAAAGCGAACGCTGGGAAGTAATCGTTTGAGACTTGTCCCGCTGTTCTGGAGCAAATAATGAGTGCGCCAGTAAATTTGTTAATTGTCTTGACTAACATCCAACTATAAAAGCGTCCCAGCCAGAACGCAATCTTGTGGTAAAGAGATTGCCTCAAAGGTTCGTCAATCATCTGGCGAGAAAATTTTCATCAGATGATTTTTTTACGACACGTTTTACTTGATTTACCCATACCTTACTGAAACCAAAGGTTCACCTCCGGCGATTTCACCTGAACAATAGAAGCCATTGTTCAGGACACAATCAACCGGCAGCCAGAATTAACGTACTAATTCCAGGTTCAACAGCTTGTTTCGCTGAGCCTTTAACCATCTTTCACTTAGGGGGAAAAGAAATGTCTCAAATAAAAAATATCCGTTTTGCCTCAGCATTTTGCGGGGTCATTCTGTTGTTGCTGGTCGGCAACTCTTCAATTCAGGCACAGCGCCATTTCATGCGCGAAGCTGATTGATTGCAAAAACAACGCGAAGCCGCTGCGAAGATTCAAACGGACGCAAAAATCAATGTGCAGGCTCCGCTACGAGAACCGCAACTACGCCAACCCATTGCCGCACAATCTGACATAACAACGCCAGCGTTTTACGGCAAAGACGACAAGGTCGCCGGACGCACCATTAGTGATTATGCCGGCGATTTTCTCCATTTCACATTTTCGCGCTCTTTTGATCCAAAATTCGCGGACTTTGAAGCGATGAGCAAAGGCATTGAATTTCAACACGGGCCAGTTTGGTTTCTTGCTCTCGGCATTGGCGACAGTGCAGAGCGCGAAATTGTAGTACCCAAAAATACGCCTATGTTTTTCAGTTTAGGCTGGGGCTGGTACTGGCTTGAAGATTCAGACCCGGATGAGCTTTTTCAGGTCTATCATGATCAGGCCGACATTGATATCCCAACTATATTTAAGGACTTTGAGGTTTCGCTGGATTACCAACCATTACCGCGTGAAGCGATCATTTTCACGCAATCCCCGCGCACCTATTAGCCGGTCTTGGCTGATACTGCCGAAGCCTGTGGTTACGAGGCGAAGGCACGTGTTTTTAGTAGCGCCGCCATCGGGGGCAATTTTGTTCTTCTGAAACCGCTCCCGGCTGGCGGACATGTCATCAAAGTCAGGTTTAATGATATTGATGGAAACAATTATTACAAAGAGTTCTATCTGTGCGTTTTATAAACTCAATTTGAATATTTATCTTTGTTGCCGAAAAGCTCGCTGGTGAATCATTCACCAGCGAGCTTTTCTTTTCCGTTCGGGTTTGGCCTGGTGTTTTTCTCGCTGGTTGGATTATTGGCAATGCTGGCGTGGCGTAAGTTACAAGGCAACTTGCGCACAATTGTGATAGCCATTTGCTGTGTGCTGTTGCTGCTTGGTGGCTGTGCGCGTGTATCGCTGGGCGCACACTGGCCCAGCGATATTCTGGGCGCTTATTTGTGCAGCGGCACTTGGGCTTTCTTACTGATTTTGCTCAGTGAAAAAATTGGTTCGCCACTTCTATCGTCCTCTTCAAGTAACGCAGGTAATTACTGACAACTGAAACATCTGCCCGACAGTCTGCCAATCTCTCCAAACAACTCAGCTAAATAAAGATCAATAAGGAGAGGCATTTTAGTATCTTTTTGTTTTGGCATTCCCATTGCAGAAGGGAGATGTGCAGCTTGTGCAGTACGCACAGGCAATTGTTCTCTCAATCATCCAGGAGCTAAAAATGAATAAAGTATTGGTGTTCTTACTCTGTGTTTTGTCGTTGGTTGCAATAAACAATTTTGCTTATGGGCAGGAGCCGGAAGTGCGTGAAGAAATAACCCCGCCTTTACCGTTTCCAAAAGAACGCGAAGAAGAAAAAAATCTTACTTTGCAGGAAACACGGGAAGCGCGCCTCTTCATAGATAGATTTCAAAAAACATTGGTAGAGACGATGAGTCTTCGTGAAGCTGTTCAGGAAAGTGGTTCAAGTAAAGATTTAGAAAAGCTGGTCATAAAACTTACCCCGTTGATGAGTGAATTAGGGGTCAATGAAGATGTCGTGAAAAATAATGCCCCTCAATTGGTACGATTATATCTGGCGGGTTTAGACCTCATGTATTTATGTGAAATTAATTATCATTCGTTCAAGTCGCTCAACAAAAATCAGAACGATAGCGATTACCTTCCTGAGCAGATTAAGATTGTCCTTGTCAGTAACCCAAACTTAGATCAGGCGCTCACTCATGGCGGGGATTTTAAGCTTGAAAATCAGGCACAGCTATACGATATGATTGATACGATTGATCGGGCTGTGGCAGTAATGCGCAGTTATATCGAACGCCAGAAAACCTCCTACCCGGCAGAGTTTGAGGGCGGCATGTTAGAGCTTAAAAAAGAGTGTAAACCAGAATTCAGTGCCAGAATTTATGAAAAAGATGATGAAGGATTGCCAGTGGGAACACGAACTGTAGAAATCAGGTTTGGTGCTTTTGGTATAAGTCTGGCAAAAATAGATGATGAAATGAAGATATTGATGATCTTACCAAACTTTGACTGAAATAACGTGCGGGACAACCGCCGCGCCGTTTCTATGACCTCATTTGAACCTGTCGTAACAGGTGGGCGACGTGGCTCCGTGGCGTTAAAGTCTCGTACTGTGACGAGCAGGATTGCCAACAGATGATTGCGCAAGTCTCCCGACAAATGAATTAGGTTCAAAAAATATGTCATAGATGACAAACGAAGCAGAAGTCCCGCAACGCTTCGCATCTTAAGCCACACCTCGCACTCGGTCAAGCCACAAAATATAGTATTTTTAAGGCCTTTTTATCTGCTTGACCCGCCGCCCGGCTTTCGCTATGCTTTTCAACTTTTGTAGTTCCAAATATTTTGCATTCGCGGCGCAGGCTTGTTACTGCGCCTAAATTTTGACAGGAGATATTTTTTCTAATGGCTTCGATCCAGGCTACCCAAATTCGCAAGGGCATCGTTATTTTGCACAACGGAATTCCGCATCGCATTCTTGAATTTCATCACCACACGCCGGGCAATTTGCGCGCAATGGTGCAAACCAGAATGCGTAATTTAAAAACGGGATCAACCACTGAACATCGTTTTCGCTCCACTGAATCGGTAGAACGAGCGATTTTTGAAGAACTCGAAATGACGTTTTTATACGGCGATGCGGATGGTTATCACTTCATGAATATGGAGTCTTACGAACAAATTGCGCTGAGCGATGAAACGCTGGGCGATGCCGTTGGCTATTTATTGCCCGAAACAGTCATCAAAATCGAATTCTTTGAAGGCAATCCGATTGGCATTACGATTCCCAGCACGGTGGAACTTAAGGTTGTCCAGACAGAACCCGAAATCAAAGGCGCGACCGTGAGCAATGTCGGCAAACCCGCCAAACTGGAAACCGGGATCACGATTCAGGTACCAGCCTTTATCAAAGAAGGCGAAAAAATTAAAGTGGATACAACGGAAGGTCGTTATATGGAACGAGCGAAGTCGTAGTTTTCATTAGTTGTCAGGGGCTGGTGGCTGGTGCGCAGAATTGAGATTGTTCTGTTCACCGCCACTACGCACTGTCCGCTTATATGTATTTTCTTTACAGCATTTTTCTCAGCCTTGCCTGCCTTGCATTACTGCCGTACTTCATCTTTCAGGCCTTCATCAACAAAAAATATCTGAGTAATTTTTCTGAGCGCTTAGGAACTTTGCCTGAAGCCTGGCAAGCCGATGTCCGTCCCACGATTTGGATTCATGCGGTGTCTATGGGTGAAACCATTGCCGCTCATGCTTTGGTCAAAGCTTTACGCGAAAAATTTCCTGCGCATCGTTTGATTTTTTCGACGACCACAGCCACCGGGCAAGCCGTCGCTCGTTCGCGCATTTCCGAGGCTGATGGATTTTGTTATTACCCGTTTGATTGGAAATTTTCGGTGCGCAGAAGCCTGCAAACAATCCGACCAGTCGCCGTGATTTTAATGGAATCCGAGTTGTGGCCTAATTTTTTGCGTGAATGCAAAAGCCGAAATATTCCAGTTATCATTGCCAATGGTCGAGTTTCTGATCGCTCGTTCAGGCGCTCCATGAAATTTGCCTTTTGGTTTCGCCGAATCACCGCCAACGTGACGCACTTCCTGATGCAAAGCGAAGCCGACGCAACTCGCATCACAGCTTTAGGCGCAAATGCTGACAATGTTTTTGTCAGTGGCAACATCAAATACGACATTGGCACAGAAAAATTAGCTGATGATGCAGGCACGCTTCAGCTTGCCGCCACATTCGCATTGACCAGCGCACCTTTGATCATTGCCGGAAGCACGAGCGACGGCGAAGAGGAAATAATTCTCGCGGCATATACAGCGGTAAAGAAAATGCCTGGCTTGGAAAATACGCGGTTGCTGCTTGCTCCACGCCATCCTGAGCGATTTGAGACTGTTGCAAAATTGCTTGATTCATCGCACCTCAACTTCACGCGTCGTTCAGTTTCGGCGCTCCAGGTTGAAGCCATTAGCGCGATAAAAATTGCGCCCGTGATTAAAGCTCAGCCGCAAAAATCTGACGTAATTTTGCTTGATTCAATCGGCGAACTAGCGCCGCTCTATCGTTTCGCCGCCGTAGTTTTTGTGGGTGGCAGCTTAGTTCCAAAAGGCGGCCACAACATCCTTGAACCTGCGCGTGATGCCCGACCTGTCATCGTCGGCCCGCACATGGAAAACTTTCGAGAAATTACCGCAGAATTCAAACGCCGCGCCGCTGTGCTTCAGTTACAAGGTACGAACGACAAAGAATTAACAGTTGCCTTGCGCGATGCGATGATTGCGTTATTAACCAATCCAGCGCAGGCTGAAATTTTAGGCGAGAATGCACGCGCCACAGTTGCCGCCAATCGTGGCGCGACCGCCAAAACCGTTGAAGTTATTGCCAGTTTGATTTGATGTGCGACAAAATTTCCTGACCAAATTTGCTTACAGGTTTTACGCGGCTGGCGTGAAAATTCGTCTTGCACTTTATCGTGCAAAATTCTTCAAAATTCATCAACTCAAAGCGCCTGTCATCAGCGTTGGCAACATCACTTTTGGCGGCACAGGGAAAACTCCGTGCGCGGCGTTCATTGCGAATTTTCTGCGTGACGAAGGCTTGAGCGTAGCGATTCTGAGTCGTGGTTATAAACGTGCCAGCAAAGGGCGCGTCGAAGTTTCCAACGGCAAGGAAATTTTGTGCAACCCAAACATTTCCGGCGATGAACCTTACCTGCTCGCGCAACAATGTCCCGGTGTCAGAGTCGTCGTTGACGCAGATCGTTACGCGGCAGGGAAGTGGCTGGAAGCGCAAACAAAAATTGACGCATTCATTCTGGACGACGGCTATCAGCACATTCGCTTGCAGCGTGATTTGAATTTATTGTTAGTGGATGCCGCGACAAATTTTGCCTCCAGCCTGAATTTCCGTGATCCGCTGGAGGAGATGAAAAGAGCGGATGCTGTGATCCTTACCCGCTCTGCTCAGCTTGCAGAGCGAGCGCCGTTCGTCAAATTTGTTCAGGAATATTGCCAGCCGGGTATTCCAGTATTTTTTGCCGATCATAAAATCACGGGTGTCAGGTTATTGGCGGAAAATGCTAATAAAACTGACATTTCCAGCTTGAAGCCATTATCAATAATAGCTTTTTCCGGGATTGGAAATCCTCAACGTTTAGAACTTGATTTGAAAAACTCAGGACTGAAAATCGTCAGGCATTTTATTTTTGCCGATCATCATCGCTACACGCAAAGTGACCTGGACAGCCTTTTCCAGCAATCAAAAGATTTAGGAGCGGAAGCAATTATCACGACGGAAAAAGATGCGGCAAATATTGATGCTAAGCTTATTCAGGACTGCAAGCTACCAATTTACGTGGCGCAATTAGAGTTTAGTTGTGATGAAATTGAGAAATTAAAGCAGCTTTTGCTGCGAACAACACGTAGCGCGGGCTGCCAGCCTGCAAGCTGAAATTTTCTCTACTGAGAATTTGAAGTGTAAAGCTGGAACGCGGGCTGACAGCCCGCGCTACTTAAAAGCTTGATGAAAAATCACTCTGAACAAGTTCATGAACGCGGTTTCGCAATCATCCAAAATGTGATTGCTCCTGCTGTCGTTGATGAAATAATCGCTGCGCTTCAGCAACTTCAATTCAGCAATGCAGTCAGGCAAAGAGCCGGAAAAGCCTTTGGCATAAGACGCTTGCTCGAAGTCGTTCCCGCTGTTCGTGCCTTAGCTGAAAGTGAAATCCTGCGCTCCTTGGTTGAGCCAGTGCTGGGCAAAAACGTCAAAGTGATCCGTGGAATTTTCTTTGATAAAAATCCTGTCGCAAACTGGAAAGTTCCCTGGCATCAGGATGTCATGATTGCTTTGCAGGCAAAGAAAGAAGGCGCCGGTTTCAGCGCCTGGTCAACCAAAGCCGGAGTCGTTCATGCGCAACCGCCCGTCGAAATTCTGCAAAATATTCTTGCCGTGCGTATCCACCTTGATGATACGGATGAAAATAATGGAGCCTTGCGCGTGATTCCCGGCTCACATAAATTCGGGCTTTTGGATGATGAGGAAATAAACAAATTGAAAGAGAGTACGGCTGAAGTAACTTGTATGGTGGCCAAAGGCGGAGCGTTATTGCTGCGTCCATTATTGCTGCACGCGTCGTCAGCCGCGACGCTGCCAACACATCGCCGCGTTTTGCATCTGGAATACTCTGCGCATAATTTGCCTGATGGTTTAGAATGGTACGGTTCCTGATGAGCGCGAATTCGTATAACCATCCAGGTTGAGAGGAGTTGTAAAACTATGCAGTTAAGCGAAGCACAATTTGAACGATACCCGATCACGACGGACATTTATCATCAGATGATTAAGCAGGGGATTTTGACCAGCAATGATAAAATTGAATTACTGGAAGGAGACTTGATAAAAATGAGCGCAATGGGGCCGAGGCATCTGGCAAGCATAAATCGTCTCACTGAATTTTTTATTTTGCAGTTGCAGGGAACGGTAATGGTTAGCACGCAAGGCCCGGTTGAATTGAGTCAATTTTCAGAGCCGGAGCCGGACGTTTTGCTCCTTAAAAAAAGAGATGATTATTACCGCAGCGCTATTCCAAAAGCCGAGGATGCTCTGCTGGTGATTGAAGTTGCTGATACGACTTTGAGTAAAGATCGAGGCGTTAAATTATCAGCATATGCGCGAGCAAAAATCGTTGAATTCTGGATCGTAAACTTACAGGATGACATCATCGAAGTTTATACAAATCCCACGGGCAATTCGTATCAGACAGTACGAATTGTTCATCGTCACGAAACGCTCGCACCTGTTTCACTCCCGGCGGTTATTTTGGAAGCTGATGAAATCCTGGGCTAAGGAGAATTTATGGCGACACCATTTCCGCATCGCAAATTTACAGTTGCTGAATATTACCGGATGGCTGAAACCGGCATTCTCTTACCGGGTGAAAGACTCGAGCTGATTGAAGGAGAAATTATATCCATGGCTCCGATTGGACCGCGGCACGCAATGTGTGTTGATCGAATTGATGAACTGATCCGGGAACAGCTTGGTCGAACAGTGCATGTTCGTGTCCAGAACCCTATCCGTTTGAGCAATAATACGGAACCGGAACCGGATATAACTTTGGCAAAACGTGCCGATTATTCCACGCGTCATCCGGTGGGTGAAGATGTTTTACTCGCCCTTGAAGTTGCCGACACAACCCTGGAAAAAGATCGCACATTGAAACAAAAAGCCTACGCGAATGCACAAATTCCTGAGTTCTGGATTGTGAATTTATCGGAAGATGTGGTTGAAGTGTATCGCAATCCGGTTGGCGATACCTATCAGGATGTCAGAATCGTTTCGCGTGAGGAAACTCTCTCGCCCCAGCTTCTGCCCAACTTAATTCTCAGCGTGGATGAAATAATTGGATAAGCGGGGAATCGTCTATGCAAATTTACCTTGATGATTTTCTTAAGCACCTGAAATACGAGCGTAATTTGTCTGAACATACGCTGCGTAATTACGAAAGTGATCTGGTGCAGTTTTATGATTACGTGGCGCCGCCAAATTCTGACGGGGAGCGCCGCGAGGTCAATCTCCATTCAATTGATAATCTGACGATTCGTGAGTATATGGCGACGCTGTACGAAAAGAAGAAAAAGAAAAGCTCGATTCATCGCAAAGTCGCCACGCTGCGCACCTTCTTTCGTTTTATGTGTCGTGAAGGGGTGCTGGAAAATAATCCGGCGATGCTGGTGACCAGCCCGCGCGTCGAACGCACCCTCCCGACCCATCTCAACATTCAGGACATGATTCGCTTCATCGAAACGCCAGAGACTGAAACTGTGCTGGGCAAACGTGACCGTGCGATTTTGGAATTACTGTATGCCAGCGGCGTGCGTGTCTCTGAACTCGTCGGACTCAATCTGACGGACATTGATTTCACGCGGATGAGCTTGCGCGTCAAAGGCAAAGGTCGCAAAGAGCGGATCGTTCCCTTTGGTAATCATGCGAAAGCTGCGCTGGAAATTTATTTGGGAGTGCGCGGAGAATTATTGGTTGAGGCCGATCCCGATGATCGTGACCCGCTGGCGGTATTTATGAATTACCAGGGCACGCGCATTACGACGCGGTCAGTGGGGCGAATGATTGATAAATATGTTAAGCAGTGCGCCGACCTTCATCACATCAGCCCGCATTCATTGCGTCATTCATTCGCTACACATTTACTGGACGCAGGCGCCGACCTCAGAACGATTCAGGAATTACTGGGACATGCGCGGTTGACGACAACGCAGAATTACACGCACGTTTCGACGGATAAATTAATGGAAGTGTATGACAAGGCTCATCCCAAAGCCTGAGCGGCAGGCAAAAAAATGAGGTCGTTAGTCGGCTTATTTAGGAGGGAAGCTTTCCAACGACCTCTAGCAGAGTCCACGAGATTATCTGTATGCCTATGTAAAGAGTTAATCTCGTCGGCCTTCCAGAAAAAATTACATTTCTTTATTTTCCAGACTCCGCCAGAGATACCACGAAGCAATCGAACAGTAAGGATGCCATTTATTTTGTTCTGCCAGGGATTCAATGATGGCTGGTTTGGGCGCTTCTGCCAAACCATAATTTCTGTGAATTGCATTTCTGATGCCTAAATCGCCAACCGGCAAAACGTTCAATCTACCGAGTGAAAAAATCAAAAACATGTGAACCGTCCATACGCCGATGCCTTTGACCTGGGTCAGACTGGCGATAATTTCTTCATCGCTCATTTTGGCGATGCGGGAGAGCTTGATCGTTCCATCATCAGTTTTTGCCGCCAAATCTTTGATGTATGAAAGCTTCTGGTACGAAAGCCCAACGCCGCGCAAAGTCTCGTCAGGAGTCTGAACAATCTGGCTGGCTTTGGGCGCTTTCGCCGGAGCATACAGCGCGATAAAACGTTTATGAATGGTGTCCGCCGCTTTGGTCGAAAGCTGCTGCGAAATGATGGAGCCAACTAACGTATCAAAATAGCGTGTGTGCGGTTGAATCGGACATTCACCGTGCAGTTTGATAATTTGGCGCAGCACCGGATCGCGGCGCGACAAATGTTTTTCGGCGGTGCGGAGCGAGTCAGGAAACGTATTGGTTTGGTTCATAAGATTTTGATTGAATAGAGCTATTTGATTTTTAAAACACGGCTGGCGTTTCCATAAAAGATTTTATTAAGAATCTTCTGGTCTTTTACTAAACGCCGAATCGTGGCAATTTGTTTTGCTCCGCTGCATTTTTCGCCCGCGCCATCCAGATCATTGCAATCGCTGCCATACAGCAATTTATCCTGATGCCGCTGCAAAAATTGACTGGCCTGCTCTTCGTCACGCGTCAGCGCATTTAAGCCTGAGCCAGCCGATAAATCGGCAAACATATTCGGGTAATCGGCTAAATACCGATCTGTGTATCCGCCCGCTGTAACTTTCGTTTTGGGATACAGCACAGGCTGATCGTGTTTGCGATCAATATTGGCCCAGAACGTTTGGGCGTGTCCGATGAAATTTACGCTGGGAAACTTGGCGAGGATGGTGTGAAAGCGATCAAAGCCCGTGTTGTACTTGCCATATTGAAAGTGCATCAGAATCGGCACCTTAAATTCCTGTGCGATGGCGGCCAGTAATTCAATATATTTGGAATCGCACTCGACAAAATATTTCTGCTCGCCAATGCCGATTGCGCCCAGCTTTAAATATTTCTCAAGCACTGATTTTGTCTCGGCAATGTCGGGTAATTCGTTGGCGAAAAAATAATATTGCTGCGGATATTTTTTGACTAAGGCCAGACAGGAATCATTGCCGAAGGCCTCAGCTTCCAGCCCATATTTTGAGCCGGCAGGTAACAGCACGGTTTTGGTAATACCCATTTTTTTCTGATGGCGGAGCAGCACTTCATCGCTGCGCCCGGAATAATGCGTGTGCTGGTGAATGTCTATGATTTGTTCCTGCGCAAAAACTTCGTCCGTAAAAATTGTGGCAGCAGTTGCGGCGGTTGCTGTGGTAATGAAAGCGCGGCGTGATATTAAATTGTTCATACAGTTGTGGCGTACATTTTCTCAATCGCTTCCTTACAAGCCAGAATCGTTTCCAGCTTGCCATCAATATGCGGCTCCAGCGAAATCGCACCGGAATAACCAATTGCTTTCAGCGCATCTAAATGTGCCTGCCAATTCATCATTCCATTGCCAGGAACTACCCAGGTTGGCATTCCGCTACCGACCGGAGCGTCAAGTTGATCTTTGATGTGAACGTTGGCGATGAACGGCGCAACCTCGGCGAAATCATTAATCGGATCGCGGCGCAGCATCCAGGCGTCGTTGCAGGGATCGTAATTTATTTTCAGGTTTTTCGCGTTCACCTGATGAATTAATTTTGCGGTAGCGGCTCCGCAATCGGCCCAGCACACAGGTTCTGGTTCGATGAATAAGTTGAGGTTTTCCGCCGCTGCTTTTTCTGCTGCTTCGGCTAACGATTCGATTACCCACTGCGGAGGATTTGCGCCGGAAATCGTATCCGCATTCGCTTCGGTCGCACCGGGTTTGCAGAATCCAAAAATCACGAGCGCAGACAACTTCCAACGATGCGCGAGTTCGACTGCGCGGGGAAAAACTTCAGACATTTCAAGCTTGAATTTTTCCGGCGTGTCAGTCCATTTAAAAAGTCCCGGCGACAGTGCAGTGATTTCCAAACCTTCACCATCACAAATATTTTCAATCTCGCGCAACTCATTTTCATCGCACACGGGAGCGCGTCCAGATTTCAAAAAGCGAATTTCGTAGCGGCGAATTCCCGCGTTTAAGCCAATGTTCACGGCTTCACGAAAGTCACGATTAATTTCGTCAGCAACAATTCCGAGGTTTAGCATAAATGGAACGCGGATAACGCGGATTGAGCAGATTTTCGCAGATCAGTATTGATCCGCCAAATTCGCGTTATCCGCGTCCTATTTCTATCGCCCGAAGAGTACGAGCGGATTCATAAACAGCCTGCACAACCCGCAAATCTTCTGCGCTGGAAGCTATCGAAACGAACGGTTCACGTCCATCGCGTACAGCTTCCAAAAACATCAAGTGTTGATTGAATGGATTCGTCACATCGCCTAACGCAGGCGCAATCACTTCAGAGACTTCCTGTGTCGCAGCCGTTCCCGGTGCAGCGGTCTGATGCAACTGGCTCGGCGCAGAAAAGGTATTTTTGTAATCGTCTGATGCAACCGCAATCGAATTCAGCAGCAACGTTTTATTACCGATATATTCTGCCGTGCCGAGCGTCCCGTGAATCGAAAGCTGTTCACCTGCCGTATTCCACGCCATATCCAAAGTCGCCAGTGCGCCATTCCCAAATTCCAAAATCGCGCAGGCAATGTCTTCGCCTTCGATACCGGGGCAATACTGATTTTTCATCATCGCCATCACGCGGACGACTTTGGAATTCATCAGCCAGCCAAACAAATGAACGTAATGAACCGCAAGCTGAATGAACGCGCCGCCACCAGTTTGCGCTACGGAGCCACGCCAATTTGGTTGCCCTGATAAAATTTCCTGCGAGAGTTTTAGTCCACCGCGATGCATCAGCCGTGCGTACAAATGCGCGATGTCGCCAAAATATCCAGCTTCATATTTAGCCTTGAGATCGTGCATTAACGGCTGCTCGAAATAACTCATGTACAAGCCGCTGATGATTCCGCGAAGTTTAGCTTGTGCCGCAGCTTCCTGAATGATTCCAGCGTCAGCCAGCGTAGCGGCTAACGGTTTTTGCAACAATACATGTTTGTTCGCAGCCAGCGCCGCTACGGCTTGTTCACGATGCAAATGATTCGGAGAATTAATGACTACGACATCAACATCATCGCCCAAAACATCCGCAAAATTTGTCGTCGCCCGCGCTTTAGAGTTTTCGCCAAGTTGCGCAACGGCGTTTGTTGCACGCTCAAGATTCACATCCATGCAAACCGTCATCTCAACCCATTCGAGATCACGATAGACCTGTAAATAATGATCAGCGATGCCGCCACAGCCAACGAAGGCGACTCGAAGGTTTTGCATACGTCATTTGCTCCGTTGCTGTGCTACTTCTTCATCCGTCGCTGCAAACCAAAGACGAATAATTCCTTGTCCCTTTTTTGCATCGTAATTACTACTCGCGAACGCATGACCATCGGAGCTGAATGCCACAGAAAAGATCGGCCCGGATTCGCGTCGGAGGGTACGCAATTCTTGTCCACTTGCAACATCCCACAGCTTGATCGTCTTATCCACACTCCCACTTGCCAACAGCTTGCCATCCGCACTCCACGCCACCGAGTTCACCGAATCTTCATGTCCGGTCAGTGTTCGCAATTCTTTTCCACTTGCAACATCCCACAGCTTGATCGCCTTGTCAGCACTCCCACTTGCCAACAGCTTCCCGTCCGCACTCCAGGCCACCGAGTTCACCGAATCTTCATGTCCGGTCAGTGTTAGCAGTTCTTTCCCACTCGCTACCTTCCATAACTTGATGGTTCTATCCCAGCTCCCGCTTGCCAACAGTTTTCCGTCTCCACTCCAGACTACAGACACGACAGAATCAGCGTGCCCCTTGAGTGTTCGCAGTTCTTGTCCACTTCCAACATCCCATAGCTTGATCATCTTGTCAGCACTCCCACTTGCCAACAGCTTCCTGTCCGCACTCCAGGCCACCGAGTTCACCGAATCTTCATGTCCGGTTAGGGTTCGCAGTTCTTGTCCACTCGCTACCTCCCATAGCTTGATTGTTCTGTCCCGACTCCCACTTGCCAGCGTCTTGCCATCCGCACTCCAGGCTACAGAATAAATAGCCCCCCCGCTTTCCCTCAGGGTCGTTGTCTTCTTCTGACAAGCCTTTAGAAGATAATACCAATAGAAGCTCCGCAATTGGTCTTCCCCTGAGATTGCAACACTAGGAAGATACCTGTCCAGCAATGCGTATGCACGCGTGATATTATTCTGCTCTATTTCATCTGCCGCTAGGTTCATATTAGCGATATAGTTCATCCGTAGTGCATATCGCTCCTGCTCTTTGGCTTTCGTTTGTTGCTGCCAAGCATAGTAGGCTAGCGCAGAGGCCCCGAAAAATGCGAAGGAAAGCATGGCAATAAAAGTTTGTGTCCGTCGGGATTGGCGTTTACGCCTAGCTATTTTTTCCTGAGCCTCCTTTTCGCGGGCAAAGTAGCCCTGTGCAACAAAGTGCAATACTTGTAGTAAGTCACAGTTGTATCGAGTTGCCCACCTTATGGTCGGCTGATAATTCTTTTCCCACTCTATTGCCATATCTAATTGCGAACCGCGCCAGAGCAAGTCGTCGCTAGGGTGCTGTTGATGCAAAAGCCTTGCATCAGCTATCCGAAGCAACATTGCGTGCGATTCGGCTTCTTCGGCGACCCAATCGCCCATCGTTGTCCATTGCCGAATCAGGCTCTCGTGCGAGATGTCTACGATGGGATCGGCGTCGTTGCTCAAGGTCAGGAACGAACGGCCTCCGGCTTTGAAGTTTTCGATCAGCGCCAGCACCTTTTCCTGTGTTGCGCCCGTGATCGAAGCCAGTTCGCTGACATGCGCCGGACGACGGATGCGGCGATTACGGGCATCGGTGTCGGTCAGGGCTTGAAACAGGCGTTTGGCAAGTGTCTGGTCGTCTTCAGATAACGATTGCAACGCCGCATCAGCATCACGGGAAAGCGCTGCCTGGCTGCCGCCGACCTGATTGTAGTGCGGCAAATCCAGCGCGGGATCGCCGCTCTGTTGCCAATATTCCCACGTGCGCATCAGCGCGTGTTGCATCACAGGTAATTGGTCGGAATGATCGCCAACGTCATTGACTACGCGATCCAGCAGGCGCGGCGTGATGTCAGCATTGAATAATCGAATCGGGCCTTCGATAGCCTGACGGCGTTGTTCACGCGTCAACCGAGGCACGAGGAATTGGCTGCGATTGAGGGCTTCGGGCAAGCCGTAAAAATTATCGCAATCACCAATGAAATCTGACCGCATCGTTAGCACAACGAAACACGGCAAATCGCGTTGCGCCGCCAACTCCAACAGGATGCTGACAAAATCTCCGGCTTCATCGCGTTTGTCCGGCTCTTTGGATTCGATGCCAAAGCGAAACAGTTCTTCAAACTGGTCTACGAGCAACAACAGATTCGTATCTTCGTCAGCGAGCGTGGTAGCGCAACAATCCATGATAGCGGACGCACCGCCGTTGCGAATGGCTTCGGTCAGGGTATCGGCGTTGGTGGCAGAAGACGGAAGTGCATCAGCGAGTGCTTTGGCTAAATTTTTGAGTGGAGCATCGCCGGGTTTCATTACCGCTACACGCCAGTGATCTCTTTCTTCCACCAGGAATCCGGCTTTGAGTTGCGGGATCAATCCGGCGCGAATGAGCGACGACTTGCCAGAACCGGAACTGCCTACAACACCGATGAAATGCCGCTCCCGCAGTAGTTGCAGCAGTTCCGTCGTATGCTGGCGACGCCCAAAAAACAGAATCGCTTCTTCCGTGCGAAAAGGATTCAACCCGACAAACGGCGTCGCAGGCATTTGATTGGTTGTAGTTTCTATCGCCATTGTCTTCAGATGTCGCCCAACAAAATCTTCATCATGCTTGGATCGTGAATGTCTGCCAGATTGAAATGATGCACCTGAGTAAAGCCGGTACTGAAGTTAACGCCATCTTCTTTGTAATGCGGCGGCACAAAGCAAACGGCTAATGTTTTCAGCGGGCAACGTTGCTCGACCGCAATTTTCAAGGCTTCGGCTAAGCGTGCGCGCACCCAATCTTCAGCGACTGCGCCAAAGAATAAAATCAATTTGCTGACCTGCTTCAATCGCTCTTCCAGAATTTTGAGATTGCTCCGTGGGTCATCGTCTTCGGGATTCAGGTACGGCTGCACATTGCCTTCTATCAGCAGTTGGAAGATTTGAATTGCGTGCAATTGATCTTTGCGATGCGAATCCAGCAAGGCTGCCGTTGGTGACATAACAATTTGTTGGCGTTTTTTGATCTGTTCAATTCGCGCCAGAATTTGCCGCGTGATTTCGGTTTTGGATTCGCGCAGGAATTCATAGCCTGTATCCTTGCGCTCGCGGCTTTCAAGTTGTTGCAGAAAAGCGCGATGCGATTCGTCTTCGATATTTTCAATGGTCGCAACGTCCATTGTTTGTGGCACCCAAATTAATATGTCCGCCGCGTGTTCTAACGCCAATTCGGCCTGGCGTTGCGGATAAGTTTTCTCAGGCAATCCCTCAATGGCGCGGCCTTCCCATTGATCGAACAGATGAACGGACAGAATTGAATGATTGATTTCGGCGATAACAACTTCTTCGTGTTGCGCCGCTGCAAAGGGCGGCGGAATCGGCGCAGCCAGCGCGATATTTTGGCGTTGGAGTTCTTCGGCGACACGATTGCGAACGCGGCGCAATGAATCTGAGGTATCAGCCAGAAAGACAGTAGCCGCAGGCTTCGTCGTTGGGACCTGTATCGCTTTGCCATTGATTGTTTGAGTGGAAATATTTTTGATGGCGTCAAGCGTAGCCAGGATTGCACTACTGAATTGGCGGATTTGATCGCGGAAGGGTTTGGATGTGGGATCAAGCGGAAACCCATCTTCATCGTGAAAGGCATGACCGCTGGTTCCTGCAAATTCCGCTGGCCATTTCTCATAGTGGATATTCGCCAGCAACACATTGAAAAATCGTAACCGATCCCCAACGCTTAATCCGAATGGTTCTTGTTGGGCTTTTTCGCTGAACCAACGAACTTCTTTGTGGCAATAACTGTCGGGATGCAAATAGCCATTTGAGTTGAGCGCAACAAACAGCGCCGTGCGATTGATTGCCTCTTCGATTGTCTTATCAAAAAGATGATTGCCTTGTAAGCGGCGCTTATCCAGCCAAACTACCAGTTGCCCTGCTCGACCGATTAACCGATTCAATTCAATTGTGAGGTGTTGTTGGAACACGTCCACCCAGCCGTCCTGGTTATCAACGTGCGCAAAACTGATAAAAATGTCATGGTCGAACCCATCCAAATAGGCCATAACGATTTCCCACTACCATCGAAAATTACAAATTCACAGTGTTTTGGCTGCGTTCGTGAGGATAGCACAGGCAGGGCGGAGGGCGAATGGTGATTGCTAAATTATGTCACTAAGAGGGAACACGGACGAAGGCTGATGCTGTGCTTTTATGATTTTTTCACCGAGGTTTTCAAGCTCAGGATGTTGGTCTCGTCATTTTTTTCGCCGCGATTTATTACTAACAAGCTGCAATAGATCAGGTTCGTCAACTTCGTTTTCTGGTTCGGGAAAATTTACTCGGTCATACACATCGCTCATCAACAATGTGCATTTGATAGATTTAATCGGAACATTTTGCTTCAACGTCAAGTACGTGTGATAAACCCAATCGCCTTTCCGCAATTCAAAATGCTCAATGAACGCCATATCCTGCGACACCAATAAATAATCTGTTAGTGTTGGATTCCATTGCCGATACCGCGCGAATTTTTCTTTGCGATCAAAATCTTCAGTCGAATCGGACAAAACTTCGATGATGACTTTGGGATTAATAATCACGTCACAATGTTCGACTAAATGCTGAGGCTCGCCACAAATCACGAGTAAGTCTGGATAAGAATAAAGCCCTTTTTTATTGCGCTTGAGAAACGGGAATGACCCACTGCGAACTTTTGTATCTTTAGTCCTGGCGCGACAGTTAGTGCCTTTGAGTTGGTTGTAAAATATGCCAGCCAGATTCACGGTTATGTCGCCGTGTTCGTCGCTTTCGCCCGCCATCGCATAAATGTGTCCGTCCAAATATTCGTGGCGAATTTCGGCGTGGCGCTCAAAATCAAGATATTGATCTTCTGTAAAAATCAATTGATGTTGTGGAACTGCCATAAGAAAATTTCAGCTTTATTTCGCCAGCGATTCACGTAACCGCGTCAACTCTGCTTGTAACCGCGCAACCTCGAACTCAGCCTGCGCGGCACGCGCTTCAGCAGCGGCACGTGCTACTTGATCTTGCACGGCGCGTGCTTCAGCAGCTTTGCGTCCTTCTTTACCGCTTGGAATCATCTGCCCGGTTTGATCGCACCAGCGGAGCCAGGTTTCCGTGATGTCTTCATACTGGCCTTCCCACAAGGTCAGGCTCAAGCCCAGCGATGGCAGTTGAAAATCTTCGCGCAGCCGAAAGCGTTTGCCAAAACCTAATTCGTAAACGCTCAAAATTGTCTCTCCCAATTCGTGCAACGGATCAAAGACGACGTAATAAGTAACGCCCCATTCGGCATAGCGTTTGAGCTTGCTGCCTAATTCGTTGCCCTCTTTGTTGGAAACAATTTCGACGACGACTTCCGGCAATTTGCCCAGCTCCCAGACAAAATATGAACGACGCTCATCGGCGTTCCAGCCTTCGTTGACTTCAATATCAAGGCTCAGGAACATGTCCGGTACGAGCGGTCGTTGATGCACCGAGAAGAAAATTCCCACATTCGCGGCAGCCATAAACGGGCGCGGCGAAACAGGCTGATCTTCGTCAGGAAGCGGCGTCCAGGAGCTATAAAGCGGTTCGGTTAAGAGGCGTTGTTGTTTCTCAGAAAAGATATTGTCCACAGGCTCATCATCCTCCGTCACCAGGTGGCTGACGATTTTGGTGAGATCGAATTGTTTCAGTGGTAACGCTTGCGACATTGGTAATACCTCACAATCTGTCCGAATTTAAGGACAGTTTACTTCATAACGGCAACTTGAGAAAATCGCTTTTCAAAGCGCTGCGCCATCCATAAACAAACCTCCCACAAATCGGCGACAGGTTCGCATGTATGCGGCAAAGTCGGCATATAATTTGGCGGTCCGAATTCAGGATTGAAAGTGAAAATTTCTGCGCCAGCCTTTAATCGTGCGCGAATAATTTCATCCCACCACGATTCGTGCAGAGCCAGATGCTCCGCCCATTCCGGCGCACGCGGATCGTTGACCTGTGCGCCCTGCTCGTGACCTACACGACCGTGAACGTGGCGGGTGCGAGCGATGCAAATTTCCAGATTTTCGGCTTGATCTTCCAATCGGCTTTCGCAAACATTCAGCCAGTGACTGAAGTCGGCGTTGATGTGAAGCGCTGGAAATTCTCTCAGCAAATTCGCCGTCGTCCACGGCGTAAACATCACGCGGCTGCGATGCGTTTCGTGATTAATCGGAATGCCGATGCGATGTTCGATTTCCAAAGCCTCAGCGAAAAATTCTTTTTGCTGCGCGAAGCTCCAACTGTCTTTGCCGCTGTGCGCGGTGATTTGCATTGGTTCGTAGTGCAATGATTCTTCAACTTTCGTGCGAAAATCTGCCAGATGATCGGGGCCTTCGGTCAACACCATCGCTACATAATCAAGGTTAAGGTCTTTGCGAAGTTTGAGAAATTCTTTCGCATCACCAATCGGAGCGGTACGCCCTTCGACTGCGACGTATCCGGCTGCGGCGATGCGTTGCATATTTTCGGGAATCGTTCCGGTCATTCCCCAGAAACTTTTGACGAGTTTTAGTTGCATAAGAAGGAATTAGACAGGATTGACAGGATGAACAGGATTACTAACAAAATCTTTTGCTTCTATCCTGTTCATCCTGTCAATCCTGTCAAAAAAATTAACACGAAACATTTTTCCCCTCACTCCCCCAAATTTCAATTCGCGCTTCCTTGCTCGTGCGTGGAGTCCCGACTGCGACGTAGTGATATTGCAACGCCTTACGACGAAGCTGTGAAAAATTGCTGGGCGTACCGTGTGGCAAGTAACTGTCGAAAATCATACATCCGCCCGGCTTAAGTGGTACGGCTACGGCGTGGGACTTGAAATCCTGCGCTTGATCGTCACAAAGCTGCCAATCGCGGATCATAAAATGTGGATTAATTTTCTGGTGATGCTGTCCCGGCAGGACACGCATGCAGCCGTTGTCAATCGTCGCTTCATCAAGCGCAATCCACACGCCGACGACTTTGGTGTCGAGCGATAAATCGAAATAGGCGTGATCCTGATGCCAGGGTTTTTCGCGTCCGTTCGGAGGTTTGATGAGCGCCATGCTTTGATAGAGTTCAGCCTTCGCGCCAAGAATTTTTTCGACTACGGCGATGAGTTTTGGATGAAAGGCGATGGTTTTCAGGCGTTCGTCGTAATCGGTGAATTGTCCGATTTTACGCACGTTGTCGAGCTTTTCTTCCAGTGTCAATTCGCTCAGATGGTCGCGGACTTTGGAGTGAAATTGAATGATGCTGAAATCAGGATTTTTCTCGGCAATTAAATCCGCTAAGCCTTCGATGGAAGATTTTACATCTTCCGGCGTAAACGCATTTTCAATCGCCAAAAATCCCTGCCTGGAATATTGCTCAAGCGCAGCATCATTTATATTTTCCAATCCATCAAGGCATTCTGCCGTTGAAGTAAAGTCGTATAAATCCGGCGCGTGAGCGGGAACCTCTTCATCCCATTCGTATAATTTTTCCTGAACTTCCATAACTATGAAGCTTCCTGTGACGATGATTGATTTCGGGTCAAATATAGCGCAATGCTCATTCCAACCAATGTTATCAGGGCTAAAACGATGCCAGCCTGCATTGATAATTTCGCATAAAAAATTATTGCTCCCGCCAGCATCACCGCCGAAGCGATGAGTTTATCGCCAATTCCTTTTTCTTTAAAGATCAACCAGCCCAGCAAAACTGTCAAAATAATTCCGGCGCGTTTGATGCTGATCGTGATCGCGACGGGTAAATAATTATGCGAAGCGAGTTGGAAAGTTAAGGCAACAGCTTCGAGAACGCCTGCCAGCATGACCCACCACGGCACAGATTTGACGACCTTTCCAATTTCGGCTTTTCTGAGTAATGCCAGGATCGAAAAGAAAATTACCATCCCAATGCCAAAGGCAAACGCTTGCGCGAAGGGGTCAGTCATCTTCACTAATTTCGCGTCAATCGGATTTGTCAGCGAATTCACGAAGCCGACGATGAGCATATAAAAACAGCCGCGTTCACGATAAATGGCTTTGATTGGTTCGAGCCAGCCCTGCGAAAATAATTCGCGGTGCATCACGATGGAGCCAACAAAAATCAGGAAAACTCCAATCCAGTATTGCTCCGCTGGAATCACTCCATTGATCCAATAATCGGTCGCAATCAAAAAAACCGGCGTGAAGGAAATGTACGGCATACACACCGAAATCGGCGTGATTTGAATCGCCCGAAACATAATAATCGTATTGCACGCGACCATCA
>JAYSTY010000175.1:0-21401 GCA_043719385.1 Blastocatellia bacterium | reverse complement strand
GACTTGTATGCCCCGCAGGCATCACCATCACCATTGGTTTAGCTTTTCCAGCGGCGATTAAATTATCCAGAATAAATCCGGCGCGTCCGACCGAAGTCCACGCTTCATCGGAATCGCCGGCGCCGTGCAGCAAATAAAAGATTGGATATTTGCCTTTGCCTGATTCATAACCCGGCGGCGTATACACGTGCATGCGGCGAAATTTCCCTAACGCCGTAGAATAATATGTGACCGCTGCCACTGCGCCGTGCGGGACATTTTTCGTATCAAAATTATCAGAGCCGGAAACATTCACCAAACTCCAGACATTGTTATTGGATTCGCTGATCGAAGGGTTGCGCGGATCAATCACCGTCACGCCATTCACGTTGAAATTGTAGCGATACGCCCCCGCATCAAGCGGGCCCAGCGTGATTACCCAAACGCCATTTTCGCCTTTGATCATTTCCTTGCCGCGTCCCATGCCGGGAATATCGCCACCTGTTAACAATACGCTCTCCGCTTTGGGAGCAAGGAGGCGAAACGTGATTTTGTGGTCGGCTTGCACTTCGGGTGAAATTACTGGCGGTTGCACACCTGGTGCTTGTGCAAAAGCGGATGAGGCTAATGCTGCTATCACAAACAGCAAGGTGGTAAGCATACGAAGACTAATTTCTTTCAATTTCATATTCCCTCTCAATTTGATTTTATTCAGCAAGCCCGGGTTTTATCCGGCAATTTTTCAGTTGTAATGCTGTTACGTTCGGGGGCAACGTTTCGTTACGTCAAAGTTACAGGGCAGCAATTTTTCATTAACAAAAAACGAGGCAGGATTTATCGGATCAACCGGCTCAGTGGATAGCGCTTAACCAATCACACCGTGCCACGCTTGTTAATCCAGTCAACCCTGCCTCGAAATTCTAGCGTTCTAAAGAAAAATAACTTCTCATCCACGAAGGCACACGAAGCAGCACGAAGAAGAAACCCGGAAAACAAGTAACCAGAGAACAGCGCGACTTACCGCTGAAGGCACTCTTACTGTCTCTTCCTACTGCTTTCTTCGTGCAGTGTGCCTTCGTGGAAAACATTTTCTTGCAAGCTATCTATCAATTTCAGCCTGTTTTGCTTACGGCTTTTTCTCGGCTGGCGGTGGCGGTGGACCACCCTGACCCTGCGGCGGCGCAGGCGGCGCAGGCAATTCAATTTTGGCGCTGCCACGATGGCAAGTCCAACAATTTAATTTCTTGTCACGACCATCCGGCAGGTAATCTTTCGCGTTCTGGTGCAGGGAGGTCAACATTTTAATCATCCCACGGGCGACATCTTTTTCCGGCTTTTCATCGCTGGATTTGTCGTCGGCGTGGCAATGAGCGCAGGTCACACCGAGCGAACGGTTGAACGCCTGCATATATCCCATCAGTTGTTGCCGCGTAATATCCTGGGGCAAAACTTTCAGGTTTTTAAATCCTGGTGGCGGGGCTTGTTGTTGCCCATAGAGGTTGAGCGTGAGCGCAATTGTAACTGCTAAAGCCAGCAGCACAATTTTCCAGCTATTCCGATTCATGGTTTCTCCTCCGTTGGTTAAGGGAAAAAGGCCAGCAGCAGATTTTCACCTGCCGCTGGCCTGTAGTTATTCGGAAACGCTTTAGAACTGGAAGCGTGCCGAAATTTGCAAGTTACGTGGTGGTCGCACCGAAGTGACGGCGCCGAAACCAGTCAACGGCGCTCTGTTAATAGTAATAGAACCATTACTATTGGTAGTCGAAATAACATTAGGAGACGCAATGTTAGTTGCTGTCCCAGTCAACCCGCTCACATTCAATGTTGAGTTGATACCATCGAACTGCGTATGGTTGAGCGCATTGAAGGCATCAAGGCGGATTTGAAACTTCACGTCTTCCTTGATGCGAAATTCTTTCGACAATGACATATCCCAACTATTGATCGGATTGCGATTAAGGAAATTGCGTCCCGATTCAAGGCTAAGACTGCCGGGTTTTGGTACGGTAAAGGCTGCCACATTGAGCTGATTGTAGGGATCAGTACTGCGACCACTGCCAGGATTGCCAACCAGCGCGAGGCGTGCGCCCTCAATGTTCTGTGCTCCAGTCAGGGTGTAAGGAAGTCCGGTAATGTTGATTCCGACGTTATATGGCGCACCTGTCTGATAGCGATAGATGCCCGAAATTTCCCAGTTATTAACTAAATAACCAAGCAACGAATTACTCGTCGCTTTGGGGAAGTCATATACCCAGTTGATATTAAAGTTATGCCGCCGATCAAAATCCTGCGGCGCATAATTAACACGACGCTGATTGAAATTATTCGGCGCACCAAAACCTGAAATGCTCGGACGATCATTAGCCTGGGTACCCAGAGCCTTACTCCACGTATAGTTTACGCCAGCCAACAACCCTTTGGTGAAACGCCGATTGAGTGAAGTTTGCAGCGAATGGTAGTTGGAACTGGAAGCTGGTTCATGATACTGAATATCACCAAATCCCAGATAGGGACGAAGTAAGTCTATGGGAAGCGCATTCGCACCACTGAATTTTAAACCCGCATCAATATATACTTGCGCGAGTCCAGGTTCGATGGCAGGTATTACACCACCAGCGTACCGAGCAGGGTCTTGCCCTGAAGCCTGGAATGCTGCTCCATAGTTAGGGGCGTTGATATTGCGTAACTGTATCTGGTGCTGAGCGAGAGTCCCCACATACGACACATCAAGTACCGAATCGAACGGGAGCTTTTTCTGGATACCCAGATTGTAAGCATAGCTCGTCGGCACTTTTCCTACGCGGTCGAAGGCGACCAGTCCGGGAGCGCCCAGCACTACCGGCCCTTTGCCAATATCCTGTATTTGACCAAAGAAAAGAGTTGGCTCAAGCGAAGTAGGAGGGTTCCTGAGCAAGTCAAAAACCGTGTTGCCCTGTGGCCGATCATAGAACATTCCACCGCCACCCCGCACAACCAGCGATTGGTTGCCCATAACGTCATAAGCGAAGCCAAAGCGTGGCGCAAAGTGAATACCACGATTGCGATATAGCCCTTTCTCAATGCCTGCACCCGCCTGGAAAATACCATTCAGCAATTTGCCAGTGTTGGGTACATGTCGTGCGACATAAGCGCCATCACTGGTGTTCGCTGCCGTTGGTACGAAACCAGGAACCAGGAGGATCGGATCAACTGCGCGACGGTTAAGGCCACTCGCACAAGTAGAAGCACCGTTGATACAAATTGGACGATAGAGACGCGGCGCATCACCAGCGCTATAACGATTCGGCAGGAAGTTGGCGGTCTGTAAATCCTCATCATACTGCGGTTGAATCCAATAGAAGCGCATGCCGTAATCAAACGTCAGCTTGCTTGTTACTTTCCAGTTGTCCTGAGCAAACCACTCAAGGTTATTGTAACGATATTTGCCAATAAAATAGCCAGATGCTTGTTGGAAGCTGCGATACACGCCAAGGGCTGCATTAGCGAAAGCAAACCCCGTATCAAGAGAATTATTGGCATCGTTACCAAAATCATACAGACCATTGTTATTGGCAAAGCTGCTCTGTGGCTTGAAGCTATTTTGCCAGAAGACACCTGTCTTGATGGTATGCTGACCCCAAATCTTGGAGAGACTCACTGAGGTGTCTCGATTTGTATTGAAGTTCGTAAAGGGCGCGTTGTTAGAACCAATATTTGGACCGTTAGTAACACGTCCATTAGTTCCGCAGGTACCACCAAAACAGAATCTTGGCGGAGAATCAATCTGCACTGCGCCAGGATAAAGTACCGGGATTCCTGTCAGACCGAGTCCAGCCTTATTGAATTTCGCGTTGGCCGGATTGATGTCAATTGAATTATGACTACCACCAACGGTTGCTTCTAAAATGGTTGTGGGGTTGAGCGAGCCAGTAACAGTAAAGGCGTAGGTATTACGCGGTTGTGGCACAACGACCGGATAATCCGGCAGGTTGGATACCAGCACAAATGAACCGTAGGGTTGTACGTTATCATTTTTGATATTGACGTAACGTCCGGTGACGCGCCACGCACTGGAAAGATTGTAGTCAATTCGGACTAAATCCTGCCGTTGCGGATTCGCTGTCAGAGCTTCGGTCTGGTAGTTAAAGCCTGATCCCTGGGCGACGTTGGGCAGCGGGTAAATCTTTAAGATATTCAGCCCAAGACCATAGAGACGATTAGCGGGAATTTTGCCGAGGACACCACCATCCTGGAAGCAACCAGTTGTGTTTGCAGCGGTACACGGCAGACGTGCTCCCGCCGCATCTTTCAGGTTAGGGTCTCCGATATAGGGAAACGCATTACCCGAATTGTCTACCGATTTCGAGAAATCGCCAGCGCGTTCAAGTGCGGTTGGCACCGAGACGCGATTCGGGCTGGCAGGCGGAACCAGTCGCTTCTGAAACTCCTGATTCCAAAAAAAGAAGAGTTTCTGCTTGTCTTTATTGAAGACTTTGGGGATGTAAACCGGCCCACCAATCGTGTAACCAATATCCCGCTGATCAAGCCGCGGTTTGTTTAGTACTGTTACTCCATTCACAACAGCCTTGTCACGGTTGTTGATCCAGGTGTTAGCGTTCATTCCATCATGACGACGGAAGGTGTAAAAAGAGCCGTGAAAGTCTTTAGTTCCACCGCGTGTCACCGCGCTGATCTGTGCGCCTGCCGAACGACCATATTCAGCCTGATAGTTTGAGGTTAGAACTTTAAACTCTGAAATGGCGTCCAAGTTCAAACTAAGCAAAGAACCATTGTTACCAGTGTCAACAATGGAAACGCCATCCAGCGTCAAGTTGTTAGCGCTGGTACGCAAACCATTCGCAGCGATAGAAGTAATACCATCTGCGGCTGCATTATTAGAGGTGTTGACAACGCCAGGGGCAATCGAAGCCAGCGGGGTAAAACCGCGCCCGTTAACCGCGATGCTACGCACGATCTCGCCCTGAATAGCAGTAGAACGTTCTGCACTTTGAGACTGGACAAGAGTAGCTTCTGCCGTAATCGTGACGGTTTCGTTAGCGCCTCCGACTTCCAGAACTAAATCGCCAAGCGCCAACTTGTCATTTGCGACGAGCAACATGCCAGTGCGTTCCAGCTTCTTGAAGCCTTTGGCTTCAATTGTTAGCTTGTAAGTGCCAGGTGACAAAGAGGGAAAGACGAAGCGCCCTTCTTTGTCAGAAGTGGCGGTTTGTGAAAATCCTCTGGAGACATCTGAAATAGTGACGGTTGCACCGTTCACAGAGGCTTGCTGGGAATCGTTAACGTTCCCCGCAATTGATCCGCTGGTGGTTTGGGCAAAGGCAGTTGTCGTGCTTAGCAACAACGCCAGAATAAACAAAAAGCCTGTTGTTTTTGTTCGGAAATTCATAGGGAAATTCTCCTACCGTTGAGAACGCAGGTTAAGCGTTTGAGTTAATGGACTATAGCAACTAAATAATCCGAAATTGAATTTTTGCGAGAGAGATTAGTTTCGTCCCAGAAGCAGGCTAACTGAATCGGTGTTAATTAATTTGTATGTTCAGTTAGTGACGTGATTATTCAGGTTCATTAAGCATCTGTCAACCAAAACAGCGGGTTTGGCTTAACCAAACATTAATATATTACCAGGCAGCACAACCCAAAATGCGCACTATATTGCGTAGCACTGATAAAAAGCACCATCCTTCATAATCATCAGGAGATGGGTGGGTGCCTGCAAAATTGTCACGTCCTGCGTTGGATCGCCATTCACCAAGAGTAAATCTGCCAGCCAGCCTTTTTTCACGACACCAACTTCCAAGCCCATCAATTCGCCCCCAGTTTTGTTGCGGCAACTAACGTTTCAATCGGACTGTAGCCGAACAGCTTCACAAACAATTCCAGATCACGCGCATTGCGGCCAATCGGGTTGTAAGGAAAACCGTAATCGCCGCCGGGCAAAACACGAATGCCACGTTTGCGCATTTCAGGATAGAGTTTTTGCATGCGCTCGACTTCCACAAAGACGCCCATTTTTTCGGCGACTGCGCGCGTGATACCAAAACTTTCGGCTTCCTGCATCCGTGCGTAACGCAGGCTGACAGCAGGCGCGACAAACACTTCCTCTTTTTTTGCTTCCAGTAAATCAAGTGCTTCTTCGTCGGCGTGCGAGCAGTGATACAAAATGCGAAAGCCGTGGCGCAGTGCAAGCTTGATGGATTCAGCGGATTGCGCGTGGCACGAAAGCCAAATTCCACAGGCGTGCGCTTCGTTCGCGGCGGCGGCAACTTCTGCTTCTGTATACGTCAAATTTTGCGAAGCACCCGGCGAAAAAGCATCGCATTTGTGAAAAGAA
Organism: Blastocatellia bacterium; assembly: GCA_043719385.1. Taxonomy (GTDB): domain Bacteria; phylum Acidobacteriota; class Blastocatellia; order RBC074; family RBC074; genus JAFDVL01. The sequence continues at coordinate 15,091 of JAYSTY010000175.1, read as the reverse complement.
TTATAGGCATAGCATTAACAAGTCTGGACGAAGCCAAATTTATCCAACGGTGTTTTCATATTGCTTCAGTTTATGCTTTGACCTTCCGCCATAACGGGCGGCAAATCAAAGGCGAAGAGATGCCAGAGCTTTCCGTTTTTCTCGACCTGGACCGAAAAGTTTACCTTGCCCGTAAAGCTGGTAATGGCGCGTTGCCAAAACTCTCTTGCCGTCAGGTTCGCTTCCATCACGCGCACTTCCCACCGTCCCGGAAACCTGCGCCACACTTCATGCGCGACGCTCATGCCGATGCCGCGCCTGCGGTATCGGCGCACGATGAAAAACTCCGCCACATCCCAGACATTTGCATCACCGCTGACTTCCGAGCCGCGCTTCACCAAAACGAAACCTGCCCATTTGCCGTCCACTCTGACCAGCAAAGGATGGCGGTCAGGCTCCGTCCAATACAACGGCAGGCGCGTAGCCGAAGCGCCCATCCGCGCCCAACTCTACCGCAGCGAACTCGCTGAAATCGTGCGCATACAACTCAAGCAAATTCGCCAGAATCGGCGCTTGCTCTGGCGCGGCAGGGATAACTTCGATAGGCAATAATGGTTTCTCTGGAAGGCTTGTCATCGTTATGTTGCGACCATCAATTACGGGAAGCGGCTACAGCGGAACAGATGTTCGGCGTGTCTTTATTTTCGAGGCCATACGTGAATTACTTTAGACTTCTAATGAATTGGACAATTGCCTCGCCATAACATTCTTTTGCGTTACAAATTACTTCCTACTTTTTGATCGGATTAGATTGTGCGGCTCTCATATCTAGTACCGTATTGTGTCCGTGTGCTATCAACCAACGACCTTTCTGCCTGACTAAAATGAGTGAAAGCCTGTCTTTCGAGTTTTTTATCGTCTCGCCCGACGGAGTTGTAAAATCGCCCATACTGAGATTCAGAACTGCAACTGCGGTGTCGCTTGTGATTTTACGAATGGTAATCTCATCAATCTTGAGCGGCGTATTCTTAAACATTGTGGCGTGAAAATCCTGATGCGCTTTTTTGACATCGGCGCGACCTACCCAATACATTCCGACAATATTCACCCATTCCGCATCTTCGATGAACAAATCAAACATTGCATCCATATTGTGATCGTTATTGTGATCGTTCCAAGTCTTTTCAAACTTGAACGCTTCATCCTTAATAGCCTTTTGGTCTTTTGCTTTATCCTGTGCATAGCTTGTCATAGATAAAGCCCCGAGAATCATCAGTGCAAAAATAAAACCAGTAATAAATTTCATTTGTCTATGTCCTTATAAAGAAATTGTTGATGTAAAAACCAGAGCTTGCGCAAACACCTAAAGTTGCAAAGTTAGCACACAATTACCGACGTTTGGTAACAACCAAGAAACGCCGAACTAAGACTTAGGCCGCCATAGTCTCATAACTAAAAATAAAATCTTCTGGCAATACGTTCAGTTGGCTATTTCTTCGCCGCGTATGCGAAGGTTGATTTTAGCCAGGCGTTTCAACACCTGGAAGAATGCGGCGAATCTCCGCGTCGCGTCAGCTTGAATTCAGGCGTCACTGACGTGACGCGGGCATCGCTATGTTACTTTCCGTGGATTGAAATCCACGTCTAAAGTCAGCGACGAAGAAGAAGCAGCGCGAACCTTGAACGAACCAGCCAGCATCAAGTTCGTAGTCGAGTTACCCACCGACACTTTGTTATCACCGCTGCTCATCGTCTATGCCTGCTTCGCGGTATCCCAACTTGAGAGCGGATGGTTTGACACAGCGGGGTCAATCGTCAGCGTCACGGTTTTGGTTTCGTTCGGTTTGAGCCAGACTCGAATTAGGGCATCAGGCAGAATCAGGGGTCAAAATATGGCCCCTTAAATTTTGCCGCTGGCAGCCAATTCGCAATTAGAATTCCACGAGCGAAACCAAGCAGGGAGATTTTTCTCAGCGCCCTTTTCCGTGGGTTGCTTCGCGGCGAAAAATTTCCAGCATTTCGCCAAACCGCAACGGTGTGTTTTTCACCTTCAATAGCATCGAAGCCGATGGCGTAAATTTTTCATCCAGCAAAAAAATCTTATTGATCGTCTCAATCGCGCAGGTTGGTTCTGGTTTAAAATCCTGCTTGCGGGCTTGCGTGTCGGGCAGGGCTTCGCAGCGCACTACGATTTGTTCAATTCGGTTGGTGTGGTTGATTTTTGGCAGGCGCACAGTGGAGCGAAACCAGCCGCTGCGATCAATGCGAAAATAACTCTGCCCCAAATCTGAAGCGTACCATTTTGCGTCGCCTTTTAATTTCACGGCGAAGCTTAACGCTGAATTCGTGTTTGTAGACGAACCGTCAAAATATAAATAGCGACGCGGATCAAGCATTTTGATGCCGAGTCCAGCGGCTCCGATCACTTCTGCATCGTTAGCAATTTTTCCTTCGCGCAACATTTCATCGTACATCAGGCGATACGTCCACGGATTTTGATCCATCAACGCTTCGCGTGAATTGTGTGCGGTGTCGAAGGCTACAGGCGCGAGTGCGAAGCGCAAGGCGGGCAGTGTTTCCGGCAATTGATCGGAAAAATTATTGTTGCGCGAAGCCACGATATAAACAGGATGCTGCGCTTCGTGGCGGCCTGCAAAAGGCAGCGTGCGATGATTCGTGCCCTGGAAAACTTCGCTGACAATTTTGCCCTGCTCATCAAATTTTATTTCACAAATCCATTCAATGTCGGTCACTCTTCCCCACCGCGCCATCAATGCCGCCGTCTGCGTACCGCCGTCTTCATTGGTGAAAATGATGCTGTAGCGAATCGTGTTCGTTGTGCCTTCGTGAATAATTTCGTACCACATCAGCACCGGTACATCGCTGAATTTTCCGACGGTGTCAGGACGTGCATATAAAATCGGCGCGTGAATCATCGCCAGATTTTCTATTTTGTTGGCTGATAAATTTGGAGTAATAGTCGCGGCGGCGATAACCGCTTTATTGGCATTTTTTGCGGACTGTGGAGAATTTAACGCAACACGTAATTGATGTTCGCCCGACGATAATTTTCCCAGCAGAACGCGATACTCAAAATTTCCTGCACCGCCAAAAAGAATCACATCCTGATTATATTTGCCGTCCACTTCGAGCGTGACAACCGCAGCCTCTGCATCTTTTGTCGCCCAGTCAGCGCCAGGCGAAGAAGCTTTCAGGCTCAGTATCGCTTCGGCTTCGGCGTCAAATTTGAAAGTCTTTTCGGTGAGCGTTTGCGCATTCGCAATGGTTGCCAATAAAACAGTAATGAAAATTAAGAGACATTTCATTTTGGGTGAACTCAAGAGGGAGAATGCAGAAACGCGCACGCAGTAAGTGTGCCGTATGACGCCCTTACTGCGTGTGGGCTTCTGCATTTTTATTTTTATTTTTTCGGGAAATTCGGATCGGCTTTGACCTCCAAAATTTGCAGCGTATGCCGTTCGCTGTGGCTTGCCAATAGTAGCAACCATTGATAGGCATCAAGCTCTTTTAAAAGCGGATGCGGCAAAAAATGAGCGCGCATATCTTCCTGTGTAGTCTTCACAAAATTTTTCGTTTTATCGCGGCTCGCGTTGAAGGCTTTGACTAATTCAGATTGTGTAGCCCATTTATTTTTCGGCTTTAATTGCTCTGGCGCTTGCGCTTTGGTTGAGCGGTTAGTGACCATCTTGAGCAATGTTGCATCTTTAGCTTTCGAGGCCTCTTTTTTCTCTGGCGTGGCGGGTGATTTCATTGCTTGCACCGTGGCAACTCCGAAGAGCATATCTTCGCTCAGCGCAATATGTTCGGCGACTTCGGCAACTGACCAGCGATCTGGCGCGGATTTAAATTTCCATTGCTCTTCGCTCAAACCTTTGACTGAAGCCAGGAATTTCTTGCGCGTGTCTTCCAGATATTTGAGGGCGTCGGCGCGTTCCTGTTTGGTCAGCGTAACCTTTGCGGCGGCGGGCGTCTGGGCATTTGCCGAGAACGAAACCAGCAAACAGATCAGGGCGAAGAGTAAAGCCAATCGGGGTTTTTGGGGAACTGAATTTGTAGTCATAATTTCCTTTTCGAGTTAAGTTGAAGAATGGTTTTCCATTCGTTTGCTCGCACCGGCTGCACGGAAAGTCGTGAGCCTGTGCGGAGTAATTCCATTGCCTGTAGTTTAGAATTTTCCCGCAATTCATTCAATGAAAGCGGGGTTTCAAAGGCGCTGACAAATTTCACATCTACCATGTCCCACGTTGGTTTGGTAGGCAAACTTTTGGGGTCGTAGTGATGATCGTCAGGGTCAAAAGCCGTATGATCGGGATAAGCGGCGCGGACAATTTCGATGATGCCTGCAATCGCAGGAGGATTCGCGTTACTGTGATAGAAAAAGGCTAATTCGCCGACTTTCATGTCGCGCATAAAATTCCGCGCCTGGTAATTTCGCACGCCATCCCAGCACGTCGTCTGGTTCGGAGCTTCCGCTAAATCATGAATCGAAAATGATTCCGGTTCCGATTTCATTAACCAATATTTTTTCGGCATAGGTTTGAGATTAGAGAAAAACCATGGATTGCAATGTCAACGCGAAACCGAAACACTAGCCGGACGCGGCGCACCTTGCAAGGCCACAGGCATCTGCGGGGCGCAACAGACCTTCACTAAACGCTGGCGATCCCGCTGCATTTCCTGATCGCTGGAAATCCAACTGCGAACTTCAGTCAAAACGCGCACGGCATGGTCATCCTCTGGCAACACCATTCGATAATGAATCCATTTCCCTTCGCGTCGTGCATCTACAATGCCAGCGCGGCGCAAATATGCCAGGTGGCGAGAAACTTTCGGCTGCGGCATCTGCAAAATCTCCACAAAAAAACAGACACAAACTTCATCGTCTCCCATGAGATGCAAAAGACGCAGGCGATTGCGATCCGCCAAAGCCAGAAAGAATTTTTCCAGATCAAATTTCCGCGCCGTTTTACTCATAAAAAATATTTTAGCACAATTCACATATTCGCATTGACAGATATGTAGACAGCAACTAAAATCCACACATTCGCAAAAGCGAATATGTAAAAAGGAGATCGTAATTATGTCAGAAACTATTGTCAAAACTTTGAAGCCACATGTCGCGCTGAATGTCAGAAACATTAAGCGCAGTACAGAATTTTATCAAAAAATGCTGGGCATTGAGCCGAGTAAAGTGCGCACCGGCTACGCTAAATTCGACGTGCAAAATCCGCCGTTGAATTTGTCATTGAATGAAAATCCCGTCAATGAACGCGGCGCTCTTTCGCATTTAGGAATTCAGGTTGCCACGACGGAAGACGTATTGGCGATGCGCGAAAAATGGGTGCAGGGAGGGCTTGACACCCGCGACGAAATGCAGACCAGTTGTTGTTATGCCGTGCAGGACAAAACCTGGGTTAACGATCCTGACGGCAACGAGTGGGAAGTTTTTGTTGTGCTCGAAGATAACCTGCCGGAAGCCGCCGACAACAATGCTTCCTGCTGTACTCCGACTGCGGGGTTAGTTCAACTCGGGAGCTGCAAGGCGTGAAGCAGAAGCTACGAGTCTTAATTCTCTGCACCGGAAATTCCGCCCGCAGCCAAATGGCGGAAGGAATTTTGCGGCACGATGGCGGAGAAAATTTTGCAGTGTTCAGCGCGGGAACCAAAGCCAGTTCCGTGCGCCTCGAAGCGATTCAGGCGATGCGCGAAATCGGCCTTGATATTTCCGGGCAGCGCTCCAAAAACGTCGAAGAATTTAGCGGTCAGGAATTTGATTACGTCATCACCGTCTGCGATCATGCGAATGAAATTTGCCCTGTGTTTCCTGGTCAGACGCAGCGAATTCATCAAAGTTTTGAAGACCCTCCCGCGTTGGGGGTCGGTTCTGAAGAGTTCCGCCTGGCAATTTTCCGGCGTGTGCGGGATGAAATTCGTGCCTGGGTTGAAAGCTTTATCACACAGGCAAAAACATAGTCTGTCAGGTTTTTCTATTAACTCCGAAGCTGAAAAAACTCGCTGAAAATTTTCTTCATAGTTGAAACGATTGAGCTTACTGACCATCGCCGTTAAATCGGCACAACCACAACCCTACGCGTATCAAAGAGTTGATTGACTTGAGCTAATGACTTTGCTAGACTCCGCCTTGTTTGCTGACGTTTAGCAAATATCAACTCACCCCCGTAGCTTCAGTTGTTTTTATCTTATTACTCGTCCCCGGCGCTTTCAGGGTCCAGAGCGTCACTGGGCTAAATCAGTCCATCATCCTTAACTTGTAAAAAAAAGAGAGAGCTTATGTACTATATTCCCAAAGGTAAGCCAATGCACGAGAAGCTCAGCACTTCATTTGTGCGCATGGAAGGGCTTCTTGAAGAGCTAAAGTCGGATAATTTCAGTGGCTACGTGTTACTGAATTTTCCTCAAACCAGTGGCTTCCTGTTTATTCTGGACGGACAGGTAATTAATGCCGCAGAAATCACCGAGCAAAATCGCCGCGCCGGAGTTGCGGTGCAGGAACAACTTGTCCGCCTCTCGCAACAAAGCAAAGGAACAATTTCCGTTTATCACCTGCAAAAAGAAATCGTCCAAACATTAGCCGGCATCGCCGACGGTGAAGCCGTGTATGAAAACTTAACCAGCGATTGGGCCAATCTGGGCAAGCTGGTAAAGAAACTGGCCAGCGAAAAGAAAACTTATTTCATCAATTTAGTCTTTAATGAAAGCAAAAATGAACGCGGCTTGATTTACGTGGATGGTGAGACTGTCGAAGCTTCCTGCTCGATTGGCGACGATCATTTACTGGGCGCAGATGCTTTCAGTCGCCTGACGAAAGACAGCGATAACGAGATTGCAACTTACAGTGTCTTTCGCAAGGCAAGTGCAGCGGCGCTCCCAAAAATTGATGACCGTGATGTCGAAGCCAGCATAAATCGCCTGGTAACTCAGGCCACACCGCAACCATTATCCGAATCAACTGTGACAGTGGCTGAACCTGCAACTCCTGTGGCAGTTCAGGCAGCGCCGCAAACGGTTATCACGCCAACTTCGCAGGCTGCTCCGGCAACTGCAACCGTGGCCACAGCGCCGGCTCCGGCTGTTCCCTATTACGAATCGCTCCTACCATCAGGTGGGCGCCCTGAAACCGCGCCGACTGAAGTTAAAGTGGCTGAGTCGAAGCTCAAACCAGCGGTTTTTGAAGATGTTCTGGATGTGGTGGAAGTTGAACCACCGAGCCGTGTCACCGTTTCATCAGCCAATGCTGCGACGGCAACAATGTCCTCTGTTTCAGCCGCCCAGATCACACCGGCGCCGCTGCCGGAACCCCCCAAAACAGGTAACGATATGCGCGATTTGATGAGCCTGATGAGCCAGGTTGTCGCCGCCGTCGAACGTGGGATGTCGGTCGCCGGACGTGGCAGTTCATTCCCGACCGCCTTACGCGCCGGACTGCTCGCGGTCACTGAACGCTATCCGTTCCTTGATCCGTTCGCCGCTGAATTTGAATATCAGGAAAAGGAAATTGTTTTTGTCGGCACAGCGCAACCAAATGAATTTGCTACGGGCTTAACCGAAGCCCTGCGCCAGATGGTCGAGGATTTGATTTACTCGTCAAATGGTCGCGTCCGTGATTATATCGCCGAGGAATTGCGCAAAATCGAACAGGCGCAGGCCAACGATATTCGCCGCTTTAATCTGGGCAGCCTGACCGAGAAAATCTGTCAGCACTAAACTGCAATTTAGTCAGCTATTGCGAAGGGGGAAGAGTTTGGTACTCTTCCCTTTTGCTTTTACAAAACGCTTTTGGAGGCCTGCAAAATGTCAGACATTGCAGACGTAGTAATTATCGGCGGCGGCGTAGTCGGGACAGCTATCGCGGCTGAGGTCGCGCAGCATTACGAAAATGTTTTTTTGCTCGAAGCACTGCCACGCCTGGGGTTGGGCGCTTCGACGCGCAACAGCGGTGTCATTCACGCCGGGATTTATTATCAAACTGGTTCACGCAAAGCATTTCATTGTGTACGTGGTGCGGAAATGCTGTATCAATTTTGCGCGGCACACAATATTCCTCATCAACGCATCGGGAAATTAATCGTCGCTGCCAGCATAGAAGATTTGCCACAGCTTGAAGTGCTGAAAAATCTTGGCGACAGCAATGGAGTCGCAGGCCTCGAAATTGTCGAAGCTGATTTTATCCGCCGACTTGAACCAAATGTAGTTTCGCCGCTGGCGCTTTATTCGCCGCATACAGGCATTGTCGAAGCCGAAGAATTAATCAAAACCCTGGCGCGTCTGGCGACCAACAGTGGAGCGCATATCCTGACAGATACCCGTGTGCTGGACATTGAGTCATTGCCCGATCATTCGTTTTCGCTACGCACTTCTCACGAAGCGAATGTACAGACAAAAATGGTCATCAATGCGGCGGGATTATATTCTGACCAGGTAGCGAAAATGGTAGGCGAAGAAAAATACACGATCTATCCGTGTCGCGGCGAATATGCCGAATTGCCGCCACGTCTGAACCAGATCGTCAACGGTTTGATTTATCCGCTGCCTCCCGCCAACGGACACGGCCTCGGCGTTCATTTCACAAAAAACACGGCAGGCACAGTGTTGCTTGGCCCGAACGCCAACTATGTAGCGGACAAAGAAGATTATGAAAACGGTCGCACACCGCTGGAATCATTTTATGAATCAGCTTCACAGATCGTTCCAAAATTGAAGTTTGAAGATTTGCGCCCCAGCTATACCGGCATCAGAGCACGGCTGATCAGCAAACACGAAGCAGGGTTCGCCGATTTCGTCATCAAGCACGATGATAATTATCCGACAATGATTCACCTCATCGGCATCGAATCGCCGGGACTGACTTCCTGTCTTTCCATTGCAAAGTCGGTGACCGAAATGGCGCGTCAGAATCTTTAATTAATGGCAGAGCCGCCTGCGCTGGGTCGTGCGCCCAGGCAATAATTTTTCTGGTTCTCAATCAAAGCTGGAAACCAGGCAGCGTTTTCAACTTTCGCAAAGCTATAACTCTACTGGTCGGAAAATTTTAAGCCAGGACTTACGCAGAAACAGGCAATTACACCAGCGCCATTTTCAGCGCAGGGTGCCTGAGTTGCTGAATGAGGTAGTCATCCAACAAGCCATGTTTGAGTTGATAAACGGTACAACATGTTTCGACCGCGAGGGCTTTGAGGCGCACATTATCTCAGACCAGGCGCGGCCTCAGGTTGTCACGGCGCAAGTAACGCTTGATCTCATCGTGCGAAAAGCCCTCCGCATGATCGGCAAAATTGGTCAGCGTATAATTGATCTGACTGACCAGCAAATATTGACAGTAACCCAGGCGCGTCACGGATGGTTTCATAGCGCGGATTTTAGCTCGTTTTCAATGAACGTGCGACTTTACCGTCGCTTTTGCGTAAGCCCTATAAATAAATCATCACGAACGCGAGATCGAATTTTCCGGTCAGTAAGTTCGTCGGGTTTTCGATTTCAGCATTGTTGACGAAGGTCTGTTTACTGTTGCGCGAGACCTGAAAATAGTAAGGGTATAAATCGCTTTGTCCGACTGACAGCGCCGCCAAAGTGGTTGGTGGCATCACGGCGTAGCGAGCGCCGCGAGCGCCGCTCACGACGGCAGGGCTGCGCGGGTCTGTCCATTTACCGGGTTGGCGTGTCCCGGCTTCAATGCCTGCGGTCGCTGCCTGCAAAGTTGTTTGCTGAAAGCGCACTCAGGAATTGCCATTAAAAATACCGTAGACAATGAGCAGCGCAAATAAGGCTGCGACCAGCCAGATGCTGTGGCATAGGTAGTAGCGGTCATTGCCAAGGGAAAGCTGCTGCATCTGACCACCAGGACTAATGAAACCTATACGATTAGTTATCGCTTAAAAGATTTAGAAGTAAGACTTGATCCCACCAAATTTGTCCGGCTGGGGCGGGGAACATTGGCGAATCTTGAAATGATGATTCTGGTTAATCAGATGCCTGGGGGAACATACACAGTCACCCTCACCAATGGACTCCAACTCCATGTGAGCCGCTTATAATCGCGCCTCCTTCGTGAACAATTACTCCGCTTGTAAAATAGAACAGGCATCCTTGTAAAGATACCTGTTTTATTCAGCCCGATTGACTTTATCTCAGAATTAAAAAAATCTCAGCGTGTAACTAAGTTGCACGCCGCGCCCGATTTCAGGGGCAAAATCCTTAATAAAGGACAAATGATTGTAGTAAAGCTTGTTACCTAGATTGAAGGCTTTGAATGAGATAATTTGCGCGACATGCTGCATGGCAAAGGTATACGACGCATTGAATCCAAAGGTGGCATAGCCATCAGTCGGCGTCTCCGTCGTAAATATTTTATTCTGCGCACGAGATAGAATCAACTCTGGTGCAAATCGGAAATTTCCGAACGTTCCTTCGAGACCTAAGCGTCCTCTCAAAGGTGGGATTCTCGGCAATGGGGTTTTGCTCGCGGTCAACTGGGCATTCACGTAATCCAGACTTGACTGGAACCAGAAATTTTTGTTGAGGTTGACATCCGCACGAGCTTCGACACCAGTGTAACGGCTCGTCCCTTGTGCGTAATTCGCTACGATCAAACCGGACGTGGCATCTCTCGCGCCAGTCGGAGCCAGGAAAACAAAATCGCGGATGTGATAATAATAATAATTCAGCTCGCCGCGAAAACGATTATTTTGTTGGCGTAACGAAAAATCTACGCCATCGTTGCTCTCGCGCTTGAGCTTGTCGTTGCCAATTTCAAAGGTTGAATTGCCTCCGTGCGGACCATTGTTGTAAAGCTCTTCCAACGCCGGAGCGCGATAGGAATGGCTGTAATTCGCTACAAATGCGCCGCCTTCCCATAACGGAACACGTAATCCAACAGCAGCAGAGACGCCATTGAATGATCGTGCAGGTTTGCCAATTGGCGTATATCCGTTGTGTTCGACACGACCTCCGAATTGCAATGCAGCACGCGAAAAATTAATGGTTTCCAGCGCATATCCGGCAAAAGCATTTTGAATGGTCGGAGGTGCGAGCGCTTCTGCGCCGATTGATTTGTAATCGCGGTGCAATCCCCAAACCCCAACGCTGCCACTTAGTCTTCCAACTTTTTTCTGTTCTGCCAGAGCGCTATACACTAACGATTTATTAATGAAAGTCGTATTAATGACGTTCGTGACGGAATTAATTTCTTTGTGGTTATAGTCGTTGTACTGAATTTTAAATTGTGCGCCGCTGAAGAACGATTCAAGGTCATGAAGGCCAGCCTTGAATTGCACGCTCTGACGATGCATATCAAGGTGAACAATTTCAGGATCGGCCTCCGCCTTGTCGTAAGGGATGCCGTAATAGCGGTTATCCGCCGTGTAGTTCGTATTAAAAAACCCCTTACCTGCATAGTAGCCAAAACCGCCGGAGCCATTGCTTTCACGGGAATAAGAATTCAAAACTTTTCCCAGTGGAGTTTTATATTCGCCCGAACGTAAGCCTCCACCATTGCCCCAGAAGAGCCACTTATCTGTGCCAAATTCAAGACCTCCGCTGCCGCCACCGGTGTAATTGTTGGAGCTGCCAACACCTGTCAAATATCCGTGGATTCCATTGTGCGCGGAATCGTGTCCAGTGATGGCATTGACTACACCACCAGTTGCACTGCTGCCATAAAGCAAAGTGGCAGGGCCTTTCACTACTTCGATTTTATCAAGTGACATGACATCAATGGGTTCGGCGTGATCGCCCGATTGCGCACCTAGGCCGCCCACACGCATGCCGTCTTGCAGGATGACTACGCGGTCGCCATCAAAGCCGCGAATGACGGGACGCGAAGAGCCGGGACCTTCGCTTCGTTTTGCCACGCCAAGCTGATGATCCAGCGCTTCACCGAGGGAGGTTGGATTTTTTTCAGCCAACTCAATCGCGCCCAGAGTTGTGACCGACTGGATCGAATTGAAAGTCGTTTCTTCATTGCCAGTGGCAGTAATTGTAACCTGGTCACGGACCCCTGAAAGTTTGATTTGAAAATCAATTTTCGCTTCGCCTCCGGCAATTATTTCAATGTTCTGAACTGAGTCCGGGGCGCGATCAAGATGCGCATGGACTTCGTATTTGCCCGCTGGAACGTTCAGGAATTCATACTTTCCATTGTCGTCAGTAACGATTTTACGGTTGAGGCGAATGATTGTGACCGTCACGCCGTGTAAGGCTCCGCCTGATGAATCTAAGCTGACCGAACCGCGTAAAGTGCCAGCAGATTGCGCAAAAATAGGGGTAATGAAAAAAGTCAGAAAAAATAAGGTACTAATAATATATCGCATAAATAAATCCCTCTGACAGCCTCACTTCTCAGTAGAAAAAAGCGGGCGATTGCCAGTTATAAATTCAAAAAAATTGAAAACGAGAGCAACTTCGACCAGCTAAAATAAGCAGGGTCGCAAGTTTTTTTAGAGAAGGATTTAGCTGCGAGGTGGAGCACGGCTGGCACGAAGCTGGCGTGCCTGGAAATCATAGCCAGCTTCTTCTGCCTGGAGAAAATTGATCTGAGTGAATTCAACAGGCTCTGAGGCCGAAGAAGGAATATCGAGCGCGAGCGTTTGATGATCCTGACAAACAGAACACTGGTGCGAGGATGGCGCGTTACCTGATTGTTCACTGTGCGAAGAAAAATGAATTGCTTCGTCGTGCAGCGGCGCATCACCAAGATGAAAGAAAAGATGTCCGCTCAGGTTAAGCAGGAGCGCCAGCAGCAGGATTTGCCGCAGCCCTCGCCCACTTAAATTGTTTCGCCAGTTACTCATCATTAGAGATTACGAATGTAAACTGATTGAGAGTACATCCGCTTTAAGTATTGCTGTCAGATCGGAGCATTGTCAAGCAGAAGAATTTACTTGAGGCGTAAGTGGCAGTGGCTTAGACTGCTTATAGTCTGACAACTGCAAAGAGGATAAGCTAAAAGTCTATGAATTTTGAACTGACAGAAGAACAACAACAAATCAAAAAAATGGTACGCGAATTTGCCGAAGCTGAAATTCGTCCGCACGTAATGGAATGGGACGAAGCGCAGCATTTTCCCATAGAATTATTTAAGCAACTTGGTAAGCTGGGATTAACAGGCGTGATTTTTCCCGAAGAGTACGGCGGGGCCGGCATGGGTTACATCGAATACGCCACAGTCATTGAAGAACTTTCTCGTGTGGACGGTTCCATCGGACTTTCAATCGCCGCGCATAATTCGCTTTGCACAAATCACATTTATCAATACGGCACAGAGGAACAGCGCCATAAATTTGTCACGCCCCTGGCACAGGGCGAAAAGCTGGGATCGTGGGCGTTGACGGAACCGGGTTCAGGTTCTGATGCTTCGGGGCTGAAAACCTCGGCAGTGAAAAAAGATAATGGCTGGGTGCTGAATGGCGCGAAGAATTTCATTACGCACGGCATCTCCGGCGACACCTGCGTCGTACTGGCTTACACCGACCGCGAGATGCGTTCACGCGGCGTCACGGCATTCGTAGTTGATCGCACGACGCCGGGATTTATTGCGGGCAAAAAGGAAAACAAGCTTGGCGTGCGTGCTTCGGAAACAGCTTCGATAATTTTTGAGGATTGTTTTGTGCCGGGAGAAAACATGCTTGGCGAACGCGGGAGAGGCTTTGTCAACGCGATGCAAATTCTGGATGGCGGCAGAATTTCAATTGCAGCCTTAGCGCTCGGCATCGCGCAGGGAGCATATGAATCAGCCTTGAAATATGCCAAAGAACGCGAGCAATTCGGCAATCCAATTTTTGAATTTCAGGCGATTCAACTTAAGCTGGCAGATATGGCAACACAAATTGATGCCGCCAGATTACTGATTCAACGCGCCGCCTGGATGAAAGATCAAAAAATGCCGACGACGAAAGAATCCGCAATGGCGAAATTATACGCCTCAGAAATCGCCGTCAAAGTCAGCGAAGAAGCCATTCAAATTCACGGCGGCTATGGTTACACCAAAGATTATCCACCCGAAAAATTCTGGCGCGATTCCAAACTCTGCACGATTGGCGAAGGCACGAGCGAAGTGCAACGATTGGTGATTGCGCGGCAATTGGTGGCGCTATAAGTCGAATTCTGAAGTTGAAGCTGTTTTGATTCATGTCGCCAACGGCGACTAACAATAAAGCCTATGGTGAAGGCGCTTCGCCGACATAGGACTTTAGCAAGATCGTTGGTAGTGTCGCTGAAGGCGACAAACATTATTCATTGTTCGTCGCCTTCAGCGACGCGATCTTCGTGACAACATACCCAGCGATACTCGCTGGGCTATATTGTTGGTCGCCGTTGGCGACAGAGTCCACAAAGGATATATTGCTGGAAGAATTTTTATGGTCAAAGATTTCATTGATGAATTTCTCCGTTACAAACTCTCTGGAAAGAAAGCGATTGATCAGGTTTCCGATGAGGGCTTGAACGTCATCGTTGGACAGGATTTGAATTCCATTGCGATGATTATTCGTCATATTAGTGGAAATTTGCTTTCGCGTTTTACAGATTTCCTTACGACAGACGGAGAAAAATCATGGCGTGATCGTGAAGCCGAATTTGAAAGTAGCGCATATTCGCGCAGCGAAATATTTGAGAATTGGGAGCGCGGCTGGCGATGTCTGGAAGAAGCTTTGGCGTCACTTTCTGACGCAGATTTAGCTAAAGAAATTACCATTCGAGGACAGGCACTGACCGTGAATCAAGCGCTCCTGCGCTCACTCGCGCACGTAGCCAATCACGTCGGACAAATAATTTTATTAGCAAAAATCCAGACAAAAGACGATTGGAAAGCGATCACCATTCCCAAGGGAAAATCAGCCGAATACAACCAAAATCCAACGATGGAGAAACGCCCTTCCTGATGAAGCAAACAGGCGCTATGCCGTTGCCAAATGCAAAGTTTGCAAACGCCTTGTTACGCTGGTATGACGCCGCAAAAATTTTCTTACCCTGGCGCGGGGGGCGTGATCCGTATCACATCTGGCTCTCAGAAATTATGCTGCAACAGACCCGTGTCGCAGCCGTCAAAGAATATTACTCGCGCTGGTTAGAAAAATTT
>JAYSTY010000174.1:0-3516 GCA_043719385.1 Blastocatellia bacterium | reverse complement strand
CCGCTCCCTGTACTGTACCACTGTAAGCTATGAACAAAACTATCACATTGCTAATCGTTGTCATGGTTGTCAGCTTTCTTCAGGCTGATAAGCCACCCGCCAACCGCCGCAACTTCGTCGCTTGTCCGATTGTCCGTGATACAAAAATTATGCCGTGCTGGCTGGCGGAATATGAAGGTGAAATTTATTACCTCGGTCAACAAGGCAGCAGTGGCGCGGAATTCTATCCGCCGCAACTGAATCACGAAGTATTAGTCGAAGGAACTGTTGCCAGCGAAAACCGCGTGTGCGGCGGCATTCCGCTGAGTCCTGTCAGGGTTTCCGTACTGCGGGAAATTAATCGCGCCTGTAATACGTTGTTGCCTGCGGAAGAAGGTGCTGAACCGCCTCCGCCGCCGCCATATCCTTCGCGTGCGCCGTTGCCTGACACGACCCGCGAATTCAAAATACCATTCGATTTCAACAGCGATTATTTGACGCTGCACACGACGCGCATTGTCGGAGAAGCGGCAAGAATTGCGAAGATCGTGAATGCGGCTAAAATCGAAGTGAAAGGCTATCGCGCGACGACATTGTTGTCGAATGGGCAGAAAATTATTGAAGCCGAATCCATTGCAGAAATGCGCGCCAAAAAAGTTGGTGAGATTCTGAGCGGACTTGGACTCAAGACGGTGAGTGTCAGTTGGAAAAATGAACCAGACCCCTGCGATGGAGTGACTGACTCAGCCAATCGCCGTGTTACGATCAGCCTGACACCTTAAATACTTCTTCTGAAAGGCTGATTTTATTTTGCAATCTTCAACCTTACCTCGCCCGCTCGAAGGCATCACAATTCTTGATGTAACCACTGCGCTTGCGGGACCATTTGCCACATTGATTCTGGCAGGCTTGGGCGCACGAGTTATTAAAATTGAAAATCCTGCGAGTGGCGATACCTGCCGCACAAATTCGCCGTATCTCGGCGCAACAGGCGCAAAGCTGACGCGTGAAAACGCTGACGATATTTCTATTTCGACGATTAATCGGTTGCGCAACAAACTTGGCATTACGCTGAATTTAAAGCATCCGCGCAGCAAAGAAATTTTCTCCGACCTGCTCAAACAAGCTGATGTCGTAGTCGAAAATTTCAGCAGCGGTACGATGAATCGCCTGGGCGTCGGCTACGATTTTGCGCAGCAAATTAATCCGCGCATTGTCTATTGTTCAATCAGCGGATTTGGCAGCGATAATACAATCAAAGAACCAAGTTCCGGCAAAGCGATGGATACGATTATTCAAGCACTGAGCGGCGTCATGCAAACTTCTGGTGAAGCAGATGATCCTCCGCTGCGACTTGGCGTTCCATTTGCAGATTTGATTACGCCATTGTTTGGAATTATTGGAATTCTTGCGGCGTTGCAACAACGACAGCAAACGGGAATCGGACAGCACGTAGATGTTTCGATGCTTGGTGTGATGACCTCGCTGGTGGCGTGTGAGCCGTTTGATTTATTGGAGCGTCTCGGTATTCCGACGAAGACAGGACAGACTGCGCCGCGTCTTGCTCCGTTTGGGGTGTATGCCGCGAGCGACGGATATATCGCGCTCTGTGCCTTAACGGACGCTTTTGTACAAGGGCTTTTCAAAGCGATGACGCGGCCTGACCTCGGTGAAGATGAACGATTCCGCACTCGTGATCAGCGCGTCAGGCACCACAAAGAAATTGATTTGATAGTTTCGGGATGGATGATCTCGTTATCGCAAGCGGAAATTCTCACGCGCCTGGAAACCTTCGGAGTTCCCGCCGCTGAAGTGCGCAATCCGCAGGACGCCGTGCGCGATCCGCTGGTAACGACACGCGGCGCAACTGTGCCGTTAGAACATCCAAAATTCGGCGTCGTCGAAGATGTGTACGGCATCGGCATGCCGATTCGTTTTTCAGGTGCAACGGCAGGCTTCGATCAACCGCCACCGGAAATCGGCGAACATAATCAACAAATTTACGGCGACATGCTGGGGTATTCGGCAACGCAACTTGAGGAGCTGCGCACAAAGGGAGTCGTCTGACGGTACAGTACAGGGAGCGGTAGCGACTTGGTCTGGCAATGAGTCACCAAGTCGCTACCGCTCTCTGTACCGCAGGAATTGGCTTTATGAAAAAAGACGCGCTCGCCCAATTGCAATGGCATTACGACAATCGGCAGGCAGCCGCGCTCGCCCAGCATCGCGCTGGCATTCCAGTCGTAGGCATCACGTCGAACACCGTGCCGTATGAACTCGTGCGCGCCGCCGGATTCTTTCCTGTGTTGCTCAATCCTTCCCACGCCGCGACACCACTGGCTGATGAATTCATGGAGCCGGTTTTTGAATCGGGCATTCGTTGCATCTTTGATCGCGTGCTGGCGGGTGACTGGTCGTTTCTCAAGTTGCTGATTATTCCACGCACCTCTGAACCGCAGCACAAGTTGTTTCTTTACCTGAGCGAAGTCGCACGGCAACAGCAGAGTCCGCATATCCCGCCGATTCATTTATATGACTTGCTGCACACGCGCTCGCCGCGCAGCAGCGAATATGGACTGGCAAGAACTGACGAACTCGCGGAACGATTGGAAGAAATTGCCGGTCACGAATTTGATGCGGAGGCGTTGGCACAGGCGATTGAGGAATCCAATGCCGCCCGCGTCGCCATTCGGCAGTTATTGCGCTTGCGACGCCGAACCAGACCGAAGCTTTGCGGTACGGAAGCGCTCGCCATCATCGGTGCATGGAATTTTATGGATCGCGCCGAATACGCGGAACTCGCGTTGCAAGCCGTCGCCGAATTGAAACGCCGCCCCGCGCGAACAGGCCCGCGCATCATGATTAAAGGCTTCCCGCTCGATCACACGGGACTGCACCGCGCGATTGAATCACACGGCGCAACCGTCGTTGCCGAAGACGATTGGCATGGTTCGCGCAGCGCCGGACGCGACATCGCCCTCGGCAGTGATTTAATCGCCTGCGTCTTTCGCAAGTATTACCGCGACGCCGACTGGTTCAAGCGCGAAGTGTTGCACGGCATTGATGGCGTGGTCTTTTACCTGCCGCCTGATGATGACGTGCGCGGTTGGGACTATCCGCGCCAGAAACAGTTTTTGGATGAGCGCGGCATTCCCAATATGCTCATCCGCGAAGAAGTGAATGCTTCCGAAGTCTCGTCTGCATTGGCGGCGCAGCTTGAGATGTTTCTGGTCAGACTTGCCGCTTGAAAGGGAGATAAGCCGATGAGACAGATATTCGTAATCGCTGTGCTGGTTATCGCTGCGTCCGTTTCCATGCTCGGACAAACGAAAGAAAAAAAGGCATTGCCCGGCAGCAAAGGCGAACAAGAGTTGATTGAATTGGAGCGTGAATTATCTGAGGCGCTGGTACGTTATGACACCACAGCGCTTGATCGGATTTGGAGCGATGACTTTATCTTTACTGCGCCGAATGGGCGAATCACGACTAAGGCGCAGCGGATGGCTGGTGTTAAAGCTTCTGCTCAATCCGCAGAAT
>JAYSTY010000173.1:0-8584 GCA_043719385.1 Blastocatellia bacterium | reverse complement strand
CGAGATTTCATTGCAATCCGTCACAAACGCGAAATCTGCCTGCCCATTGCTGAAGCGAAACGCCGTTACTTCACCTTTGCCATGAATCACCGGAAGCGGTGTCACGCACAAGCCGCAAACGTCAAATGCTTCGTAGTTGAGAATTGTGTGCGCTGTAATTTGCGGCAATCCGCCGCCGACATGTTTGGCTTCAAAGATGTAATAAAACACGCGTCGAACCTGGCTCCAGGTGCTGGCGCTGGCGTAAGTATTAATCGCTCCATGCTTAAAATTAATGGGGCGAATATCATCCAGGCCAAACACGTGATCGGCGTGACAATGCGTAATCAGCAGGGCGTCAAGCTTTGTCAGCCCAGCCCGCAATGCCTGTTGGCGAAAATCGGTCGAGATGTCAACGACAACGGTTTTGCCTTCGTGTTCGATCATTAAACCCGTGCGCAATCGTTTGTCTCGCGCATCATTTGACGAACAGGTTTCGCACGCACAACCAATCATCGGCACGCCGACTGAAGTTCCAGTTCCGAGAAAAGTTAATTTCATATAACTGCCGAACTATCCATTTCTAAGCGAAACAAATTGCATTTGCAGATCGGAGAGCAGGCTCTCGTAAAATTCTTCCTCGGTGCGATTCAAATTACCTTTGGTTTTATCGCGTAACATCAGCAGCATGCCGATGCCTTGTTGCGCGGCGGGCAAATTGACTTCGGGTTTACCTGTCGCCGGATGTTCCATCAACCCCAGATGAATAAATGTCGTCGAAGACGCGAGGCTGTAAAGGAACTGCATAAAATCAGTCATCTCCGGCTCTTCTTCTTCGATTGCGCCGGGTTGCGCGAAGGGCGATGGTTCCGGTTCGCGTGCAGGCTGGGCGGCAGTTTGCGTCGAGAAAATTTCTTCCGGGCGAATTACTGTTTGCGGCGCAGTTCGCACTTCAGCGGGTGGCGGAGCGACTGGTTCTGGCTCCGGTTCAAGTTCACGCGGGGTTCCATCAGGTTTAAAAAGGCGGCGGTCACTAACCTTAAATCCAAATTCATTTTCTTCAGACATACTCAGCTTTAACTCCTCATGCAATTAATTATCGGTTATTTGAAGTTTGCAAAACCAGATATTAACACAATCGCGCCAGGTTTTTAGGGGCGGGAGGAGGGAATTGAGATATGTTGTTTTGTGCCCTTACTGCGTGCGGGTTTCCGCATTTGTACGACCACGATAAAACATTGCGTAAACGGCGGGCGTCACGACCAGCGATAGCAAGAGTGCGCCTGCAAGTCCGCCAATCACGGCAAGCGCCAGCGGTTGCAATAAATCTGCGCCTGCGCCAATTGCCAGTGCGAGTGGCAGCATACCTAAAATTGCCGCCAGTGAAGTCATTAACACAGGGCGAAAACGCCTGCGGCCTGAACGCAGCAACGCCTCGTGTAAAGAATCGCCTGCCGACAAATGATCCTGCACGGCGTCGAGCATGAGGATGCCGTTTTTGGCGACGATGCCGATCACCATAATCATGCCCATCTCGGAAACCGTGTTGAGCGTTTTGTGCGTCAGCAGCAGCATCGCCAGTACTCCGCTGAGCGCCAGCACCGCGCCTGTCACAATCGCTATGGGGTGCGCGAACGAGCGGAACTCAATTAATAAAACAATAAACACCAGCGCAACTGCCAGCAGCAGCGCAATGGTCAGTTCCCGAAAACTTGACTGTTGTTCCTGATAAACGCCACCATATTCCAACGTCATCCCCGGCGGTAATTTTACTTCCTGGCTGAGTTTCTGTTTGATTAAATTAATCGCCGAACCAAGGTCAATATCTTTTAATTGACCAGTGACGGCAATATATTCGCGCAAGCCTTCGCGGCGGATTTCGGCCTGTCCTGCGTCATATTCGACATTTGCCACCTGATCCAAACGGAATAACGTGTTGCTTGTCGTCGAACGAATTTGCAAGGCCTTCAATGCCTCCAGCGAAGTGCTGGAGGTTTTTGGCAGGACGACGCGGACTGTAATTAATCTGCCCTGTTGCAAAATCGTCGAAGCCGGATCGCCAGTCATCGCGGTTGTGACCGTATTCGCAATATCTGTCGCGTTCACACCAAACCGTGCTGCGCGTTGTGGATCAACTTTGAAAGTAAGCGCCGGGCCGCTGATGACGACGCCATTGAAAGTGTCCTCGACGCCTTTAATTTTTTTGATGATGTCTTCGACCTCAGCGGCTTTCTTTTCCAGTGCGGCTCGATCCTGACTGAATAATTTTAATTCGATGGGCTTGGGCGAACTGACCAGATCGCCAATCAAATCACTGAGAATGCCGATAAATTCGGTTTCTAGCGCAGGTTCGGATTTTTTGAGTTCGTCCCGAATATCATCTTTAACCTGATCCGTCGAATGTGTCCGTTTTGATTTGAGCTTGACCAGAAAATCTCCGACGTTGGGTTCCGTCACATTCAGGCCAAGCTCAATGCCTGTGCGTCGTGAATAACTTTCGATGTCGGTATTTTCTTTGAGCAGGCTCTCGACGTGCTGCAAAATTCGGTCTGTTTCCTGAAGCGATGAACCCGGCGGCGTTTTGTAATCCAGCACAAACGCGCCCTCGTCAAACTCCGGCAAAAATTCCTGTCCCAGTTTGCTGTAAAGCACGTAAGAGCCAATCCCCACCAACAAAATAAGCACCACCACCGCCCATCGTTGCTGCAAGGCAAACGCCAGCACTCGTTCGTACCGTTGCAGAATCCAGCCTAATACCCGACCCGTTTCATGCTCTTCTTCGGCTTCATCCGCACGTAAATTTCTAACATGCGCTGCGCGTGCTTCGGCGGAGGTTTGCGGCGTATGATGCGGTTCATCTGCTTCACTTTTACGCCGCTTGAAACTGACGAAACGTTTTGCCAGCACAGGCGTAAAAGCCAGTGCCAGCACCAGTGAAGTCAGTAACGCCACCGCCATTGTCAGCGCCAGCGAGCGAAAGAAAACCCCGGTCACACCTTCCAGAAAGGCGAGCGGCAAAAACACAACAACCGGAGTAATCGTCGAACCAATAATCGGAACCGTGATTTCAGAAATGGCACTTTCAATCGCTTCGTGCCGCGACATTCCTCGCGCCAGATGCGTATAAATATTTTCGACGACGACAATCGCGTCATCAATGACTAAGCCAATCGCAGCGGCGACTCCGCCCAGCGTCATCAAATCAAATGAAAGTCCCGCCAGCTTCATTGCTAGAAACGTCGTCAAAATTGTCACGGGAATCACGACCGCCGCCACCAGCGTCGTGCCCCAGTTGCGCAGGAAGAGAAACAAAATCACGATAGAAAGAATCAGTCCGATGAAGATGGATTCGCGCACCGATTTCATTGACTCACGAACCAGCAATGACTGATCGTAAAAGGGCGCAATCGTGATGTCTTTGGGCAGGCTGGCACGAATCGCTTCGAGTTCAGCCTTGACCGCATCCGCAATAAAAACTGTGTTCGCTTCCGGCTGACGAAAAACATTCACCAGCACCGCCGGACGACCGTCCGCCGTGATGATTGTGTAATTTGGTTCTGCGCCGCCGCCTACCGTAGCGACATCGGCAATCGTCACAGGAGCGCCGTTAATATTGGCGACAACGATGCTGTTAAGTTCTTCAGGGTTTTTCGCCTGACCGCTGACCAGTGCCAATTCGAGGTGATGATTTTCGTCAACCAGGCCAGGCGAAGCGATGATGTTGGAAGCCTTCACCGCATCAGAAACCTGTTGCACCGAAACGCCCCGCGCCGCTAATTTTTGCGGATCAATTGTGACGTGATATTCGCGTTTTTGTCCACCTGCGACGGCGACATTGGCAACGCCTTCCAATCGTGCGAGGCGCGGCTTAATCGTGAATTCCCCGAAATCGCGCAGGCTTTGCGGATCGCGTGTTTCCGATGTCAGGCTGTAACCCGTGATCGGAAAAACGGCGAAGGTCAAACGCTCGACGCGGCGAATGGCAACCGTTGGCGGCAGCGACGATGAAAGCTGCGACATCCGCGCCTGCACCAGTTGCAGCGCCTGAAACATATTTGTTTTCCAATCGAAAAAAAGATCAACCTGACTGGCTCCGCGCTGCGTCGTCGAACGAATACTCCGAATCCCCGGAATGCCATTCATCGCTTCTTCAATCGGCTTCGTGACGGACGCGAGCGTTTGTGCAGCGGGGACAACGCCGTTATCTACGATAACGACGATGCGCGGAAAATCAGTCTGCGGAAAAAGAGCGCTCGGCAATTGCCACGCCGCATAAATTCCGGCAGCGCAAAGCAACGCCACGATGACGAGAACAGCACGGGATTGTTGCGAAACGAAACGCGCGAGGTTCAATGATTCTCTCCAAATTGAAAATTTATCTCAGACTTCATTATGAATTTAAACAACCAGCTCCTTCAACCAACCATTCTATTTAACGATGCCCCTACCACGTAAAAGATAATAAATAACCAGAGAAAAGGAGAAATGATTATCAGTAAGGAAAGAAGGTAAGCGATCCCATGTTGCTCTGATTCTTTCGACAACCAAACTGCTGACTCATTTCTGCGATTCAAAACTAAAACTATTATCAAACCTATCCCAACCACAGGCGAAGCGATAAGCACAATCACGGTAATTACTATTAAGGTGTGGCTGAACGTCGTATCGGCAGTATTCGACAACGTCCAACAAATAATCATTAAAATTGCTTGTACGCTAAGATAGCCGATGGAAAAAATTAGTAATTTACTCACTGTACTATCTGTATTCATCGCAGGCGCTCTATTTATTTTTTGTCGTCCTATTCATCCTTGGCATCTTTTTTCTCATCTTTCTTTTCGCCTTTTTCTTTGTCGTCCTTCTCGTCTTTTTCTTCGCTCACCTGCACCTTCGTGCCATCCGGCAATGCGTAGCCGCCTTCCGTCACAACTGTTTCGTCGCCGCTCAGGCCTTCAGTAATTTGGAGCAGATCGCCTGTGCGGATGCCGATGGTGACTTTCTTTTCGTGCGCGACGGAGTTTTTGTCTATCACCATCACTGTGCCTTTGTCGGCGTTGCTCGCGTCAAGCGTCACAGCCGTTGCTGGAATGACTACGGCCTCGCTGATGTGTTGCGTGGCGAAGGCGACTTCGGCGGCTCCACCGGAACGCAATCTTCCGCCAGGATTTTTCAAATTTACCCAGACTTCTACCGTGCGATTGGCGGGATCGCTGGAACGGCTGATGAGCGACACGCGCCCCGTCAATGTTGTGTCCGGGGCATCGGCGGGTTTGACGGTAGCGGCTGCGCCAATTTTGATTTGGGCGGCGACGGTATCGGCGAAAGGAGCTTTGATAATGATTTCGCTAATGTCGGAAATCGTGATGAGTTTGGCTCCGGCGGCGGCGTACTCGCCTTTGAATTGAAATTGGTCGGTGACGATGCCGCTCACGGGCGCACGCACTACGGCATAACTGAGTTGCGTGTCGAGCGTGGCGATGCGCTGTTCAGCCTCTTTAATTTTTGTTTCTGCGAGCGCCGTGTCGTTCGGGCTGATGGCAGAAGTTCGCAACATTGCCGTGCGTTCGGCAAGCGTCAGTTGACCTTCAGCCGTTGTGAGCGCGAGCTTGGCGGCTTCTAAATCTTTCGCAGAGATGCCGCCATTTTTGTAGAGCGCAGCGCGGCGCTCATAAGTAGCGCGGGCGTTTTCGACATTGGCTTTCGCTTCCCGAACGTCTTTTTCAGTTTGCGCGACGGCTTGCGGAATGACGCCTGCTTTTAAGCTTCGTGCATTGAGTTTCGCTTCTTCAAGAAAGGCGGCGGCTTCTCTTTTCTGTGCCTGTAAATCGCGGGCTTCAAGCACGGCAATTATTTCACCGGCGCGGACAGCTTTATTTTTCAGGATCGCCATTTGCGCAATTGTCGCAGATATTTTGGCGCTGACTGTGGCCTGCTGCGCCGGATTGATCGTGCCAAGCGCGGAAACATTCGCCGCGATATTCTGGCGTTCAGCTTTGGCGGCGCGGACACTGACGACAATGGGCGGTTCAGCTTCGGCGGGTTTTGCTTTGCAGTTTGCGAACCAAATTCCGGCGCAAATAATTGCGAGGCAAATTGCCAGGTTGCGGTGCTTCACAGCTAATCTTTTTTGGTAATTGCTCATTGTCCAGTTGCCTGTCTGAGGCGAGCGAGCGCCACCTGGTAATCGTAAATTGCCTGTACGAGCGCGGTTCGTTGCGCAGTCAAAGTATTTTGCGCGTCGGTTACTTCGATGATTTGCGCTTCGCCTGCGCGATAACGGGCGATGGAAATTTCGACATTGCGCTCAGCATCAGCGATAGCTGCGCCTGTCAGACGAATGCGCGATGTCGCAGAAATTGCCTGGCTTCGCGCTGTTGAGAATTGTTGCGCGAAACCACGCAGGGCTAAAGTCCTGGTTGATTGAATTGCCTGGGCGCGAAATTCAGCCTGTTTCTCGCGGCTTTTGCTGGCGCCCCAATCAAAGAGCGGGATCGTTAAGCCAACTGTCGCCAGCACGCCTGTATGTTGATGCAATGGGTTCCATTTCAATGAATCCGTTGCGAAACCGCCACTAATTGAATAAGTGAATTGCGGACGACGTTCAGCGCGGGCAATGTTCACGTCGAATTTTGCGGCGCGTAATAACGAATCGAATTGTAAATATTCCGGTCGTCTGGCAATTCCTTCCTCGGTGAATTTTTGTAGTTCAGTTGCGTCCGGCAAACTCGTGAGCAAATCGGTGACTTCAATCGGAATCGTCATCTCATACCCCAGCAGCACGCGCAGGCTGTCTGTCGTGGCGGCTTCGTTACTGCGAGCCTGTTCAAGTTCATCGCGGCGGGCGCTGGTTTGCAATTTAGAACGGAGCAAATCCACCTGTGCGACTTCGCCGCCCGTGACCAGCAGTCCGGTGATGCGCTCGAATTCTTCAGCGGCGGCCAGGCTTTGTTCTGCTGAACGACGGCGTGCGGTGGTCAACGCCAGCGCGTAATAGTTTTCTTCGGTTGCTTCGATTAAGGCGCGGCGAGCAACGTCGGTTCCGGCGTGCGCGGCTTCGAGCAGGGCGCGATTGCGATTGAGCGTCGCACGTAATCGCCTGGCTACATCCAGTTCACCTGTGACTCCGACCAGTCCCTGAATTTCTGTTACCGCATTTGCCCCAATAAAACTGGGCGTGTGCGGCACATTTGCGCCAATCGCAGGCGAGTTGTAAATAAGCGTAGGCGTGGCGACAAATTTCGGACGGAACGCTGCCTGCGCCTGGATGACATCTTCGGCGGCGCTGCGTTCGGCAAGTTGTGATTGTTGATAATTTGAGGCCTGTGCGAGTGCCAGCCGCACGGCTTCGTCGCGTGTCAGAACAATATTTCCCGGCGGATTGGTGGTTTGTGCATAACCGTTACAGCTTAGCAAAATCAGGAGTGTAACGATTAATAGCGAAATGGTCTTAATCATCCGAGGCAGTTTCTCAAGCACAATTAATTTTGCCAGTATGTGATGAAATGAGGGAGGGGATTACTTGCCGCTCATCGCCGCTCCATCTGGCCCAACTTTGATTTCCGCTGCTTTGCCGCGTCGTCTTATTTCTGCTTCGTAATAAACAATAGTAGCGTTTTTGGTGATGGATTCAACTTTGAGGATTTTACTTTTGCCTGCTTCCCGTTCGAGACCTGCTTTCACGCTGGCTGGCAGTGTGGCGAGCGCTACTTCTTCTTCAATTTCCACGACAGTTCCATTGGCATCAATCAACAGGTCTTTCGTGTGGCCGCTGACATTCATTTCGACTTCGTAAAAAGTCTTGCCAGCTTTCTTTTCTGCCGCGAAGCCTTTAATGGTGGCTCCTTTACTTTGTTCCCGCACAGTTTGCTGGACTGCGGCAGGGAGCTTTTTCATTAGTATCTTTTTTTCTGAATTCTGCGCCTGGATGGTTCCAGTCAACAGTAATCCAACGCCGAACAACAGCAACAATTCAAACGATCTTTTCATAATCATTTCTCCAGTTTTAGAAATAAAGTGTTTTGCAATTTCTTGAAGTTATAACAACCCTCAATAAATGTCGAATGGTCATCGGAGCAGGCAGCACAGATGTCCGACAACGCTGCCAGCTTGTCGG
Source organism: Blastocatellia bacterium (assembly GCA_043719385.1). Taxonomy (GTDB): domain Bacteria; phylum Acidobacteriota; class Blastocatellia; order RBC074; family RBC074; genus JAFDVL01. Next base: position 492 of record JAYSTY010000173.1, on the reverse strand, counting down.
TAAATTTTCGCAGTCACAGCTTTTCCCGCAAGCTGCTTACTGCGAACCGCGAACTATTTGCACTCCCTTTTTTTTCAGCAGTGTTTTGCGGTATCCTCTCGCCTTACTTCGCACCATTATTACTTCATTGGGAACCTCGAAAACATGCAGAAAATTCTCGCTCAGCTTCCGCACAATATAGACGCGGCATTTGCTCTGTCCGTTACATCTGCCGATAAATTTGCCAATCTTTTGCGCTGGCTCTTCGGCGCGATCTTTGCCGTCGCCTTTTTGTGGTCATGGAACGATTCCGGCGCGATCAAGATGATTTATCTGGGCATGGCTTTGGTCTGGATATTTGTGGCATTGGCGTTTGGAAAGACAAATCCGTCAGCTTCGTCAAATCTCCTGCTGTATTTTGATCTGGCAATTATCAGCCTGGGTTTGCTGGGCTGTGCGTGGCAGGGTTTGTTGATTAATAAAGGCGCGATAATTTTTCTATGTTATTTCCCG
>JAYSTY010000172.1:0-21454 GCA_043719385.1 Blastocatellia bacterium | reverse complement strand
CAAACCGCTTGGCAACACGGAAGAAATTGTGCGCGTGCTGGAAGATGTCTTGCGCCGCGATCCGCAACATATCGGCGCCAATCATTTGTACATCCACGCTGTCGAAGCCTCGCGCCAGCCTGAACGTGGTTTGCCGAGCGCCGAACGGCTCAGCAAACTGACTCCGGCGGCAGGGCATCTGGTTCACATGCCAGGGCATATTTACATTCGCACCGGAGATTACGCCCAAGCCGCCAAAGTCAATATTGACGCGGCTGCCGTAGATCGGCAGTACATCAAAGCATCCGGCGCAAATGGCATGTATCCGGCAATGTATTTCAGTCACAATCTGCATTTCCAGGTCGAGAATTTCAATCGCACCGGACAATACGCCGAAGCCAGTCGCGCCGCCCGCGAATTACAGGCAAACGTCCAGCAACACGTCAAAGACATGCCCATGGTCGAAGGCTTTTTGCCTTACCCGATGTTCGTGCTGCTGCGCTTTAATAAATGGGACGAGATGCTGAAATTGCCTGCGCCAGACAAATCCCTTGCCATCACCAATACTGTCTGGCATTACGCGCGCGGTGTAGCGTTGGCGGCGACAGGCAAAGTTGTGGAAGCACAACAGGAACAAAAAATATTTAGTGAGATCGTAAAAAATTTGCCGGGCGAAACGCCCTTCGGATTGAACCCGGCGAAGGATGTTCTGGCAGTTGCGGAACACGTGCTGGCAGCACGCATTGCGTGGACACAGGGAAACAAAACCGCTGCGATTGAGAGTTGGCGCAAAGCCGTTGTTGCGCAGGACGCGCTCAATTATGACGAACCGCCGGGCTGGTATTTTCCGGTGCGTGAATCACTGGGAGCGGCGTTATTATTGAATGGCGATGCCGTCGCCGCCGAACAAATATTTCGTGAAGATTTAAAAATAAATCCGCGCAGTGGACGGACACTTTTTGGCTTGCTGGAAAGCCTGAAAGCACAAAGCAAAAACGCCGCCGCCACGTGGGTCGAAACTGAATTTAAAGCAGCGTGGAAAGACGCAGACGTAAGACTTACAATTGAAAAATTGCTTTGATAATCCCTGGGTACGCAGGCATCCTGCCTGCCACGCGGCGAGCGCAGCAATGCCGCGCACCTCACGCCGGGATAACTTATCGTTGCAAGCAATTTCTCGCGCAATGTTAACAGCGACGCTGCGCTCGCTGTTCGCAGGCGAGCCGCCTGCGCTACTTAAAACCCGCATTCCTATGAACTACAAAAATCTTCTTGTCGAAACAACTAACTACATCACCCGCATCACCATGAATCGCCCCGAAAAACGGAACGCGCTTTCATTGGAATTGATGCAGGAATTGCTCACATGTTTTCGTGCGCTGAGCAACGATGTTCACGTCGTAATTTTAGCCGCCGCAGGACCAGCCTTTTCCGCCGGACATGACCTCTCCGAAATGACAGATCGCAACCTTGACGAATACCGAAAAATCTTCGATACCTGCGTAGAGTTGATGACAACAATCCAAACTATTCCGCAACCCGTCATCGCCGAAGTCCACGGCATCGCCACTGCCGCCGGATGTCAGTTAGTTGCGACCTGCGATTTGGTGATTGCAGCGGAAGGCGCGAAATTCGCTACGCCAGGCGTAAAGATTGGATTATTTTGCAGCACGCCGATGGTCGCGCTGAGCCGCAGCATCGGACGCAAACACGCGCTCGAAATGTTGCTGACTGGAAAGATGATTGATGCACAGACCGCAACGGAATGGGGCTTGGTCAATCACGTCGTCCCGGCACATTTATTGCAAGCAGAAACCCTGCGGCTGGCAAACCAAATCTCCGCCGCCAGCCCCTTAACATTGGGCATCGGGAAACAGGCATTTTATAAACAAATTGATCTCGATCAGCCGCAGGCGTATGAGTACACCAAAGAAGTGATGAGCCAGAACGCAATGGCAGCAGATGCACAGGAAGGGATCGGCGCGTTTTTGGAAAAGCGGACGCCGTGCTGGAGGGGAAAATAAACTGAGCGGAGCATAGCTTTGTTCACAGTTAATTCTTGAATAAGATATTTTTATGCCGCCTCTCTTACGTGCAATAATAGATACGAATGTTGTCTTTGAAGGTCTAACCAAACAAGGTAGTGCTTGTGGCTTGGTTATTGACGCCTGGCGGGCAGGATTATTTCAATCCTGTATCTCGAATGCATTAGCGTATGCGTATGTAGACGTATTAGGGCGTAAACTTTCACCGCAACGCTGGCAACAACTTCAGCCAGTTTTAGGAAGCTTGCTTGTACAGGCTGAATTTGTAACAATTTATTACTCATGGCGACCTTCAACACCTGATCCGAGCCACGAACATTTGGTAGATTGCGCAATGAACGCAGGGGCCGTACTTGTCACATACAATGAGCGCGATTTCCGGGTAGCAAAACAGTCATTAGGATTAAACGTATTACGCCCTGTCGAATTCCTGACTGCATTGGTTCAACAAAAGTGAATTAAGGTTTTTATGAATCAACTTACTTTGAATTTACCTGAGACACTTTATCGTCAGTTAGAATCACTAGCCCGCAGTGAAGGCGTTTCGGTTGGACAATATGCTTTGTACGCATTGACGCGGCAGGCGGCATCGGCATACCGCATTCAGGCTGTGCCTATCGAAATTCAAGCACAGGAAAAAGCAGCTTTTGCCACGTTGCTACAAAACCTCGGTCAAGCCTCTGAAACAGAGGTGGAACAAGCCTTATATGAGCGTGAAATTGTTGCTCCTGAACCAGAACTTTCACAGGAACTAAGTAGTCGAGCAAATAAAAAAAGGTATAATGAGGGCTATGAAAACGCCGACCAAATTCGTCAAGCCGCTCACGGAAAAGCAGGAACAGAGACTGCGTGAAATCCATAAAAATGATCCCGCGCATCGGACGCGGATGCGTGCGCAGGCGGTGTTGCTCAGTGCGCGAGGCTATTCGCTGGATCAGCTCGCCGACATCTACCAGCAGGATCGTGACCGTGTCACGCTCTGGCTGGATTGGTGGGACGAGTACGAATACGAAGGGCTGGCGGATGATCCGAAAAGCGGTCGTCCGGCGCTCTTCCCAGACGAGGCTGCTAAAAAAAAGTGATTCAAATCGCCACGCAGGCGCCACGCTCTTTGAAAACAGCCTGTCAGCGCATTAAAAAAGAACTGCGCCAAACAGTCAGCCGTGACACACTCAAACGGCTGCTCAAACAAGCGGGCTACACGTGGAAACGCGTGCGGCGCAGCTTGCGCACTTTGCGTAATGAGCCGGACTTTCGCGCCGCGCAGCAAGAGTTAGCCAAGCTGCGCACGGCTTGCGCTGACAGCGATTATGACTTTGATCTCATCTACTTTGATGAAACCGGACTAACGCTCACTCCCTGCATCCCTTATGCCTGGCAAGCTCCCGGGCAACCGTTGGAATTACCGAGCCTCGCCTCGCCCCGCTTGAATGTGCTGGGCTTTCTGAATCTGCGCGGCGCTTTTCACTCCTACGTGACGGAAAGTTCCGTCAATGCGGAATTCGTGATTCGCTGTTTTGACGCTTACTGCGCACAATTGACCAAGCCCTGCCTGCTCGTTTTGGATAACGCTTCGATGCATCGTAGCGCCGCGTTTGCCGCCAAAATTAAAGCCTGGGAAAAAGGAGAGATGCATTTGCTTTTTCTTCCGCCCTATTGCCCGGAACTCAATCTCATTGAAATCCTCTGGCGTAAACTCAAATACGAGTGGCTTCCGTTGTCCGCTTATGAGTCCTTCAAGCAGCTCTCAACGGCTCTCTCTTCTACTCTGAAACACGTTGGTTCTAAATACCTTCTTTCTTTTGCTTGAGTACTTACTTGCTCAATTAAAAATACGAATGCAGGAAAGCAGCCCGAAGATTTAGTTGAACCAGCAAGGAGTTCGCGCAATGGGGAAAAGAAATATTCGCGCTCCGAATTCTACAGGATTCACGTATAATCGTAGCTGAGGTAAATATCATGCAAACTGCTTACATTATTACTGGCACACTTAATGACGATCAAACTGTAACGCTGGACGAAACATTACCGCTCAGGCCGATGAAGGTTAGGTTATCAATCGAACCGCTTGCGCCTGCGCCTCCGCGCCCACACGATGAAGTGATTGCAGAAATTCGTGCGCGGCAAAAAGCACGCGGTCACGTTCCTCGTACACGTGAAGAAATTGATGCCGATATACAAGCCGAGCGTGAAAGTTGGGGAGATTAATAATGCGGTACTATCTTGATGCGGCTCCAATTATTTATTACATTGAAGATACGCCACCATTTTCTGCGGCGGTAGAGGCGAAGCTGTCAGTTCCAGGGTTAACACTCATCACCAGCGAACTGGCGCGGTTGGAATGCCGCATTAAGCCTTTGCGAAATAGCGACTCTATTGTGTTACAGGATTTCGATGATTACTTCGCCAATACGATTTCTGAGATTATTCCGCTGACACGCGATGTGGTAGATCGGGCAACTGAGATTCGCGCACAATTCAATTTCAAAACTCCTGATGCGTTACATCTGGCGGCTGCGGTCATCGCTAAATGTGAGGTCTTCCTTACGAACGATCATCGGCTCAGCCGCTTTACATCTCTCACCATCGAAATTATCTAAGCCACAACCTAACTCATGGTCTGTAACAAACTGGTATCCATATGAGCACGTCGCTACAGCAATAGAATTTACATGCTGAGCGCGGCGAAGCGTTCTCCGCTTTGCATTGGGAGGGCGTTTACAACTATTCTTATGGGGTGCAACGCGAGCGATAAAATAATTATCCAGGAGTCACAATTTGCGGCAAGTAATCACAAGGGCAAACATGCATACGTTTAGAATATTAATTCCGTTTTTCTCTCTGCTTTGCCTGACGGCGGCGGCTTGCGCTCAACCAGCCAAAACTACGCAGGCTGCACCGGCTGTCACTCCGCCGAGTGCAACTGCTACACCACCACCCAAATCCGTGCCTGATCCGTCAAAATTTGCGGTGATAATCTCCGGTGCGGGTGGCGAAGAGGAATACTCCAAAAAATTTGCCAAATGGACAGGGGATTTGCAGAGCGCGTTAATTGACAAGCTGGGTTTTGCACCTGAAAACGTCACGACGCTGACGGAATCAAGCGAGCCGGCAAAAGCTACGGCAGTGGAAGTGCGGAAGGTATTCACGGCACTGCGCAGCAATTGCAAACCTGACAATACAGTTTTTATTTTCTTCATCGGACACGGTTCGGCGGAAGGCGGCGTAGCGAAATTTAATCTGGTTGGCCCCGACATCACGGCGACGGAATACGGCACACTGATCAAGGCTTTGCCATCGAAACGGGTCGTCGTCGTCAACACCACCAGCGCGAGTGGCGATTTTATCAAACCACTGTCAGGGCCGGGTCATATCACAATCACGGCGACACGCAGCGGCCAGGAAACGAACGCCACACATTTCCCTGAATATTTCATCGCTGCACTCAATACCAAAGAATCCGATGCCGATCAAAACCAGCGCATTTCCGTGCTGGAAGCGTTCGAGTATGCCAACAAATTAACCGAGCGATTTTTCAAAGAGCAGAATCGGCTGGTGACTGAACACGCCATGCTCGACGACAACGGTGATGGCAAAGGCAGCGAAAAATCTGGTGAAGCTGACGGCAGCCTGGCTAAACTTACTTACTTCGATTCCCTGCTGTATCAACTGGCCGGGGGCGATGTAGAGTTACAAAATTTTTATGCTAATCGGATTCGGCTTGAGGGCGAAGTCGAACAATTGAAAACGCGCAAAGCCAGCCTGAAACCGGATGAATATGAATTAGAGTTGGAAAAATTATTAATTCAACTGGCCGAGCTGAACGAGAAAATTAAGGCAAAGCAAAAGTAAGGGGAAGTCAAAATTATGCTTCGTCAATGTATCTACGCAATCAAAGCAAATTCTATTATCTCAATGTTCTCAGTGGCGCTCGTTCTTTTTGCCGCTTGCGCTGCCGCACAAGCGCCGACGCTCGAAGAAGCGCAGGAAGCTTTAAAAAAAGGCGACTATGCCGAAGCCATCACTGCCTTCAATCGTTTGCTGGCGGCTAATCCTGATGAAGCACAGGCGGGCTTGCTCCGCGCCTATCTCGAAACCGGCAAATACAAAGAAGCCGAAGACGCCGCGAAGAAATTCAACAGCCCCGCCGCCAAACTTGCGCTGGGTGAAGTGTACGCGGCGACGGGACGTTATGCAGAAGCCATTACCGAATTTGAGAAGGTCAGTAAAATCTCCAAAGGAACGCCCAAACATCGCGCCGATTTACGCCGGGCTGAATTACTCGTGCTGACTGGCAAAGAAGAACTTGCAACGCCGATCTTTAAATCCTTCACGGAAATTTACAATGCCAAAGATGAAAAATCAGCCGAAGATTTTACGCTGATTGCCCAGGCATTGACGTACCTGGAAAAATACAAAGATGCAAACGACGTGGTCCTCGAAGCGACCAGTGAAGACTCCGAATTTATCGAAGCGCAACTGGTTGGCGGCGAATTGTACACATCGAAATATAACTATGCCGAGGCCGCAGATTTTTACAAAGACGCCTTGGAAATTAATCCGAATTCAGCGCGTGCTCATTTGGGCATAGCGGCAAACAAGCAAATCGAAGGTGGCGAAGAAATGCAGGCGGCGATTACCAAAGCGCTGGAAATTAATCCGAACTATGTCGCGGCGTATAACCTCCGAGCAATGACGCGGATCGAAGGTGAAAACTTTGACGAGGCCGCAAAAGATTTGGCGGCGGCGCTGAAAATCAATCCGAATTCACTGGAAGCGCACTCGCTGCAAGCCGCGCTGTTCTGGTTGCAGGATCGCAAAAGCGAGTACGAAGCTGAGCTTCAAAAAACTCTCGCCATCAATCCGAAATACGGCAGGCTGTATGAAACGCTGTCGCATTTTTCGACCAACACCAGACGTTATGCCGAGGCTGCGGAATTTTCACAAAAAGCATTTACGCTCACGCCGAATTTATGGGACGCGCATTTGAATTACGGCATCGCGCTGACACGGTTGGGAAAAGTTACCGAGGGTCGCGCCGCAATGGAAATCGGATTCAAAGGCGATCCGTTCAATGTCCGCGCCAAAAACACGCTGGATTTGTTAGATGTGCTGGCGGAATATCCAACCATCAATCGCGGCTCATTTATCATTCGCGCCTCCGCTAAAGAAAATCCCGCGATTACGCCTTATGCTGGTGGCTTGCTGGACGAAGCGTTGAAAACGCTCAGCGCAAAATACAAATTTACGCCACGCGCTCCGATCACGGTGGAGATTTACGAAAATCATGAAGATTTTGCAGTCCGCACTTTGGGCTTGCCGGGGCTTGGCGCGTTGGGCGTTTGTTTTGGTCAGGTCGTCACGCTTGATTCGCCCTCCGCACGCAAGGCCGGAGAATTTAATTGGGGCAGCACACTCTGGCACGAATACACGCACGTCATTACGTTGCAAACGACCGACAACCGCATCCCACGCTGGTTTTCCGAGGGCTTGAGCGTTTACGAAGAACGTCGCGCACGCGCTGGCTGGGGTGATGACTGGAATGTGATGACGCTCAAAGCCTACGCCGACGGACGATGGTTCAAAATCGCAGATTTGGACGGCGGATTTTTGCGACCTAAAACGCCCGATTCAGTTCCGCTCGCATATTTTCAGGCTTCGCAAGTCTGCGAATTTATTACGGACAAATACGGCTTCGATAAAATCCTGGAGATGCTGGCAAAGTATAAGGCAGGAACCAAAAATCTTGCGGCTTTGCAAACGACACTAAACATATCGAATGAGGAATTCGACAAAGGCTTCAACGAATATATTCAGGGCAAAGTCGGCAGATATATCAAGGCAGCGGAATCGTTGTGGAAACGTCCGCCCTCTAACGAAAAGCCGGGCAAAGAATCCATCCTCGCTGGCGTCGCGGCAAACCCTGATGATTTTGCTTCAAATCTACGGGCTGGAACATTGCTCAAAGATGAAGACGCGAATAAAGCGATTGGTTATTTAAAGCACGCCATTGAAGTTTTCCCTTACTATGCGGGGGAAGGAAATGCTTACGAATTACTCGCTAGTATTTATGAAAAACAGGGTGACAAACAAGCCCAGGCCTACACGCTCGAAGCGTTGCTTAAAGTTGATGAAAATGATTACGAAGGCGTCAAAAAACTGGCGCAGTTGCGGCTGGCGCTGGGCGACAAAACCCGTGCGCTGGAGGCGTTAAAGCTCAGTTTTTATATCAATCCATTTGATCCGTCGTTACACAGCCTGGCCGGAGATTTATACTTTGACCGCAATGATTCAAAAGCGGCAATTACGGAATATCAAGTGGCGCTGGCATTAAAGCCTGCAAATTTAGCCGAAGCGCATTACAATCTGGCACGGGCGCTGTTTGCTGACGGCAACCGAGCGGATTCGCGCAAGGCTCTTTTGCAATCGCTCGAAATGGCTCCGAGTTATGGCAAAGCGCTGGAGTTATTGTTAAAGTTGCGAGCAAATTAATGCTTGCTTAGGAAATCAGGAAGAAGCGATGCGGTTAATCAATTCTTACAAAGCAAAATATTTTTTACCGCTGACGGTCGCGGCGCTGCTGGTGATTTGTCTGGTGGTTACAGTTGCAATCGCGCAACGACGTGGCGGCGGTGGCGGTCAGCAACAGCACCGCAAACTAAATGCCGAAGGCCTCCCGACAGTTTACGAAGTCCCGAAAGATCAGCCTGATTTGTCCGGTCGTTTCATTATGGCGCGGCTCAGGTTTGACCTCGGAATGTCGGCTGGCATGTTCAGATTCGGGACGCATCTGGGAGATGGCGGCTTGCCCTGGTCACACGACTGGCCGGGCGCTGGTCGCCATCTGAATAAAATTATTTCGGAGCTTTCTAAAACTGACATCAATCTGGATGTCAACGAACCAATTTACGGCTTCACTGATCCTGATTTGTACAAATATCCCATCGCTTATTTGTGCGAGATGGGGTTTATGAATTTAAGCGATCAGGAAATTGCCGGGATGCGCGAATATTGTTTGCGCGGTGGTTTTATTCTGGTTGATGACTTTCGTTTGCAGGATTGGGATGTCTTTGTCCCGCAGGTCAAAAAAGCTTTTCCTGAATACACACTCAAAAAACTGGACCTTTCTCATCCGGTCTTCAATTGCTTTTTTTCGATCAAGACGCTGGACGTGCCGCCGCCTTATGGGAACTTCGGCACAATGAAACCGGAGTTCTGGGGGTTGGAAGACAGCAGCGGACGCCTGATGATGATTCTTAACTACAACAACGATGTGAGCGATTACTGGCAATTTTCCGACAATCCTTTTGCGCCAATTGAACAAACAAATGAAGCGTACAAATTCGGCGTGAATTATGTGATGTATGCGTTGACGCATTAGTTAGTTTCGCGTTTTGCGTTTCGGGGAAATACCGTTCGAGGTTATTCGTTAAGGATTGCATTTAAGAAAAGACAAATTGCCTGGCCTCTGTAACCGCGAAACCCGAAACGCGAAACTATTTACCATGAAAAACATCTTTAATTTCACCCTCATTGCCTCAACGCTGCGTCTGGCGACGCCCTTGATTCTGGCGGCGCTGGGCGGGCTTTATTGCGAACGTGCCGGCGTCATCAACATTGCGCTCGAAGGCATAATGCTGGCCGGAGCTTTTACCGCTGCGTTGGTCACATTTTATTCGCATAATCCCTGGGTTGGCCTGGGCGCGGCAATTGTCGCAGGATTATTTGTTGCGGCGATTCATGCGGCGGCGACGATTAATTTTCGCGCCGATCAGGTCGTGAGCGGCACGGCAATCAACATTTTATTTTTAGGCATTCCGGCTTTGTTGTGCGGCGTCTTTTTCGATACAACCGGAAACACACCGCAATTACCACGCGAACAAACACTCACGGACTGGCAAATTTTCAATTCATCAACCACTCCGGTGCTCGCCTCAATTTTCAATCAGAACCCGCTGGTTTATTTTGCGTTGCTGGCAGTAGCGATTACATTTTTTGTGATTTATCGCACGCGGTTTGGTTTGCGGTTACGCGCCGTCGGAGAAAACCCCGAAGCCGCTGATACCGCGGGCGTGAATGTCCTCCGAATGCGTTACGCCGGAGTTTTGCTTTCCGGCGCACTCGCGGCCCTGGGCGGAGCGTATCTTTCGATTGGGCAAAATTCTTTGTTCACGCGCAATATGACTGCCGGGCGCGGCTTCATCGCGCTGGCAGCGTTGATTTTTGGTAAATGGGACCCGGTCGGGACTTTCTTTGCGTGTCTGTTATTTGGCTTTGCTGAGGCCGTAGCGATTCGGATGCAGGGGACTGTGAACATCCCCAATCAATTCATCCAAATCGTACCCTACGTCCTAACTATCGTCGTGCTGGCAGGGTTTATCAGTCGTGCCAGGCCACCAAAAGCGCTCGGCATCGCTTACTCTAAAGATTAAGTTTCGAGCAGGGAGTTTCGAGTTTTGCGTTTCGGGTTTCGCGGATAAAGAAGCGGTGTATTACAGTTGTCGTGTGATGAGGAACCTTAACAATTTACGCTCGGAACCTAAAACCTGAAACAGTATTCCTCGAAACTAAAAACTCGAAACCCGAAACTAACCAATATGTCTTTATCAATTTTTGACCGCGCCCAGGCTTCGGCACATTATATTCAATCCCAAATCGCACGCCCAATTGACATCGCCGTAGTCCTTGGTTCAGGGCTGGGCGCGTTTGCGGAAACACTCGCGGATAAAATCAGCCTGCCTTACACCGACATTCCTGATTTCGTGCGCTCCACGGTCGAAGGGCATTCCGGTCATTTGGTAATCGGGCAACTCGAAAATAAAACCGTCGCGGTGATGCAGGGGCGTTTTCATTACTACGAAGGCTATTCGCTGGATGAAGTCACGTTGCCGATTCGCGCTTTTGGCGTAATGGGGGTAATAAAATTAATCCTGACCAATGCGGCAGGCGGTATCAATCCGAATTTTCATGCGGGAGCGTTGATGCTGATTTCCGATCACATCAACATGATGTTCCAAAGCCCGTTACGCGGGAAACACGATGACCGACTTGGCGCGCGCTTCCCTGATATGACCGAAGTTTACTCTCGTGAATATCAACGGCTGGCGCAAAAATGTGCCACGGAAATTGGGCTGCGGCTTGAGTCAGGGGTTTACCTTGCGCTCCAGGGTCCGAATTATGAAACACCTGCCGAAATTCGGATGATGCGTGTGCTGGGCGGCGATGCGGTCGGGATGTCCACCGTGCCGGAAGCGATTGTGGCAAACCAGATGGGCATGAAAACGCTTGGCGTTTCGCTCATCAGCAATGCGGCGGCGGGAGTCCTGGATCAACCCATCAATCACGCCGAAGTGATGCAGGCAGGCAAAGAAGTGGCAGACGATTTTATTGCCTTATTGAAAAAGGTAATTTCTTATCTTTGAAATCGGTCTTTGGACTTCGGGCTTTGATCTTTGTTTTTTTGCTGAAGTAGCAGCTTGCGATCAGCGCACAAGCTCACGCACCTGAAAACAAACCAAAGGCCAAAAATCAAAGACCAAAAACCTATTTATGATAATTGGCATTTGTGGTGGCACTGGCTCCGGGAAAACTACTGTGGCGCGGCGGATTCTGGAAAATGTGCCGCAGGAACACGTCGTGTATTTTCCGCAGGACAGTTATTATCGCAACCTTGGCGATATGCCCCTGAGCCTGCGAAAAAATGTAAATTTTGATCACCCTGACGCGCTCGACAATGATTTGTTTGCCAACCATTTGCGGGCGTTGAAAGCCGGCGAAGCGATTGAGATGCCGATTTATGATTACACTGTCCATGCACGGAAAGTTGAAACCAAACACGTCACGCCCAAACAAATTGTCATTGTCGAAGGCATCCTGATTTTTAATGATGCACGGTTGCGTGAATCCATGGACGTGAAAATATTTGTCGAGACGGCGGACGATTTGCGCTTTATTCGCCGCCTCCAGCGCGATGTCGCCGAGCGTGGACGGACGGTTGAATCGGTCATCGCGCAATACCTCGACACCGTGCGCCCGATGCACCTGCAATTTGTGGAACCATCCAAACGCTTTGCCGATGTCATCATTCCTGAAGGCGGCTACAACGAAGTCGGAATTGATTTGATTACGGGAAAAATTCACGCTCAAATCGAAAAAGAATTAGCGAAAGTGACCACTTAGTGACGAATAACGAGTTAATTGAAATCGCCCATCTTGCCCGCGAATTCGCGCATGCGCCGTATTCAAATTTCAAAGTCGGAGCCGCGCTTGAAGCCGCCGACGGACGAGTATTCACGGGCTGTAATGTCGAAAATTCGAGCTATGGGTTGTCAATGTGTGCCGAGCGTGTCGCCATTTTTAAGGCTATTTCCGAGGGCGTCCACGACTTCCAACGCATCGCTGTCATCGCCGATGCGCCCTATCCGGTGCGCCCGTGCGGAGCCTGCCGCCAGGTGATTTCTGATTTATTTACACCGGATGCGGAAGTATTAATGGCGAACTTAGAAGGCCAGACCGAAATCGTAACGATAGCTGAGCTATTGCCAATTCCCTTCAATCGGAGTTATTTGTAGGCAAGAATTTAAGCGCTGATGATTACAAACTCTGACGAAATGAATTTTATGAAAATTAGTTCGCCCCCCCAAATATTTTTTCTGGTTGTTGTTTTAGTCGTTGGTTGTTTGGGCAGTTTTTCCGGCTTTGCCCAAACTGCCCCGACCAATCCAACGCCAAATGCAACGGTACAAAACCCGCCGAAACCGACTCCGCCGCCGGCAACTGCCAAAGATCACATCGCGCAGGGCATTCAACTTTACCGCAAAGTTAAATACGATCAGGCCGCGAAAAAATTTGCGGCGGCGCTCAAGCTTGAACCCACCAACAATGATGCGCTGGGTTACGCTTCGCTGACCGCCTATCAACTCGGCAATCAGGCACAAGCCCGTGAACTGTTCCAGCGCCGCGCAGATTTGCCCAATCAGACAAATTCAGTTAAGGCATTTTGCTCGTATATGATTGCGCTGACACGATGGCGACAGTCGCATGAAATCATTGCCAAACGGGGCAACCTGCTGGCTGGTAAAACGGTTTATAAAATGACGGATAAAGAATTCGCCACCGCCAACGAACACGTTACAGCCGGAATTACCAGCGTCAACAAAGCCTTAGCCATCAAACCGGATTATGCCGAAGCCTTCAATATTTTAAATCTCCTGCACGCCGAGGCAGCAGCAATTGCCACTGACGAAGCCAAAGCCAATGAACAAAGGAAAGCTGCGCTGACGGCTTTGCGACAAGCGATCAAGTTCCACAAGGCCGGCGCCACAAATGATTTTGGCACACCAACAATTCAGATTGGTGAATTTGCTACTACCGAGGAAGAACAGGAGCAGATGCTTGACCCAATGCTTGCGACCTTTGAGGGCGGAAAACCATTAACGCGTGCCGGCGCGGTTTTACCTGTCGTCAAAACTGCCAAACCGAAAACTGTCAAAACCGAAGATGGAAGCCCGGCTCCAAGTGGCGTTGGCGCAACCGGAGGCGCGGTTTCCGTTGGCCCGGGGCGCGGTGCATTAAAAGCTTCCAAACAAGAAATCGTTCAGCTTAAAGGTGGAAAAGCAAAAGTTGAAGTATTAATTTCGACCACCGGACAAGTAGTGTTTGCGCGCATTCTGGATGGCCCGGCAGCAACCACTGGCCCAGCCCTTGCAGCGGCCAAAAAGTGGGTATTTTCTGCGGCTAAGTTTGAAGGCCAGCCCGTTCAGGTCAGCGGCGTTATTACTTTCAACGTCAAATCAAGCGGTAGGTCAAAATCGAAAACTAAATAATTTGTCAGTGCTGAGGGCTTTGGCTTTTGGTCTTTGGTTTTTGGCGAGGTCTTGCAAATTCACCTTGGCCAGAAGATTAATTCTGGCGTGACTGTCGCCGAAAGCGAATACTTCGCGCTGCGGCTCCAAGCCCAAAAGCCCAAGCCCCAAGTCCTCCTCAGTTACAATAATTTACCCAACATTTTTCACCACTCCAATGTACGGCAGATTGCGGTAGCGTTCATCGAAATCCAGACCATAGCCCACGACGAATTTATCAGGAATATCGAAGCCTTTATAATCTAATTCGATGTTTACTTTGCGGCGATCAGGCTTGTTGAGCAAAGCGGCAATCCTGATGGAGGCTGCGCCCCGCGACCGAAAATTTTCCAATAAATAACTCAGGGTCAAACCCGTATCGAGAATATCTTCGACAAAAATTAAGTCGTGGCCTTCCACCGCACCATCAAGGTCTTTGACGATTCTGACTTCACCCGTCGAGCGTGTGCCGGCGCCATAACTTGAGACCGCAATGAAATCAAGATGGAGCGGCAAATCAATGGCGCGAATTAAATCCGCCATAAAAACCATTGCTCCTTTGAGGACACAAACCAGCAAAGGTTTCCGCCCCGCATAATCACGGGCGATTTCTGCGCCAAGTTCGGCGATGCGGGCTTGCAAAACATTCGCAGGAATGAGAATTTCAAGGCTTGAATTTTTGAATTCTGTTTCGTTCATAATGGTGGTCGGTGAAAAAAACTGGTGGTCGGTGATCGGTGGTCGGTTATTAGTTTTCGGTTTATTTGGTTAATCGTGCGTTGCATCCTGGCAATTAATTTATCCAGTGACGTCTTACTAAAATAAACCGACAACCGCCCACTGTCCACCGACCACTGGCATTTACCGACCACCGACCACCGATCACCGACCACTTTTTTATGAATTTTAGATTTCCATTAATTGAAAAACTTCCGCCTTACGTTTTTGCCGTCACACACCAGCTCAAAATGGAAGCGCGCTGGCGCG
The DNA here is from genome assembly GCA_043719385.1 of Blastocatellia bacterium. Taxonomy (GTDB): domain Bacteria; phylum Acidobacteriota; class Blastocatellia; order RBC074; family RBC074; genus JAFDVL01. The sequence continues at coordinate 6,600 of JAYSTY010000172.1, read as the reverse complement.
GCGAAGACATCATTGATTTTTCGATGGGCAACCCTGATTTGCCGACGCCTGAACCCATCGTAGACAAACTCGTCGAAGCGGCGAGAAATCCTAAAAATCACCGCTATTCGCAATCCAAAGGGATTCCAAATCTCCGACTTGAGATTTCCAAATGGTACAAACGGCGCTTTAATGCGGACATTGATCCTGACACCGAAGCCATTGCGACGCTTGGTTCCAAAGAAGGATTTTCGCATTTGGTCATGGCCTTAGTCGAACCGGGAGACCGCGTGATTGTGCCTGATCCAAGCTATCCGATTCATTCTTTTGCGGCGACAATTGCGGGCTGTGAACTTATCAGAATCAACGTCCTCGAAGGCGCCGATTCGATGCTGGAGCAATTGTATAAACTGGAATATCCGCCGTCGCAGCAACCGAAAATTTTAGTGCTTTGCTTTCCGCACAATCCGACGACGATGTGTGTGCCGAAAGATTTTTTTGTCAAAGCTGTCGCCCTCGCCAAAGATCGCGGCTGGCTCATCATTCACGATTTAGCTTACGCTGATTTGGTTTTTGATGGCTATAAAGCTCCCAGCATTTTTGAAGTCGAAGGCGCCAAAGATGTCGCGGTCGAAACATTTTCGATGACGAAAAGTTATTCAATGGCGGGCTGGCGTGTCGGATTTATTTGTGGCAATGCGCAAGTCATCGCCGCGATTACACGCCTGAAAAGTTATCTTGATTATGGAATTTTTCAGCCAATTCAGATCGCTTCGATTATTGCGCTGCGCGATTGTGATGCGCTCGTACCAGAAATCGCCACCGTTTATCAGGGCCGTCGTGATGTGCTGTGCAAAGGCCTGAACGCGGCAGGATGGGAAGTCACGCCGCCGATGGCTACCATGTTCGTGTGGGCAAAAATCCCGGAAGAATATCGCAAGATGGGATCACTGGAATTTGCGAAACAATTAATTTCCAAAGCCAGAGTCGCCTGCGCTCCCGGCGTTGGATTTGGACAGTCAGGTGATGAATATGTCCGCTTCGCGCTGATTGAAAATGAAGAACGCACACGGCAGGCGATTCAGGGGATTAAATCTTTTTTCAATGAATAAGTTGTTAATAACGGCAGGTCTCAAAACATATCTCCAAATGAAAATTTTAAAACTAATTGCTCTGTTTATATTGCTGGCAACTGCGTGCGTAGCTCAAACACCTAATTCAACCGACAAAAGTTTCGGCGCGGGAATTGATTCGACCGAAACGATTGACATCGGCGGAATCAAACAAGTTATCAGTATCAAAGGAAAAGATTCGACTAAGCCTGTCTTACTTTATTTGCACGGCGCTAACGGGTCTGGTGCGTCTTTTATCGCCAGAGCGGATAAGCTCATTTCAAAATTGCAGGAGCATTTTGTCGTTGTGCTATGGGATCAACGCGAATACGGCAAAACGTTGGAGTTAAATAAATCGCCGCAACCGTTGACGCTAAACCTGACAAAGAATGACACGCACGAGGTAATCGAATATTTGCTTAAAAGGTTCGAGCGGAAAAAACTTTATCTAATTGGTCATTCGATGGGGACTGTCTTAGGTTTTCATGTCGCGCAAAAATACCCGGAACTTTTATCCGCTTTCGTTGTAATGAGCCCGCCTGTCAATGATATGGAAAGCCGGAGGGTTGCCTTGGATAAGATGAAAACATATTTCAAGAAAATCAATAACCAAAGAGCAATTGATGAACTTGCCACTGTTCAAATTCCAACGACAGATTTTGAGCAGACACTTATTCAATTCAGATGGCAAACTGAATTTGACGGCGAAAAAGTTACGGATGAACAGATGGAAGAAATAAAGCCGATGCTGCGGCAATGGGAAAAAAACTGGGGTGGAATATTTAAGGAAATAAGTGAAATGAATCAGATGGAAAATATTCCGTCGTTACAGTGTCCTGTTTACTTTTTTGCCGGAAGAAAGGATTTTCAAACAAATGCAACGATCACGGAAAAATTCTATAAAAAGTTAAAAGCTCCGAAAAAGAATTTTTTCTGGTTTGAAAAATCCGGTCATAATCTTCCAGAAACAGAGACAGCACTGATGCAGGATATAATCATTAACAAAATACTGCCTGCAACCCGTGAGTTAAAATAGCCAAAGTTGAGCGCAACAATTTACATCCAGCAAGTTCCCATCAATGACAAGTTGTATTGAGATGGTGTAGATTTCCTCCGCAGGAAATCTACTGCCAATAAATTTACAACCATATTAGGAGAGTTTGCCATGTCAAAAACATCTCGACGCTCAATACTCAAAACAGCAATTGCCGCGACCTTTGGCGCAGCCGCTGTTAACGCGCAAACAAAATCAAAAGCCCACTCCGAAGAAATCGTCGCGCCGCGCCAGACCGGACAAGGCGTGACTCCGAAGGCCAAAGAGATTGTCAAAATCACGAAGCTTGAAACCTTCCTCGTGAAGCCGCGCTGGCTCTTTTTAAAAGTTCACACCAACGCCGGAATTTACGGCTTAGGTGAACCCATCACCGAAGGCCGTGCGCTGACCTGCGCCGAAGCCGTCAAGGAAATTGCTCCGTATTTAATCGGCAAAGACCCGCGCAACGTCGCGCATCACTGGCAGGCAATTTATCGTCACGCGTTTTATCGCGGCGGCCCGATTTTGACCAGTGCGCTGTCCGGGATTGATCAGGCGTTGTGGGATCTGAAAGGTAAATTACTCGGCGTTCCAATTTACGAATTGCTCGGCGGCCCGACGCGCGACCGCATTCGTGTGTATGCGCACGCACGTACTCCCGAAGACATCAAAAAACGCAAAGCCGAAGGCTTCACCGCTTTCAAATGCGGCCCGGCAAAATTGAATGATCGTCCGGCGCGTCCCGTCGAAACCAAGCAATACATTGACAATTGCGTAGAAAAATTCGCGGCGCTGAAAGAAATTGTCGGCAAAGACGGCGACCTTGCGATTGATTTTCATGGCGCGATTCAACCCGGCACGGCGAAAATTTTGATCAAAGCGCTGGAGCCATACTACCCGTTTTTCTTTGAAGAAGTTATCAATTGTCAGGACGTGGAAGGAATGGCGGAGTTAGCAAAAACTACGCATATTCCACTGGCGACTGGCGAGCGAATTTTCACGAAATGGGGCTTCCGCGAAATTCTTGAAAAACGTGCTTCGATTATTTTGCAGCCTGATCTTTGCCACGCTGGCGGCATCACCGAAGTCAAAATTATTGCCGGAATGGCGGAAGCTTTTTACGCGACAGTAGCGCCACATAATCCGCTCGGCCCGATTTCTCTGGCAGCCGGAATTCAGATCGCCGCTTCGATTCCCAATTTTCTTTGTCAGGAGCAGGTCAGTTTAGGCGAAGGCTACATCAAAAATCCGTTCAAGGTACGTGATGGATTTTTAGATTTGCCGACTGGCCCCGGTTTAGGCATTGAACTGGATGAAGAATTGATGAAGAAAAATGATCTCTACGGTCACGATTGGAAGAATCAGGAAAGCTACGACGCGGACGATGGCAGTGTGGTTGACTGGTAGGAAACGGTGGTCGGTGGTCGGTAAATTAAATTGAATTTCGACTGATGGGTTGTCTGGTAACTCTATGAAAATTTTATTGTCCATTTTTTTCGTCACAGTCTTCGCGTCAGCTTCTCTGGCTGATAAATACACTGAAATTACAGGGCTGCCACCTGTTCCCAGCTACAACGTAAAATCCACCAAAGAAAAAATTTCTGTGGATGGCAAGCTCACGGAAAAAGCCTGGAAACAGACGGTCCCTGTCGTCTTGATGTTTCCGTGGGAAGATCAAACTGGAAAAAAACAACGCACGACAGTAAAGCTGTTACGTGATGAAAATTATTTAAATGTTGGTTATGAATGCGAAGACAACGACATCACGGCTGTTTTAGAAAACCGCGATGATCCCGTTTACAAAGACGATTGCGTAGAAATTTTCATCAACACAAATCCCAAAGCAGATCATTATTTCGGCTTCGAGATGAATGCGCGTGGCGTGCTTTACGATTACTTTTTTTCATATCCTGAAAAGCTCGACATGACACCAAATCTTGAAGGAATTCTTTTGCAAACTTCGATCAATGGTACGCTCAATCAAAGCTCCGATCAGGATCGTAGCTGGACTCTGGAAGTAGCAATTCCTTTCAAAAGCCTGAATGCTGTTCCTAAAAAAGGCGATCAATGGAATATTCAACTCAACCGCTGGGACGGTACGGAACCCAAGCGCCGCCTGAGCATGTGGAGCAATTCAGGCATGAAAAAACCGAACCCGCATAATCCTGAACGCTTCGGGAAATTATTTTTCAAGTAGCGCAATCTTTCCAGATTGCGATTTTCTGAACTGACAATTTATCGTGAACCAAAGCAAACTGGAAAGTTTGCGCCACAGCTATGAGAAACGTCGCCATTTTTATTTTCGATGAAGTTGAAGTCCTGGATTTTTGCGGCCCGTTTGAAGTCTTCGCCGTCACAAGCGGACGTAATAGCAACAAGCCTTTCAACGTCTTCACCGTAGCTGAAACTTCTGCTGCAATCACTGCTCGCAACGGCCTCAGCGTCAACCCAAATTTCACTTTTGCTGATTGCCCGCAGGCGGATATTTTGATCATCCCCGGCGGTTACGGGACGCGTCCGTTGATGAATAATCAGGTCGTACTCGATTGGATAAAAGCTCAATCGCAACAGGCAGAAATTGTCATGTCGGTCTGCACGGGAGCTTTGTTGTTGGCAAAAGCAGGATTGCTTGATGGCTTAGCGGCGACTACGCATTGGGGCGCGATGGATTTGTTGCGTGAAGTCGCACCAAATTCAGTCATCCAGCCCGACCAAAGATTTATTGATAATGGTCGCATAATGTTATCGGCAGGGATTTCAGCCGGCATTGATCTGTCGTTTCACATCGTAGATAAATTGCTTGGACGCGAAGTCGCCAAAGAAACTGCGCATTGGATGGAATACGACTGGAAGAGTTAGGACTCAAATTATGTTAAGCTGAGGCGTCAGCAATGAGGTGCCATTATGCCTGAAACTTTACTTGATCTGCCGTATGACCTGAGCGCCCTGACGCGTGCGCTCGTGACGGAGGATGACATTCCTGTGGACAATTTATTTTCCGCCAAGCAGCGCCGTTTGCTGGTTGAGCCGCTCTATAGTTCGTGGCAGCCGCCAGTGCTGGAAGACGCCAGCGCACCACGTATTTTCCTGGCTGATTCAGATGTGGGAATTTTTTCTTCGCCGCGTCAACCACCGATTGCGCCGGATATGTTTTTGAGTCTGGATGTCGAGCCAAATCCGGCTTATTTTGCGAATGAGCATCGCGCCTACTTTATCTGGGAATTTGATAAGGTACCGGAAGTCGCCCTCGAAGTTGTCTCAAACCGCAAAGGCCACGAGATGGATCAGAAAATGCAGCGCTATGGACGCATGGGCATTTACTATTACGTTGTGTTTGATCCGTTCCGGGTGTTGCGTGGCGAACCATTGCTCGTCCATGAGCTAACTTTTGGCGGTCGTCGTTATCGCCGCCGTCCCGATTTTGCCTTGCCGGAAGTCGGGTTAAGCCTGCAACTCTGGCAGGGCGAATTCGAAGGAACACAGGATGAGTGGCTGCGCTGGTGTGATGCAGATGGTAACGTAATTCCAACCGGAGCTGAACGTGCCGACACAGAAGCCGAACGTGCCAACACAGAAGCCGTTCGCGCTAACGCAGAAGCCGCCCGCGCCGAGTCGGAAAGCCAACGCGCCAACGCGGAAGCTACGGCCCGACAACAGGCTGAAATTGAGCTTGAAAAATTACGCGCTGAGATATTACTGCTGAAAAACCAGTGAATGGAAAAAGCTAACCTCCACATCGGCACGCAGGGCTGGAATTACGAAGGCTGGCATGGTTCGTTTTACCCGCGCAGTGCACGGCCTGGTGATTACCTGGATTTGTACACAAAAGTTTTTTCGACAGTAGAAATTGATTCAAGCTTTTACGCAATTCCGGCTGCGGCTGCCATCCAGTCATGGTACAAACGAGCGCCGGAAAATTTCACCTATTCGCTCAAGCTCCCCCAAGAAATTACGCATCATAACCGCTTACAAAACAGTGAAGATGTATTGCTGCGATTTTGCGAACGGGTGCGCGGGCTGGGCGAAAAACTGGCAATTATCCTGATTCAGATGCCGCCGGATTTTTCGCCGCGTTCCTTCCCTGCCCTCGAAAAATTTCTGCCACTGCTGCCCGCAGATTTACGCTTTGCGCTGGAGTTGCGTGATCGTCACTGGTTGCTGGATGACGTCGGCGAATATTTACTGGCGTTACTCAAAGCCAATAAAACCGCGCTCGCGCTCACCGATAGTAAATGGTTTGCGCGTGAAACGATGTTGCAACTGGTGGAACATCCCACCGCAGATTTTGCGTATGTGCGCTGGCTTGGCCCTCAGGAATTGACCGATTATTCCCACGTCCAAATTCAGCGCGAGCAGGAATTTGCGCAATGGGCGGAAGCCTTCAAGCACTTACAGCAAAATGTCAGTGCGATATATGGCTATTTCAATAACCACTTTCAGGGGCATTCACCGGCGTCGGCGAATCATTTCAAACGA
>JAYSTY010000171.1:0-47296 GCA_043719385.1 Blastocatellia bacterium | reverse complement strand
AAGTCGTGCCTGGTTCCTGCCATAAAAACATCAGCGCTATGAGTGTCGCTCCGAGGCCGAGCAGCGAGAGGATGGGGCCAGCGCGGCGTGCTTCTTTTTTCGAGAAAGCGTCCACGAGCATCAGGATGACGCCCATCACAGCAGTGATGATTTCCGGGAGAAGAGAAAAATAATCAAGTTTGAGATCGCTAAATTGCATGAGTTTTTGGGCCGTTTTTTGAATTATAAATTGCCACGCAGCTTTAGTGCGTGGCAACTCGAAGAAAGTTCAATAAACTTTAGTTTGTTGAAGCTTCGCAACAAAGATACAGTGACCGCGAGGCGCAACAAACTAAAGTTTGTTGGACACCTGAAAACTTAATTTACACAGTACTCAGATTACCAGCCAACTGCTACTTCGACACCCGCGACGATTGGCTGGCTTCTACAATGCTACGCACCGACTCAACTGATTTTTCACTGGCGTTCAGAAACATCATCGGTGTCACGCCCATAATCAAAGACATTGCAACCGGTGGCAATAATGAAAACCGCTCACGTAACGAAAGGTGCGCCATTATTTCGTTTTCGTGATTGGTGACTTTGCCAAACAGTACGCGCTGAATCATCCAGAGCAAATATACTGCTGACAGCACGACGCCCACCCCGCCAATCACGGAAAAGGCTTTGGCATACGGCACGGTCGAAGAAAATGTGCCTAGCAAAATCAAAAATTCGCCGACGAAGCCATTGAGTAACGGCAAGCCCAGGCTCGACATGACCGTAATCAGAAACATCGTCGAATAACGCGGCATCGTTTGTGCAATGCCACCGAATTCGGCAATTTCACGCGTATGTCGTCGGTCATACAAAAAACCTACGCATAAGAATAATGCTCCGGTCGAAATTCCGTGATTGAGCATTTGATACAACGCGCCCTGCAATGATTTATCGGTGAAGGCAAAAATTCCCAGCACGATAAAACCCATGTGACTGACAGATGAATACGCTACAAGTCGTTTCAAATCCGGTTGCACCATCGCCACCAGTGCGCCGTAAATAATGCCAATGACCGCCAGCAACATCACCCAGGGCGCAGCCTTGTAGGAAACTTCAGGAAAGAGCGGCAGATTGAAACGCATCAACCCATACGTTCCCATTTTCAGCAAAACCCCCGCCAGTATTACCGATCCAGCGGTTGGCGCTTCGGTATGGGCATCCGGCAACCAGGTATGGAAAGGCCACAACGGAATTTTGATAAAGAACGCGAGCGCAAATGCGCCCCACATCCACCACTGCAAATTCAACGGGATCACCAGCTTACCAGTGGTGATATTGCGCGTGATTTCGACCAGATCAAAGGTCGTGCTGCCGTTCAGATAGTAAAGCGCAATAATGGCGACCAGCATCAACAGGCTGCCGACGACGGTATACAGCACAAATTTGACGGCGGCATAAATTCGCTTCTCCCCGCCGAATACACCGATCAAAAAATACATCGGGATCAGCACGATTTCCCAGAACAGATAAAACAGAAACAGATCAAGCGAAACAAACACGCCGATCATGCCGGTTTCCAGCACGAGCATGAAAATCATGTATTCGCGCACCCGCAATCCCACCGGCCAACTTGCCATAATTGCGCCTGGCATCAGGAAAGTTGTCAGCAGGACGAGCCACAAACTAATCCCGTCAACGCCGATGTGATACGACACGCCGAGTTCCTGAATCCATTGAACTTTTGTTACTAATTGTGGATCAGCCGTGGTTTTGTCAAACCCTAAAACAATCCCCAGCGAAAGCAGAAACGTGACCAGCGTGATCCCCAGGGCGAACCAGCGATAATGTTCGCGCAGTTCTTCGCGGGTTTTGCCTCGTTTCAGTGAAATCAGGCTGTACAGCAACAGTAAGACTGCGCCGAACGTTGGAAAGAATGTAGTGATGGTGACGATTGATGAACTCATAGTCCGTGAATCCTTTTGCAAAAGGTCATGAATGTGAGGATTCCACGATTACGTTGATCGTGACCGATGAAGCCGATGGCTGCACATGCAGACGGCAATATTTTAGTCGTTATTTCTGGACTCTCTCCCAGACCAACGCGTCCTCGACGACAGGCTTTGTTAGTTCTGGGGTGTCAACCCGCAACGCCAAGCGGTTCGGTCCTTCGAATGTAAACCATCGCTTGCGGTTTCGGCCTACGATGTTCGGTACCCTCTCAATCTCAACGTGATGAACGACGAATCCGTCCTTTGCGTGGACTTCGACTGTGGCGCAATAACCACCAAAGCCCGTGATCCCTGAAATTGCTTCTTCCGGTGTTGGGGTAGTTTCTGATTTCCATTTAGGTCTATTAGGATCCATGCCGACAAAGCACATGCGATCAGTATCAGTATAGATAATATAAGCGACACTATTCGGATGCTGCCTAGTCGTTCCGTCAACGAAACGTTGTGTCCTGGATACCAGTCGCCACATTCCAACGAACTGCTTCGCCAGTGCGACATCATCTTTGGATTGAGCGCGCGTGGAAACCGTCTGGCTACCAAACACAAAGATACCTACTGCGCCTACAGTTAGAATCAAAAGAATCAACAGACTATTCTTCATCTCTTCTCCTTTATCAATGGAGTGGTGCCAAACTAAAGTTTATTGAACTTCCAACGGGGGCAGAAAATTTGGCCCCAACAAGAGCATCATCAGCACAAATTTATCGCCACAAATTTGCGCCTATTTAGGACCTATGCGAACAACTGCGTCGCGCACCTGATTGATTGAGCGGTCAGTAGCGTGTAAAAAAGCCATCGGCATCACACCCATCAAAATTGCCAGCGCAACCAATGGAATCAAGGCTAATCGTTCGCGCCTGGTTAAATCTCCAAGCTGTTTATTTTCTTCTTTGGTGATCGCGCCAAATAATACGCGCTGCATTTTCCACAAAATATAAATCGCCGAAAGCACGACACCCAGCGCTCCAAGCACGGCAAAAACTTTGGCATACGGAACAGGCGAAGCGAAGGTGCCCAGCAGGATCAGAAATTCTCCGATAAACCCGGACAGCAAAGGCAAACCGAGACTGCTGAACGCGATAATCATAAAGGCGGTCGAATAACCCGGCATCTGTAGCGCCATGCCGCCGAACTCCGAAATTTCACGCGTTTGCCTGCGTTGGGCGATCAACGCGACACAGACAAATAATGCCCCGGTTGAAATTCCGTGATTGAGCATCTGGTACAGCGAGCCTTGCAAGGATTGCGAAGTGAAGGCGAAGATACCCAGCACCACAAATCCCATGTGGCTCAGCGATGAATACGCGACCAGTCGCTTCAGGTCGGTTTGCACCATCGCAATCAATGCGCCGTAAATAATGCCAATCACTGCCAACGCCATGATAAATGGCGCAAGCTGTTTTGAGACTTCAGGAAAGAGCGGCAGATTGAAGCGCATCAAACCATACGCCCCCATTTTGGCCATCACGCCCGCCAGCATAATCGAACCCGAAGTCGGAGCCTGCACATACGAATCAGGCAGCCACGCGTGTAATGGCCACAACGGAATTTTGACAAAAAATCCCAACCCAAAAGCCAGCCATAACCAGAACGCCCATTTGGTCGGAAGCAAATTTCCGTTCTCCGAAATTTTGCGCGTGATCTCCACCAGATCAAAGGTAGTCGCACCGGAATAATAATAAACTCCGATGATGCCGACCAGCATAAACAGGCTGCCCACGACCGTGAAGATGAAAAACTTCGTGGCCGCTGGCACACGTTTTTCGCGCTCGGCTCCCCACACTCCAATCATAAAGCCCATCGGGATGATGGTCAGTTCAAAGAACAAATAAAACAGCAGCATATCCAGCGAGACAAACACGCCGATAATACTGGTTTCCAGCAGCAATAAAGTTGTCAGGTAAGCGCGCACGTTATGCGGCACGATCCAGGTCACGAGCATGCAAATCGGCACTAGGAAAGTTGTGAGCAACACGAGCCACAGGCTGATGCCGTCAACTCCCAGGTGATAATTTGCGCCGAGGCTTTCAATCCAGGGTTTATTAATTTCCAATTGATAGCCGGAAGCCGCTGCATTAAAACGCGGCAGGATCAGCAATGAAAGCAGAAAATTGACTACCGCAAAGCCTAATGCGATCCAGCGATAATGCTCGCGGATTTTTTCGAGCGGGAAGCGCTTCAGCCAAAAAAAACTGTGTCCCCACAGCGCCGCAGCGCCAACCAGCGGCAAAAAAATTAATATCGTCAGTAAGTAAGATTCCATTTAATTAGTCAGGTCTGTTCTTAACGAAAAGTAAAATACAAAATTAAAATAATTGCGCCGCCCATCATAATTGCAGCGTAGCTGCGGGCAAAACCAGTTTGCAAAAATCGCATCGCGCCGCCGGTTTCACCAAACGCGCGCGCCACACCATTCACGATGCCGTCAATGATTTGCACATCCAGAATGCGCCACAGCACATTTTTGGCGGTTCCCATGACCGGATTCACGATGGCGGCATCATAAAATTCATCCACGTAATATTTATTTTCCAGCAGCTTCGGCATTTCCTGCAATGGTCGCGCACTGAAAATCATCCAGCCCAAACCAATTCCCAGCAGGGCCACGATAACTGAAATTACCGTAAAGATTCGCTCCGTCGTAAAATCGTGGCTGGCTGCTTCGGCTGCATGTGCGCTAACGGCTTCGACTGCGCCATGCGTCGCGCTGATGACCGGAGCGGCTTTAGCCAGCACTGGTTCCAGAAAATGCTCAATCTGATTGCCTCCGCCCAACGCCGCCGGCACGCCAACATAACCACCAATGACCGAAAGCACGGCCAGCACTACCAGCGGAACCCACATCACCGCTGGCGATTCGTGCGGATGAATTTCGTGGGCGTGGTGGGCATCGTTTTTGTGGTCGTTAAAGCGCTCTTTGCCCCAGAATGTCAGCACCATCAAACGCGTCATATAAATTGCAGTCAGCAACGCCGTTGCCAATCCCAGAAACCACAGGGTTTTACTCAGGGCAGGGGGCAGGGAATTGTTCGACCAGACTTGCCATAAAATTTCGTCCTTGCTGAAAAATCCTGAGAGCAGGGGGAAGCCGCTAATCGCCAGCCACCCGACGAACATGGTGGCAAAGGTATACGGCAGATATTTTTTCAAGCCGCCCATGCGCCGCAAATCCTGCTCTTCGTGCATGCCGTGAATGACCGAACCCGCGCCGAGGAACAACAACGCCTTGAAAAATGCATGCGTCATCACGTGGAAAATTCCGGCGCTAAATGCTCCGACTCCGCACGCCAGAAACATATAGCCGAGTTGCGAGACGGTCGAATACGCCAGCACTTTCTTGATGTCGTTTTGCGCGATGGCAATGGTTGCCGCAAACATCGCGGTGAAAGCTCCGACGACGGCGACAATCAGCAGCGCCGTTTGCGATTTGACGAAAATTGAACTGCACCGCGTCGTCAGATAAAGCCCGGCAGTGACCATCGTTGCAGCGTGGATCAGGGCCGACACCGGAGTCGGGCCAGCCATCGCATCCGGGAGCCAGACGAACAACGGAACCTGGGCGCTTTTACCGCATGCACCGACAAACAATAACAACGCAATTGCTGTCATCGTCCCCCACATTCCAATGCCTTCAAATGGTTTTTCTGCCGCTTGTGAAAGCAGGCTGGGGATCACATTACCGCCGACAGATTTGTCGACAAAACTAATCGTCGAAAAAGTTGTGAAGGCCAGCATCACGCCAATCGTATAGCCAAAATCGCCCACGCGATTAACGATGAAGGCTTTTTTCGCGGCGTCTCCGGCTTCTTTGCGTTCGATGTAATAGCCGATCAAGAGGTAAGAGCAAAGTCCCACACCTTCCCAGCCGACAAACAACATCAATAAATTATCGCCCAGCACCAGCGTCAGCATCATGAACATGAACAAGTTCAGATAGGCGAAGAAGCGATAAAAACCATCATCACCGTGCATATATCCGGTGGCGTAAATATGGATCAGCAACCCCACTCCGGTAATAAAGAGCAGGTAAATGCCCGAAAGCGGATCAAGCAAATAGGCGAAATCAGCGCGAAATGTTCCCACCTGAATCCAGGTAAAAAAGAAATCCTGGACACGGCGCACACCTTCGGCATCTGGTTGTGCGGGGAGCAGTTGCGTGAAGAAAGCAAAAAAAGCCAGTACCGCTGAGACTGCCACTGAGCCACAGGCGACGAAGCTGACAAATTTTTCACCAAGTTTCTTGCCGAGAAAGCCGCAAAGAATGGCGCCAATCAAAGGTGCGAATGTGATCCATTTAAGCATAAAAAAGGGTGGTCGGTTTTTAGTGGTCGGTGGTCGGTCGTCGGTGGTCGGTTATTGCCACGAAGAGTTGCAATAATAATCGCACCTCTTACAGAAACTACTGAACATTTGGTCAGCAGGAACCGACTACCGCTCACCGACCACCGACCACCGTCCTTACAATTTAAGTAAATTATCTTCGTCAATACTGAGCGTTTCGCGGTTGCGGAAAACTGAAATGATGATGGCGAGTCCGACCGCCGCCTCCGCCGCCGCCACTGCCATCACAATGAAAACAAAAAGTTGACCGGTGTTTTGATTGAGAAATCTTGCAAACGCAACCAGCGTAAGGTTCACCGAATTGAGCATCAGTTCAATGCACATAAAAAGTGAAATCACGTTGCGCTGGACTAACACGCCAGCCACACCAATCGTGAACAAAACCGCACTCAGCGCTAAATACCAGGAAAGTGGAACCATAATATTTGTGTCCGGCAAACTTCTATCACATACAGGAAAAATGTTTCTCATCCACGAAGCCACACGAAGATTCACGAAGAAGAAAAGAACCAAACAGGACAGGATAAATCGTCGAGCCGATAGCCGTTAATCCTGTTCATCCTGTCAATCCTGTCAAAAAATCTTTTTTCCAACATTAAGGTCTAAGCCGCAATTTCTGCCTGGGCTTCTTCCAGTTCTGTTCTGGGTTGACCGGAAATTGCCCGCTGCTCGGATTCTTCCAACAATCTGCCCAGAGTCTCAGCTTCGATTGCCGTCCGCTTTTTCGCTAACACCATCGCGCCGACCATCGCCATTAAAATTAAAACGGAAGTTGCTTCAAACGGGATCAGGTAGTTAGAAAATAATCCTTCGCCAACGGCTTCGATTGTGCCAAACGGATGCAAGCCATTTGGTGCAATGGCGGAAGCCGGAGGGCTGCCAACGGAACGGGCGACAAAAATAACTTCGGCAAGCAGGGCAATAAACAGCAGCGGCGTGACAATTTTCAGATACCTTACTTTGTCCTGCCGCGCCTCTTCGGTTCGCACGTTGAGCAGCATAATGACGAAGACGAATAACACCATAATTGCGCCGGCATACACGATAACCTGCATCGCGGCGACGAATTGCGCATCCAGCATCAAAAACAATCCCGCCATCGAACATAACGTCACGATCAACGATAACGCGCTGTAAAGCGGATTGCGTTGCAGGATGACGTTGAAGGCAGCGAAAATTGAGAGCGCGGCAATGATGAGAAAGACAATTTGTGGAAGCGGAAGCTCAATCATAAAAGGGGCCTGCGAATTTTTATGGAACAAACAAAGCAATCGTCGCCGAAATGAAAATATTCAGCAAGGCTGCGGGCAACAAAAATTTCCACCCGAAGTTCATCAACTGGTCATAACGTAAACGCGGCAGCGTGCCACGCAACCAGATGTAAAGGAACATAAAGAAAAATACTTTGCCCAAAAAGTAAAGCGGAGCCAGCAGCGGAAACTGAGTAACAAACGGCCCGCTCCAGCCACCCAGAAATAATGCTGTTGCCAGCACCGACACCGTCAGCATGTTCACGTATTCCGCCATAAACAGCATCGCAAATTTCAACGAACTACTGTATTCCGTGTGGAAGCCGCCGACCAGTTCGGTTTCGGCTTCGGGCAAATCAAAGGGGGTGCGATTCGTTTCTGCAATCGCACTGATGAGGTAAATCATAAAGCCCAGCGGTTGAAAAACGAAGACATACCATTTGGGAATAAAGCCAAAATAAGATCCCTGTTGCGCCTCAACAATTTTGTATAAATCCGCTGATCCGGCCTGAATCAGGACGCCGACCAGCGCCAGAGATAAGCTTAATTCATAGCTAATCATCTGGGCCGAAGCGCGCAATCCGCCCAGCAAACTGAACTTGGAATTCGAGGCCCAGCCCGCCATCATAATCGCGTAAACGCCGATGCTCGTCACGGCCAGCACATACAACAAACCAATATTGAAACTGGTGACGTGCATATCAAATTTGCTCAGGCTGAGTTGAATTCCAGTCAGCGAGTGAACGAATGAATTGATGGTAGCGGCAAACGGAAGATCAACCTGCTTTGGCCCCAGCGGATAAACAATAGTCGCCATAAAAGCCGGGACTACCGCCACGACCGGCGCGAAAATATACAGCCATTTATTCGTTGCCAGCGGAACTACATCTTCTTTGAAGGCGAATTTGATTCCATCTGCCAATGATTGCAACAACCCAAACGGCCCCGTGCGATTTGGCCCCAGGCGCATTTGCATGAAAGCCAGAGCGCGGCGCTCAATGTAATTCATCGAAATCGGAGACAGCAATCCAATCACAAACAGGACAGCGACTTTGAGCAGAATCCCGATAAAGAATTGAATTGATTGTTGGTCAATTTGCATAGTGAATAATTTTGAATATTACTGCTTAGCGGTTGTTTTGAGCTGAATTACTTATGCCGGAAACATGACAACTTTTGTTTTTTCAACCTGCGAGGCCGGCACCAGTCCATTGGTCGGATGCAGCGGTAACATGGCTGAAAATTGCGTTACGGCAGGATACCGTTTGTGTAACCGCGAGCCAGCCTTTGCTGTCAGATCTGAAGTTTCCACCCGTTTACTTTGATCAATATTCGCTAATTCAGTATTCAGCCGCGCTGTTAATTCCGTGCGATTAATTTTCGTCACGTCAACTTTCGCACTTTCGATTATCATCGCCCCTTCGTTCGCCAGGGCATTGTGTGAAAGTCCGCTGTAGCCGACAACCTGTTCGGTAATCGCTTTGAAAACATTTTTGACTGCGCCCTGATAACCGAAATCCTGGCCCATCATTTTCGCCAGCGAACTGATCACCATCCAGTCAGGACGCGCCTGTCCGGTGGGCGGAATTGTGCGCCGCACCATTTGTACCTGCGAGCCGTTATTAACCTGTGTTCCCTGTGATTCAAAGGAACTGGTGACTGGTAAAACTACGTTGGCTTGTCGAGCTGTTTCGGTCATGAACATATCCTGAACGACCAGGAAATCAAGCTTGGCTAACAAGTGCCGCATTCCCTTTGGCTCTTCTGCTTTGGTCACAATATCTTCGCCGACAACATACAACGCTTTGATCGCACTGCCCGCGCCGACCAGCATCGCCTGGGCAATCATTCCGCCCGTCAGTGAAGCATCCATCCCCATTTGATAAGCGCCCAGCGAATTTGCATAACGCACGAGCGGCGTAAACGAAAATTTGGTTGCGCTGCGTACTGGTTCTTCGCCGACTTCCAGCGTTGGTTGCGGCGTGATGTTGGAATAAGGATTGTCGTTGAGCGCAGGTTTGGCGGTGGATTGCGTGGATTGCGCCATTCGTTGCTGTGCGTCGAGATAAGATTTGCGCGCTGCGGCAACTGCTTCGGGGCTGGGAGCAGCCAGCGTTTCTTCCAGTAATGACAATGCTTCCAGCGCCGCGCCGCGCAATTCCGCGCCGAAAACTACGACAACTTTTTCGCTTTCGAGAATGATTTTGCGAATTGCTTTGAGGTCATCGGCATTGGCTCCCATCACGTCTGCGGCTTCGCCCGCCATGCTTTCATCCAGCAGTGTGGCGACCAGCGCGTTTTCGCTGCCGGGGCGAACGCGGACGGAAATTTCAGCCTGCCGTTCAAGGCGACTGGCAACGGAATTGAC
Organism: Blastocatellia bacterium; assembly: GCA_043719385.1. Classification (GTDB taxonomy): domain Bacteria; phylum Acidobacteriota; class Blastocatellia; order RBC074; family RBC074; genus JAFDVL01. The sequence goes on along the minus strand of JAYSTY010000171.1, from coordinate 37,349 downwards.
GATTAACAGGCGGGCTGATTTGCGCCTGACAGCCCAGCGCACAGAAAACGCTGTCAACGGATTTTCTTCGTTCGGATCAGAACCGATCAGTAAAATCGTGTCAGCATTTTGAATATGTTTTTGCGTGGCAATTGTGGGCGAACCATTCTTAAAAAACGAGGCCAGATCAATTTCGTCATTGTCGTGGAAGAACTCCACATTTTTAGTTTCCAGAACTTCAGTCGCAAATTTTTTGAGCGTAAATTGATCTTCGTTGAGCAGGCGTCCCGCGCTGATGACACCGATTGCAGCGCTGCCGTGTTGCGCTTTTGTCGCGGTCAACTGCTGCGCAATATAATTCAGGGCATCGTCCCAGGTGGTCGGGATCAGATTTTCTCCGCGCCGAATCATGGGGCGATCAATGCGTTCGGGGCTGTGAACTACGTCAACCGTGTAGCGGCCAAGCGCACACAGGAAATCGGGATTAATGCCGCCTGCCGTGCGTCCGCGTCCATCACGCGCCACCGTGCGCACCAGTTTTTCGCTGCGTGATCCGGCGAGCATCGAACAGCCATCAGAACAGAAATTACAAACCGTTGGCGTTTGCTTTAAATCCCAGGGACGAGCGACATATTTGTACGGCACATGCAGCAAAGTCCCGGTTGGACAAACGTCTACGCAGTTACCACAATCGGAGCATTCAACCCAGCCGCCGTGTGCGCCAATAAATGTATGAGCGCCGCGATTAATCGTCGTGATAGCAAACTCATCCATCCATTCTTCACAGACGCGAGTGCAGCGTTTGCACGTCACACAGCGTTGCGGATCGTTGTAAATGAACGGTGAAATCTGACGTTCGAGTTCCGTGTCTTTGTCTTTGTATTGCGAGCGCGTTGCGTCTTCGCCGAAGCCGTAAGTTTGATCCTGCAATTCGCATTCACCGGCGCGGTCACAAACCGGACAATCTACGGGATGATTCGCCAGCAGAAATTCAATCATTGATTTGCGGACGGTTTCAATTTCTTCGGAATCTGTTGTGACGATCATTCCGTCGCTGACCGGCATGGTGCAGGCCGTTTGCAACTTCGGAATTTTTGGATTGTCTACGCGCACGACGCACATGCGGCACGAAGCCTGGGCGGTTAATCCGCGATAGTGACAGAAGCGCGGGAGGTAAATGCCCGCCATTTCGGCAGCTTCAATGAGCAGTTCACCTTTGGGGGCTTCAAATTCTTGTCCATTCAATGTGATTTTGACTAATTCCATAAGAATTTTATTTCAACGCTGAAGCTAATATTTGAGCTTCTTTTAGTACTTTCTGATCAGCTTTATTGAAGTGACGTTTGCCGCGAATCTTTTGCCGAATTCGCTTTCTCCCAACTGCAAACAATTTTTCAAGATAACGATTTCGAGACCTAACTAATAAATCAAGAATTACGATTAAGCTGGATTCATTAGTTGGTCTGTTAGAAAAAATGCCTGTTAATTCATCGCATCTAGCACAATTTCTTTGGTAACTACTCTTCGTTAAGTACGAAAATAATCGAATACAATTTTTCAGTGAACCAAGCCTGCGATCCATCGGATAAAGTGGATTCCGTGCGCGATTTACACAATTGTTGAATGACACAGCTTCATCATCCGCTTCTATTAATTTTCGACCATATCAGGCCGCAGGTCTTAGTTCTTGCGCCAGTGCGGGTTGTGACGTAATGATGTAAGCGTGTTTAATTGGCAGCCCGAAAAAATCCTGGTCGCGCATTTCTACTAATCCATGTTCGACGTTGACTGCTTGTGTGACGGCTGGCAAACCAGGATTGTTGTTATCAATAATTGCGATATGAGAGAGTTGCATCAGTTCATTGGTTGTGAGTTCCTGCTGGAGCTTTTTTCCAAGATACTGAAGAGCGAGTCCTTTATCCAACTCTATCCAGGGAGCGGCAACAACTACATCCCATCTATTCGGCGCATCCTCACGCAAAAATAAAGCGAAAAGATCGAATTCCCCTTTTTCCCGGGAGATTTCACGCTCTAATTCAGCGAAGCGTTTAGCTAAATCTTTCATAAGACCATTAAGAGTTTTTGGGCAGCCTTAATCAACCGTTCTGCCGCTGCTTTACTTGTACTTCCGATCAGATTGTATCTTATTTCGGGATCCCAGATAATAACGGTAGACCACTCTGCGAAATAATTTGTTCTGATTTTTACTTCTACTCCTGAGAGGGAAAGTAATATATCCAAATCGTGTGTCTTGAAGCTTTGATAACCCTGAAATTCCCTGTTCGTTTGGGGAAATCCACTCCACTTAAGCGTTTTACAAATCCGGTGCTTGAGTGCTATTTCCACCACGTAACCACCCAGATAAATTGCTCCATCATACCTGCCAGCCGCTAAAAGAACCTCTGCATCTTTTAATCTTCCCCGTGCGATTTTTAGCAAATCTGCTTTGCTTATCATCTCATCCTACACCAATTGAATAAGCCTTAATCCGCTGCCGTAATCTGCACCAAACTATGCTTAATTCTTTTCTCAAAATCCGGTCTGAATTTCTTAATCATTGCTTGTGTTGGCATTGCTGCCGCATCGCCGAGGGCGCAGAAGCTCTTGCCTAAAATCTTGCCTGCCAAATCGTCGAGCAATTCAATATCACCGGATTTGCCTTCGTATTTTTTCATTCGCTCGCAAACCTTGTACAACCAGCGCGTCCCTTCGCGGCACGGCGTACACCAGCCACACGATTCGTGTTTGTAAAAATGAATCGTGTTCATGCACATTTCAAACATATCTACGGTTTCATCCAGGACGATTACACCGCCGGAACCGAGCATCGAACCGAGCGCGGCAATTGATTCATAATCCATCGTCGCTTTTTCGACTTCTTCGGCAGTGAAGATCGGCATGCTCGAACCGCCGGGAATCACACCTTTGAGCGTATGACCAGTTCTGACGCCGCCGCATTCATTGTTGATGAGGTCGCGCATCGGATAGCCCATCGGGACTTCGTAATTACCGGGCTTGTTGACGTGACCGCTGACGGTGAATAATTTTGTGCCGCCGCTTTTTTCCGTGCCGAGTGCTTTGTAGGCTTCGCCGCCGTTGTTGATGATCCAGGGAACTGCGGTCAGCGTTTCGACATTGTTGACGACGGTCGGGCCGCCATACAAACCGACGACAGCAGGGAAGGGCGGTTTTAATCGTGGATGACCACGTTTGCCTTCAAGTGATTCAAGTAATGCAGTTTCTTCGCCGCAGATGTAAGCACCTGCGCCGGGATGAACAAAAATGTTGCACTCGAAATCTGTCCCTAAAATATTTTTGCCGAGGTAGCCGCGTTCTTTCGCCTGCGCAATCGCTTTTTCCAGGATGTCTATGATGTACCAGTATTCGCCGCGAATATAAATGTAATTGTTCGGTGCACCGTTTAAGGCATACGCGGCAATTGCCATGCCTTCGAGCAGCAAATGCGGGTCCCAGCGCATCAGATCGCGGTCTTTGCCCGTGCCGGGTTCGGACTCGTCCGCGTTGCACACGACATATTTTGGGCGTGCTGATTGTTTGGGAACGAAGCCCCATTTCATTCCGGTTGGAAAACCAGCGCCGCCGCGACCACGCAAAGCAGATTTTTTTACTTCATCAATCACCTGATCGGGCGTGAATTCTTTGAGTACTTTGGTCAGGGCTTCATAACCGCCTGTTTTGAGATAGACATCTATGTCGCAGGCTTCACCTTTGAGATCGAATCTGGAGGTCAGGACTTTAGTCATAATTACTTCAGGGTTTCAATAATTTCGTCAGTCCGTTCAGGGGTAATTTGCTCGTGATAATCAAAATTAACTTGCAGCACGGGCGCTAAATCGCAATAGCCCAGGCATTCGACTTCCTGCAACGTGAACTTTCCATCCGGCGTTGTTTCATTAACCTTGATGCCCAGCTTGTCAGTGATGTGCGCAGAAATTTTCTCACATCCGGCAATGTTGCAGGAAATCGTGCGGCAGACCTGCAATTTATATTTGCCAATCGGTTTGCGCGAATACATCGAATAGAAGGTCACGACTTCTTCCACTTCGTTGACGCGCATATCCAGGCGTTGGGCTAAATATTTCACATCGTCATCGGTCACATAGCCATGCTCAATTTGGGCAATATGAAGCGCTGGCAGAATCGCCGACCGCTTCACCGGATAATGCGTAATGTATTCGTCAATGCGTTGTTCGTTTTCGATGCTATACATAAAAGGTGGTCGGTGGTCGGTGGTCGGTCGGTATTTATCTTCACCGACAACTGGTCACCGATCACCGATCTATATCTCCCAGCACAATATCAATGCTGCCGATGATGCCGATCAAATCAGCGAGCAAATAACCTTCGGACATTTTGGGCAGGGCTTGCAAATTCAGAAATGATGGAGCCTTGACGCGCACGCGCCAGGGACGTTCTGTGCCATCGCTCACAATGTAATATCCTAATTCGCCACGGGCCGATTCGATGGGAAAATAAACTTCGCCAATGGGTACAGTAAAACCTTCAGAGGCAAGCAGGAAGTGATGAATCATCACATCAATATGCTCTTTCATCAGGTCGCGCTCCGGCAACTTAAGCTTGGGATGATCCGATTGAATGGGGCCTTCCGGCAATCGGTCAATTGTTTGCTGAATGATGCCCAGACTCTCTTCCATCTCGCGCATCCGCACTAAATAACGTGCCCAAATGTCGCCATCTTTTTCTATCGGAACCTCGAAATCATAGGTCTCATAACCGGAGTACGGTTCGGTTTTGCGAATATCCCAGGCAACACCTGAACCACGCAGCGATGGCCCTGTTAAGCCCCACTGCAAAGCATCTTCAGCAGAAATTACACCAATGCCTTTTGTGCGACTCTGAAAAATTTTGTTGCCCGTGACCAGCCTGCCAGCCATCTTGAGAAAGTCAGGAAATTGCGCGACGAAATCTTTGAGCAGTGGGAGGAACGTATCAGGAATGTCAGCCATCAAACCGCCAATGCGGAAATAGCTTTGATGGAGCCTGGCTCCCGATACGCATTCAAACATATCAAGAATTTTTTCGCGCTGTACAAACGCGTAAAAGAACGGCGACATCGCGCCAATGTCCATGACATGCGTACCCCACCACACCAGATGTGAAGACAGTCGGTTCAATTCCGTGAGCATCACGCGTAAAACCTGGGTACGCGGCGTAGCTTCGACTCCTAATAATTTTTCTACCGCTAAAACATAGCCGAGGTCGTTGCCCATGGAATTCAAATAATCCATCCGGCACGTAATGGTGACGACCTGTTGCCACTTCTGCGTCTCCATCGTCTTTTCCATCCCCGTATGGAGATAGCCAATGTCAGGCCGCGCTGCCACTACTACTTCACCATCAAGTTCAACTTCCACGCGTAAAACGCCGTGGGTTGAAGGGTGTTGCGGGCCAAGCGAGATCGTCATGCGCTGATCGCCCAGCGGATCACGTTTGCCGAGCGTCTTGACCGAAGTTGTTGGGACTTCAATTTCTTTGGTGCTAACCATAAATCAATTTTAAAGAGAACTTGGCAATCTGACTTCTGCCAGCCAAAATTATCAGTAGCCGCGCACGGGAAAATCTTTTCTTAAGGGATAACCTTCGTAATCCGCTGGCATTAAAATGCGGCGCAAATCAGGGTGATTGATGAAGTCTACTCCGAACAAATCATAAACTTCGCGTTCCATCCAGTTGGCGGATTTCCAGATTCCACTCACGGTTGGAACCTGAGCATCGTCTTCTTCCAATAAAACCTTGAGGCGCAGGCGATGATTATGTTTTAAGGAATAGAGGTGATACGCAACCGCAAAACGTGGTGTAGCAAACTCGCCCAAATCAACTCCTGAAACATCGCTCAGGAAATTAAAATACAGCCTTGGCTCATCTCGCAGCCAAGTCAATAATTCAAGCAGACCTTCACGTTTGACAACTACTGTTATTTCGCCCAGAGATTCGATGATTTCATTAATGGAACCGGCAAAACGAGAACTAAGTGTGGTGATGTCGGCATACTGCGAAGTCTGGTTTGGCCCACGCAGTACGACGCTTTGCAGGGATTCGTGCGGTTGATTGGATGCTTCAGCCATGATAGTCGGATGATCGTTAGTCGTAATATTTGGGAGGTTGCCGATTAGTTAAAACACCACGAAACAATCGGCGGACAAATTAAAAAACACTTGGTTGATCAGAGGGCACTCGCAGCACTGATTCGCGCTCAATTTTTTCCTGAAGTTTCATGACCGCATAAATCAATCCTTCAGGGCGTGGCGGGCAGCCGGGAATAAACACGTCTACGGGGACGATTTTGTCTACGCCCTGAACAATGGCGTAATTATTAAAGACGCCGCCAGCCGAAGCGCATGCCCCCATCGAAATAACCCATTTGGGTTCTGACATCTGATCATAAATGCGACGCAGGACAGGCGCCATTTTGATGGAAACGCGACCCGCCACAATCATTACATCAGCCTGGCGCGGGCTGGCGCGGAAAACTTCAGCCCCGAAGCGCGCAATATCATTTCTGGCATCAGTCACCGCCATCATTTCAATGGCGCAACAGGCCAGTCCGAAAGTGGCAGGCCAGAGACTTGATTTACGTGCCCAGTTAATAAGCCAGTCAAGTTTAGTCGTTAAGACATCCGGCATTGCTTCGCCGAGGGTAGCTTCCAAGCTCTTCATGCAAACTCCTGGAATTGAACTGTTAATATTTGCCCAACGGAAAATTGTCTTAGCGATTCCATTCAAAGACTCCTTTTTTCCACACGTAAATATAGCCGATCAATAAGACAGCCAGAAAAATCATCATTTCCGCGTACACAAAGGGTCGTGAAAGTTGGACAGCGAGAGATTTGAACACGACCGCCCAGGGCAATAAAAAGACGGCTTCGATGTCAAATAAAATAAACAGCATGGCGACCAGATAAAAGCGGACTGAAAACCGCTGATGGGCCGAACCCACCGGGTCCATCCCGCATTCATAGGGCATCAACTTCGCACGGGTGTTGTGATGCCTGCCAAAAAGATGTGCCAGGATTAAATTAGTAACGGCGAACCCGAGGACGAAGATGAAAACGACTAGGATTGGAAGAAAGACTTGCATCGTTGTTGCCAGTTAATCTGGTTATTATTACGCGGACTTAATCACAAGTTTTAGCGCAAAAACCGCTCAGCCGAAAAGTACAATAGTTTAGATTGAGAAGAATAGTACAATCTCTGATGCGATGCAAACTGACGCTTGAACAAGTCATCAGATGGAAATGAATTTTAGCTGGCAGGTAAAGTAAATTCTGTGATTCAGGCAAAAAGCCGGACAACTAAGCAAAATTGGACAGAGAAATAGCCAGTTCAATTGCTTATAACTGGCTATTTCTCTGATCAATTTGTTGGTTTATCATCTTCGTAGATGGGGAGAGAGGTTTAGTCCTGTAGTTGATCCGGTGGGAGGGCAATAGCCTCGCCGGGGATGAGGTCTCCTGTGCGACGACGCGGAAACGGATCCGTTGCCCGGCGACGCGGAGTTGAAGTATCTCCTCGACGGTCGGGCGAGCCGGGAATCGGCTGACCCAGGGCTTCGGCTAAAATCCTGATTAATTCCTGCGAGAGGGTGCGGTGCTGGAGTTGTGAACGACGCTTCAGTGCTTCTTTCATCTCCGGCGGAACGTAAGCTCCAATTAAAACGCCTTTTCTTTTCATGGTTGGGCGATCCTTTCCAAAGTAGTAGTAGTTAAGTTAAGTAGTTGGTCTACTCATTCGGTTTATCGTTAAGTAAACCAGTCAGTTACCGGGGCTTGTTTAACGATTTGCATTCTACACAGAAGTGTTAAAAAAGCCAAGACCTTTCTCCACCACTTTCACAGCGCCTGAAATAGCTGCCCGCCGCGCATCAGAATTAGCAAGAATCCTTTGCAGATGGATAAAAACTTGACAGCATTCTGAGGAGAATGTTAGTTTTCGCATGAGTTGTCGTTGTGATTGAAAAATCCGCTGGCATGTCATAAAGAAGTCCCTGGTAAATATTTACCGCATTCGTTGATAAATTGAACAAGCTTCCGGCTTATTTCTGGCAACGAAATCACCTTTACTTAAACGATGAAAACAAGTGTGGAAATGCCAGATCGGCGTGGGCGTGAAATGTTGACGCTGATCATTAAGACTCATCTGGCTTCGGGGGAGCCGGTCGGGTCGCGGACTATTTCCAAACTCTCCAGTGAAGGTTTATCGGCTGCCACGATCCGCAATATCATGTCTGATCTTGAAGAGGCCGGCTATCTGGAACAACCGCATACTTCGGCGGGGCGCGTGCCAACCGATCAAGGCTATCGTTATTACGTCAATCACACGCTGGAACCAACGCGCATTTCTGCGGATGACGAAAATACCATCAAGCGGGAAATGCTGAGTGGTGATTTGCCCAGTGGTGACCAAATCCTTTCCCGTGCCTCGCACTTGCTCTCACATTTATCGCACAGCGTCGGAATCGTTATTTCTCCGAATATTTCCCGCGATGTCGTCAAGCACATTGAATTTGTCAGGATCAGCGATGGACGAATTCTGGTGATTACTGTTTCCCGTGCTGGTCTGGTACAGGATCGGCTGGTCAGGGTTGCGGATGATTTTAATCAGGACGAGTTAGATCGCACGGCGCGCTATTTGAATGCCAATTTTATTGGGATGACCCTGAGTGCGATTCATACGGAATTAGTCCGGCGCATGACCGAAGAAAAAGCACTCTATGATCGTCTTTTACAAAACGCCATCTTACTTTGTCATCGTGGGTTGAGCCGTGATAATGAAGCGGAACCGGAAGTTTTTGTGGATGGCGCGTCTAATATTATCTCCCGCAAAGAATTTGTAGATATTGAACGTTTGCGTGAATTACTCCAGATTTTTGAAGAAAAACGTCGCCTCATTGATTTGCTCAATGAATGCGTATCCTTCGAAGAATTTCAACTGCCGGTGGCCGTGCGCATCGGGTCAGAAAATAGCTTGCCCAGTCTGCACAATTGTACAATTGTTACCACGTCGTATCGTTACGGTAATCAAATGTCCGGGAGTCTGGGAGTCGTTGGCCCATTAAGAATGGAGTACGCTCGGACAATAAATGTGGTAAGCTATGTCGCGCAGATGCTGGAAGAGGTTCTAACCGATGCACCTGCCACTGTGATGAGTTAGCGTTCCCGCCCTGCCGCTTTCACTTTTCCTGGGTTGCCCGCCCTGGTAACAATCAGCCCTGATAATAACCCACCGATCATTAAACTTATTCGTTGCCCCTTTAACTTTCCGATTTGCAGTTATGCAAATCTATTCAACGATGCAAAATTATGGGTAAAGTAATTGGTATTGATTTAGGCACAACAAATAGCTGTGTTTCAATTATGGAAGGTGGGACAGCTCAAATTATCCCCAACAAAGAAGGGGGACGCACGACGCCCTCGGTGGTTGGCTTTCAGGAATCCGGTGAACGGATGGTCGGGCAAATCGCCAAGCGCCAGGCGGCGACGAATTCGACTAACACCGTCTATGCGGTCAAACGACTCATCGGACGTAAATTAAATTCGCCTGAAGTCCGACGCATGCAGGATACGGCGGCATATCCCATTGCCGACAGTCCAAATGGCGATGCTCGGGTGCGCCTTTTTGGGCGGGATTATAGTCCTTCAGAAATTTCAGCAATTATTTTGCAAAGACTTCGGCAGAGCGCTGAGGAATATCTTGGTGAGTCGGTTGAAGAAGCCATTATCACGGTTCCGGCATATTTTGATGATGCGCAGCGACAGGCGACCAAAGACGCCGGGAAAATTGCCGGCTTAAATGTGCTCAGAATATTGAATGAGCCAACGGCAGCGGCGCTGGCTTATGGCTTAGGTCGTGAGACCACTGAGAAAATCGCCGTGTATGATTTAGGCGGTGGAACTTTCGATATTTCAATCCTTGAAATGCACGATGGTGTTTTTGAAGTGCTGGCGACTTCCGGTGACACTTTCCTGGGTGGCGAGGATTTCGATATGCGGATTGTGGACTGGATTATCCAGGAGTTTCAAAAAGAAACCGGGATTGATCTGCGCACTGATCGTCCGGCGCTTCATCGCTTGAAGGAGGCTGCCGAACGAGCCAAATGCGATTTGTCTTCAACGCTCGAAACCAACATCAATCTTCCGTTTATCGCCAGCGACAACCTGGGGCCAAAGCATTTTAATAAAGTTCTCACTCGTTCGCAGTTTGAAGAGATGATTCTGGAGTTGGTTGATAAAACGCTTGAACCCTGCGAAAAAGCCATGTGGGACGCTAAAATCAAGCCTGAGGATATAGATAAAATTCTGCTGGTTGGCGGTCAGACACGCACTCCGCTCGTACTGCAAAAAGTGACTGAGATGTTTGGCAAACCTCCGTCCGCCGAAATCAATCCAGACGAAGTCGTGGCCATTGGTGCGGCAATTCAGGGCGGGGTGATGAGTGGCGAAGTCAAAGAACTGGTGTTACTTGACGTTTTGCCGCTCTCACTCGGCATTGAAACACGCGGCGGATTGTTTACTAAAATTATTGACCGCAACTCCAGCATTCCGCTCAAAAAAGCGCTGACCTTTACCACTGTTGCTGATAATCAAACGACGGTCGAAGTTCACGTTTTACAGGGCGAACGCGAATTGGCACGCGGCAATCGCAGTCTGGCAAAATTTGAGTTGACCGACATCCCTCCTGGGCTGCGCGGTTCAGCCCAGATTCTGGTCAGCTTCGACGTTGACTCGGACGGAATTGTCAACGTTTCCGCGCATGACAAATCAACCGGACGTGAACAGGCCATCCGCATTACACCTTCGTCAGGGCTGGGGCCGGATGAGATTTCTCGCTTGATTGACGAAGCGCAGCGTAATCAACAAGCCGATAAAGTGATGAAGGAATTGATTATGGCCCGCACCCGCCTGGATGGTTTAGTTGAAAGTACCCGCCGCACCTTCAGCGAATTTGGCGCGATGCTCACAGAAGAAGATCAGGCCCAGGCCCGACAATTGCTGGCGCGTTCTGAATTAGCCTATCGCAGTGACGAAATGGAAAAACTGATTGCGGCCTTCAATGAGCTGGAATCCTTTGGCATAAAATTGACGGAAATTATGTTTGCTGCTCCAGCGATGGCGGGCGGAAAAAAATAACTGGTTCGTTACCCAATTTTAAGGACAAAGAAAAAAGCGAGTAGCCTGGCTTAATTTACTCAGTTTTTTATTTGTCCTTTTTTCTTTTCAACTAAGACAACTCGACATGAAATCCTGCATCAAATGCTCCACAACCCGACCATTAACAAAAAGGATATTCTTATGAAAAAAATATTATTTGTCTCACTGGCTATCTCGCTGCTGACATTAAACGCTTGGGCGCAGGACGCAAAGGCTGAGTTGAAATCAGCGTCCGCTTTCGTCAAGGGGCTTGAGATCAGTCTTCTGGATGCCAAAGGTGTAGTCGTCCAGCATATCAACACAAATGAAGAAGGCGAATTTGAACTTAAAAATGTGAAGCCGGGAAATTATATTGTTGCGGTCGGCAAACATATTGGGAACGTCAAATATGAAAATCTCAAAGTAAAACATACCGTCACCGCGCCACGTGATGCGGCTAGTGGACTAGCCACTGGCCGACGGATGCACAAGCCATTTGTCATTACGAAAGAATGGGGCAACGCCGCGCCGCGTATGATCAATGTTGAGGACAAAGGGATTCAGGAAAAAGGCATTAATGAGGCAGGAGTAAAAAGGGCGAAACCGGGCGCTGAAACGGGTAATGCGGCGGCCTTCGTAGTCACCGTTGAGGCGATTGACCCCAAACAGGATGATGCGGCAAAACGGATCAATACCTCGCGTGCAAATATTCGTACCACCCGCGAAGCCGCGCCCGCCGAACTGGATAACCTCAGCTTTGCCTTTGCCCTTGATGTACAGGAAAAAGAGGTTTCGCTGGTTGGGAATGTGTTAAAAACCAAACACGATACAGCTAAAAATTCAATCAACAATGTTCGCTGACAGGCCAGTTCCATCTGTAATAGCGGATGGAGCAAAAAAGTAGTAATTGAAGATATTTTCTGTTCTTCAGTTTCCACTTTTTTTGACGTGATCTTCGCCAGAAAAAAACTTGTGGTATTCTGTCCAGCCTTGTTTTTAATTAATTTTTCTTGAGAAAGGTAGAACAGGTTTGAGCAAACGTGATTATTACGAAATTTTAGGCGTCAATAAAAACGCTTCGGATCAGGAGTTGAAAACCTCTTATCGCAAATTAGCGATGCAGCATCACCCGGATCGCAATCCCGGCGATACTGTAGCCGAAGAGAAATTCAAAGAAGCAGCAGAAGCTTATGGCGTGCTTTCAAATACTGAGAACCGCGCTCGCTATGATCGTTACGGACACGCTGGAATCGGTACTTCAGCCGCTTCCGGGAACGCATGGACAGGTGGAGATTTCCACGGCTTCGAGGACATCATCGGCGATTTGTTTGGTGAGTTATTTGGCGGTTCCGGGCGTTCACGACGTGGCGGCGCACAGCGGGGCGCAGATTTACGCTACGATTTACAACTGACACTGGAGCAGGCGGCTTCGGGCTTCAAAACCAAAATCAATGTTCCGCGCTACGAAAATTGTGATACCTGCGGCGGTAATGGCGCTGCGCCGGGCAGCTCCATTAATGTTTGTAGTTTATGCAATGGCGCAGGACAGGTCAGATTTCAGCAGGGCTTTTTCTCCGTCAGTCGCACCTGCCATCAATGCCGTGGCACGGGGCGCACGATTACCAATTATTGCAAATCCTGTCAGGGCGCAGGGCGCGTCGAAAAAGATCATTCCATCGAACTTAAAATTCCGGCGGGCGTGGACACCGGCGCACGTTTGCGCATTACCGGCGAGGGCGAAAGCGGCGCACAGGGCGGCACACGCGGCGATCTTTATGTGTTCATCGAAGTCGAGGAACACGATCTGTTTGAGCGCCAGGAAAATAATATTTACGTCAATGTGCCAATCTCTTTTACCCAGGCGGCGTTAGGCGCTGAACTCAAAGTGCCGACGCTGATTGACGGCGAGGCGCCGCTCAAAATTCCCGAAGGGACGCAGACCGGTTCTGTTTTTCGCGTCCGAGGCAAGGGCATTGTGTCATTGCAGGGACAGGGGCGCGGAGATTTATTCGCAGTAGTCACAGTTCAGACGCCTGCCAAAATTAACCGCGAGCAACGAAAATTATTTGAGCAACTCGCCAAGCTGGAAGAGCAGAAAAATCAGGCTCGCAAACTCGGCGATAAAGTTAGAGAAATTTTTGGTTAAGAAATTTAGCTATAATTAACGGCAGGCAGGATTGATTTGCAAATGATTTAAGTGGTAATTTACCAGCACCTTTTTGCATCCCCAAACTGTCTGCCGTTTTTTTCTTTTGCAGAAAAATTATTTATGATCACAACTCAATTTCGACGTGGAGCTATTTATTTACTGGCTTTGATTGTGTCAATTACTTCCCTGATCATTTTCGCCACTATTCATTCTCAGGCGAACCAAACTCAGCCACCAGCCACAGATGACTCGGAACAAATTGCACAACGCAATCGCAAAGCCGAAAAAGAGCGGCAACAAAGAATTAGTGAGCTTGATGCCAAAATGAAAAATCCAGGGATGCTGCTGTTACGCGCCGCTGAATTTGATCCGCTGAAAACTGCTCCTGCCGCGCTCAGCATTGGCAATCAGCAACTTCAGATGACTGCGCCAGGGGCAACAAAAAATCAGCTTGAATTGGCTGCTGGTCAGACAAGCGAGTCGGCATATTTAATCGTCCAGTTTCCTGATCGCATCTTACCGGAACAAACCGAAAGCCTGCGTGTGCGCGGTTATGAAATTAAAGGCTATGTGGCGAACAATGCTTATATCGTCAAGGCTCCGCGCACCAGACAAGCGCAATTGATGGCGAATAAAAGCCGCGAATTCAGATGGGTTGGCGCTTATGGCGCGGGCTTGAAAGTGCAGCCGGAACTGGTAAAGCTGGCGGATGTGGCGGCGAATACGGCACAAATTGAAGGCGATGCGACCACGAATGTCAGAGTTACTTTTAATACTTTCAGCGGTGAAAAATCAGATGGCATCAGGGTGGCGATAACTGCTCTCAGTCTCAAAAATGCTGCCAATATCACAGACACTTTCGATGGCGTCATCACTGGCTTCGCCGATGTTTCGCCAACTGAATTGCCGAAACTCATCACCACACTTGCTAATCTTGAAGGCATTGAATGGATTGAGCGTAAAGAAAAACAGCGCTACGAAAATGATAACGGCGTCAAAATTATTCAATCGGGCGCAACCGGAACTGACACACCGCTGTTTCGTAATGGCCTGACCGGTGCAGGACAAATTGTCGGCCTTGCTGATTCAGGGATTGACACCGATCACGCCCAATTTAAATTGAGCGCCGATGCTGCTGCCCAAACGCTTTCTTATGCAACGACCACGAGAGCGTTGGTGAATGGTGAATTGCCGTTTGCGGTCACCAATCCCAATAATAAAATCCTGACGTATTACCTGCTGGGGATTGGTAATTTGATTGATAATGCCAACAATCCAAATGGCGGGAAAACGCTTGATCCCAATGAAACGGACAGTTTTGGTCACCTCAATGCGGTCGCCTACGATGACAACAATGGTTATCACGGAACGCATACCAGCAGTGTGCTTGCAGGCAGAGATTATAACGCTGATGGCAGTGGCGCAGTGCCAGGCATTCCCACGCGCACCAGTGGCGATGGCATGGCGCCTGATGCGCGGATTGTTTTTCAGGATGTCGGGCATCCGGCGGGTGAGCTTACAGGGTTGAGTGTGGGACAAAGATTGTTGCACCAGCAGGCCTACAACACGGGGGCGCGCATCCATACAAATAGTTATGGTGGCAGCGCGGGGACTGCTTATGGAACGGATGCCGCGAACATTGATGATTTAATGTGGCGGTTGCGTGATTACACAATTTTTTTCTCGGCAGGCAACAGCGGGCCTAACGCGACAACCCTTACCAAAGATACAAAAAATGCAATTCTGGCTGGCGGAGCAAGCAGCCCGACCAATGGCGGAAACGCGGAAAATGTTGCGAGTGGCAGCAGTCACGGCCCAACTCTCGATGGTCGCATCAAACCGGATATTGTTACTTTGTATACCGTTCGTGCGGCGACGGAAACATCCGGCCTCAGTTCGACCTTTACCTATCTGACCTCAACGACGGCCAATGATGCAGCAGTGAATCCGACCAGTCCGAATAATAATCGCACTTTTTCACAGATTTCAGGCACCAGCTTTTCCTCCCCGATGGCAGCCGGCGGCGGGACGCTTGTGCGCCAATATTTTACGGATGGCTTTTATCCCAGCGGTGCTAAAAATGCCGCCAATAGTTTCAATCCGTCGAATGCGCTGATCAAAGCTATGCTCATTAATTCGGGGCGTAATATGACGGGAACTTATACTGCGGATAATGCGCCTGCGGCACAGAGTGCTCCGTTGCCAAGTATGGGACAGGGCTGGGGCCGGATGACGCTGGATGATGCGCTTTACTTTCCTGGTGATCGCCGCGAGTTAAAAGTGCTGGCTGATGTCTGGAATGGCGCAACGGCGGCGGACAGCGCCCGCCCGGCGCCAAATCCGGCGATCCAGACGGGGCAGACACACACCTATCAAATCAATAATGTCAGCACGGTTGAGCCGTTGCGCATCACGCTGGTGTGGACTGATCCGCGTGGCATAGCGGGCGCGTCTGTCGCGCTCGTGAACAATCTGGATTTGGAAGTTACCGATCCGCTAGGCAAAGTTTTTCGTGGCAATGTGAATTTTGCCAACGCTTATTCGCAACCCGCAGGCACGACTGCTTTCGATAATAAAAATCCGCTGGAAGCAGTTTACGTTCAGTATCCTGTCCCCGGAACTTATACAGTCAAAATCATTGGCGCGAATGTTCCAGGCAACGGGCAATTTGGCATCACGGCGCAACCCGGCAATCAGGCAATTGACTCCAATAAACAAGGGTACGCGCTGGTTACGACGGGGAATTTTACGGCGGGCGCAGTGCCGATTATTGCGCTGAATACAACGAGTGTGAATGGCGGCGTCAATGCCGACCGCTTTGTCGGGCGTAATGAAACCGTCACGGCAACGTTGAATGTCAGCAATGCCACAGTCGTCAACGCGACAAATATTACGGCGCAAATTTCGGTTGCTGCAAGCAGTCAAATCTCCGCCAGCCTGGTGCGCATTAATGGCCTGGCTGCGGGACAAACCGCGACCATGAGTTTGGGCGATATTGCCGGAACTTCAAGTTTGACCAGAGCTTTTCAGGTGACTTTGCTGGATAATCCATCTGTAACAGCGGGCAAAACGATCTCCTTTAATGTCTCGCTGACACCAGCCAATGGGATTGCGACTACGACTCAGTTTACGATTACCGTCGCCCAGCGGCTCATTACTTATCGAACACGTTTTGAACCGACTGCTGATCCAGGTGAAGCAGGCGTGATTGTTATTCCTGAAGCGGATTGGGGGTTGCGACCGGATAATCCGAATCCGGCTCCGACAGGTAATTTATTTGCTGGTAACTGGCTGCTGACGACGGCAGTGAAAGCGGCTGGTTCGACTGCGAGCATAGGCGATCCCAGTGGAGTTGGCACAGGGTATGGAACCAGTTCGACCAATCGTGCTGGCGATATTCACGATGATTCACGCTGGTGGACGACGAAAAAAATTGTTTTGCCAGGCTTGAATGTTGACACCGTGGCTGATCGTATTGCCAATCCGGCGGCAACGGCGCAACTTCAGGCGGCGCTGGAATCCTTTGACGTTGACGTGAATGCTGATTTTACGGGCGACACGAATAATGGCGTTGGTGACTTTACGATTTTACGCCTTCGCCCTTACACCAATAATTCCTCAATCTCGACTACGCTTGATACGGGCTTTAACAGTAACACGAATACCAATTTGCTGATTGCTGATTCGAGCACTCCTGCGACCAATGGCTTCAAACATTTTGGCGGGAGCAATTTTTATCAGGGTACAGGTGTCTTTACCGTTGATACGCTGACGCCAAATAATTCAGACGTCGCTTTTCGTTTTGAGTTGCAATTCAAGCGCAACAGTAATTCACAAACCGGCGAAGGCGTTTTTTATGACAATTTAGTCGTGCGGATGCGAGTTGGTGATGCCACGCTTTACGCTCCGCCCGCGACGATCACTTCGGCGACTCTCAACGGCGCAAGTTTTCTGCCAACGGATAATGCGCCTGGGGCCTTGCTCTCAACTTTCGGGTCAGGACTCCCAGCCGGAACTACGATAGATCAGCCCGTCACCGCCTTTCCGATTCCGACCGTTGTCAGCGGCGTGTCAGTACGCGTGAATGGAGTTCTCGCGCCGCTGTTTTACGTGGGAGCGGGCGCACGGTTTGGCAGCAATGGCGCTTTTCAAATTAACTATCAACTGCCTTATGAAACGACGCCGGGAGTTGCTTTGGTTGAAGTGCTGAACAACGGCACGCCGATTACCAGCGAGTTTATGACCATCAAATCAAATGCGCTGGGCGTATTTTCCTATAGCTCTGATGGCAAAGGGCAGGGCGCAGTGCTGAATCAGGATTATCAACCAAATGGCATTGCACGACCGGAAATGCGTGGACGGGTCTTACAGGTTTTCGCCACCGGCAGCGGAGCACTCCTGCTTGATAACGCAACCAGACAACCCGCCGTGCCAGCAACGGGGACGGCTCCGCCAGGGGACGGCAGTAAATTGTACGTGACTTCGTTTACTCCCACCGTGACAATTGGGGGAATTCCGGCAGTGGTTGAATTTAGCGGTTTAGCGCCTGGTTATGTTGGGTTATGGCAATTGAATGTCAGAATTCCGACGAATGCGCCGATGGGGAATGCCGTGCCTTTGGTCTTCACAGTTGACGGCAAAACCAGTAATCAAACAACCGTAGTCGTGAATTGATGAAATGTGGCAGTGCTATCCGTCAGTGCCGATAGTACTGCCACTTGTAGCTTCCAGAGTTTGCAGACCTGCTCGGTGCGATGTAATCTAAGCGGGCTTTTCTTGATTTCAAAAACAGCAGTAAATAATTTCACACCTGAACGGAACGCAATCTGGAAAGTTTGCGCTACATTTTCTTAGGAGCTACACATGAAAAAATATCTCTGGTCTCTTTGTTTTGTCGCGATAGGAATTACGATTGGATTCTGGCTTGGTCGCGCAACCCCAACTGAAGCTGCCATGGCGGGGCGAGTTTTTGAACTTCGGACGTACCATACTGAAGAAGGAAAACTGCCCGATTTACAAGCCCGATTTCGCAATCACACGACGAAGATTTTTGCCAAACATGGCATGACAAATATTGGGTATTGGGTTCCACAGGATGAGCCAACTTCAAAAAATACCTTGATTTATATGCTGGCTTATCCGAATCGTGAAGCTGCCAAAAAATCGTGGGAGGCATTTCGTCTTGATCCTGAATGGAAGAAAGTGCGGGAAGCTTCGGAAGCGAATGGCAAGATCGTGAACAAAGTCGAATCCGTGTTTATGGATGCCACCGATTATTCGAAGATCAAATAATTGTGGTCGCCGCCAAAGATAAAAGCCTGAAGAATTCTCTTGTTACAAATCGTAAGCAGGGAATTTTTCAGGCTTTTTATGTTTAAAAAATTACATCAAAGTCCAAACGAATCCGCCGTTTATTCTGACCAAAGAACAAGCCAAATTGCGGATCAGCGTTATTGTTATGCAATGAAGGTGGATTGAAATGATTCGTCAGATTGAATCCACTTACCGATACGCGTAGCGAATATTTGTCGTTTACTTTGAAATCTTTTCGCAGGCGGCTGTCAAAGGAAAAGAATTTCGGGAAACGATAATTATCAGCGTTTGGAACGCCTACATAATTTTGCTGCGCGTCAACAACTGCATACGGGAATCCGCTGCGCATTTCAACCAGTGGTGACCAGTAAATCTGCTTTGGCAATTTCACCATTCCCCAGGCCAGAAAACGATGCGGCAAATCACCCGGCAGATTGCTGTATTGATTGGGGCGCACGACGGGATAAGGAAAGCTGCCGAGATAGTTATTGAATTCATTTATGTCACCACGCGCCCGGCTGTGAACATAAGAGAAAAACAACTGCTGCCCATCTTTCAAATCCACGCGGGAAGTCAATTCAAATTGCTGATAGCGAGATTTACCGCCGCTGCCTAAAACCAGGGCATCGCGGCCTTCGACAATTTTCGGCGTGACAATAATCAAGCCCGACGAATTACTCTTTTGAAAATTTGCTCGCAGGCGGAAACGGCTGGTGATTGGTTGTTCGATTTCAAAGGTCGCCGTTGCCGTATAAGGCGCGAAATTACCGATAATGTTTTTCCTGCCGCGCACAAAGACTGGGCGCCGGGCTTCAGCCTCATCGGTGAGGTTGTAAAAACGGCGTGGCCCGTCCGTAATTACTCCGTTTGCTCCATAGGTGGTGATGACCTGATCGGGATAGGTGCTGAACGAGTAAATATTTAAGGGCACCCGATCATAAAACAACCCATAGCCGCCGCGCAGGACGGTTTTCTGATTGCCGAACGGAGTCCAGGCAAAGCCACCACGCGGAGCATAGCGGAGCGTATTCGTGATGCTCTGATGCTCAACTCGCAAGCCATAATCCAGCGCGAAATTTTGTGTAATGACCCAGTGATCCTGTCCAAAAGTCGCTACCTCAAGGTCTTTGCGATCATACGGATGACTATGGATAAATTCGATGCGCCTGAGCAATTGCCCGGAGCTGTCCAGGATGTTGACCGGACGCGCCGTGAAGTTGCCTTGATTGCGTGTGCGCGTGAGATCGGTGCCAAGTTTGAAATTGTGAACACCAAATTTCTTCAGCGGATGCAGTGAAAATGTTTCCATCCACTCGATGCGATGCGAGTCCCGCTCCTGTTCGTTGAAATAATTTCCGGTGTTGCCGGTCGGCGTCAGGAACATTTCCTGTTGTCCCTGCCCCCATACATCCTGGTTGGCGCTTTTAATGGCAATGGTGCTTTCCAGTAAACTTGTTCCCAGCGTCCAGCGATCCTGGATGGTTCCGGTGTAATCTTTCGCGGCAAAATTTGGCGTTACCGGACGACGATTGAAATAATCCAGATTGAAGAATTTCGAGTGACGTGGCGCAATGTGCATCGTGCCGGTCAGCGAATGATTGGCGAGTCCGACATAATCCAGTTGCGTGAACGAATTCACTGATTCATTGACTGTTTCATTATTTGGGAAAGGCAGCGAGAGGACGCGTTGTTTCTTGATCGCATACTCAATCCCCTGAGAAAAATACAGCTTGTTTTTAATTAGCGAGCCGTTGAAAGTGACACGCGGCGTGGCGTCTTTCAAACCACGTAAACTTCCTCCGAGGTAACGGAATTCTGGTAACGGATCGTTCAATTCAAAGTTCCATTTGTCGCCGCCACGTCGTGTTTCAACTGCGACTACGCCAGCGGTAAAACGCCCGTATTGCGCGAGAAATGGTGATTTGTAAACGTTGACTGTTTCCACACTGTCAACCGGGACTGTCAGACCAAATTGTCCCGTTGCCGGGTCGGTGACATCCATTGAATTTACTAACAAAGCACTACGATTTTCGCTGCTGCCGCTAATTTTAAGTTGTCCCTGCTCATCACGGACAACGCCGGGAACCAGCGGCAAAGCTTCGGCCACAGTATGCGGACGAAGCGCGGTATCTTTGACCTGTTTACGGCCCAAATCAGTTGAAGTTGACGCTCCCTGCTCGACCGGATTAACCGGCGCGGCGCTGGCTGTTACATTGACTGAATCGCTGATATTAACTTTCGGAACCAGCAGGAACTCAAATTCCTGCGGAGTCCCTGCCGTAACCACCACATCATTCTTGCTGCGCGGTTCTAACCCGTCGCGGCTGGTTACGATTTCATAAGTTCCCGGTGAAATGTTGGTGAACTGCGTTTCGCCTTTTTCATTAGTGGTTGCGGTACTGACCACGACGCCAGCTTTTTTCAATTCAACTTTAACTGTGACCAGCGGCTTTCCCGCTTCATCAACCGCACGAACCTTAATATTTGCCGATTGGGCGAAGCTTGCGAGTGAAAGAAAAAAAGATAAGAGTAAGGGGGAAAGAAAGACGAAAAATTTTCTGTTCCAAAATTGCATATACTTAAAAACTCCAGATTGCCTTTGCGCATGAATGAGCCATCTCGCATTATACTCCAGGCGGAAAGTTAAAGCTTTATTGAGATTGTTACTTTGTCTTCATAAATTCTTCACAAACCGCTACAGCCGCCTTTAGAGGCTGGAACTATAACGATAGTTGCCTGAAAAAAAGTTGCTAAATTATGATTACAACCATCGTCCTTGACCGGGAAAATAAATCCTTTACGAATCTTACTGATCCCGCTCAAATCAGTGATCTCAGAGAAGATACGGAAAATGTGATCTGGGTGGATGTCTTACACCCCGACGAGCAGGATTATGCCTGTTTAGTCGAGGAGTTTGGTTTTCATCCGCTGGCGATTGAAGATTGTCAGCAACCACATCAACGCCCCAAAGTAGATGAGTACCTCGGTTATTATTTCATCGTCCTTTATGAAGCGGAATTTACACCTGACAACGAATTAATCCTGCGAGAACTGAATATTTTCCTTGGGACAAATTACGTCGTGACTGTTCACAATGAACCTGTCAAAGCTTTGGCGCAGGGCGAAAAATTATGGCGTAGTTGGACTGATCTGGCGAAACGCGGCTCCGGCTTACTGGCCTATTTGTTGATTGATGCCGTCGTAGATGAATATTTTCCCATTCTCGACACAATTTCAGAATGGATGGATGATATTGAAGATGAGTTATTCGATGAAACCAGAGATGCGAAGCTTGAGGATATTTTTGCCGTCAAAAAAGACCTCCTGCTGTTACGTCGTTCGATTGCGCCCCTGCGCGATGTTTTTAATACTTTATTGCGCCGCGAACAACAGGTTTTTTCCCGTGAAACACAAGTCTACTTTCAGGATGTTTATGATCATATTTTGCGTGTTGGAGAAATGATTGATAATTTGCGCGACCTGCTCGGCTCCACGATGGACGTTTATCTTTCGCTGCAAAGCAATCGCATGAATATCGTAATGAAGCGCCTGACTGCCATTTCGACGATTTTAATGTCTGCCGCGCTGGTGTCCGGGATTTACGGCATGAACTTTGCCCACATGCCAGAATTGCAATGGGTGTATGGTTATTACCTGGCGCTTGGTTTTATGGCGCTGCTCGTGGTTGGGCTGTTAATTTTCTTTCGGCACATCAAGTGGTTGTAGCGGGTTCTGCACAAGGTACAGTACCGCGAGCCGTGGCGAGCCGGGTTCTTTACACTGAGGGGGTATTACCTATGAACGATTTACTTTCCTATCGCGCACAATTTCCGATTCTCGAGCAATCAACTTACCTGATCAATCACTCGCTGGGCGCGATGCCCAAAGCGACCTATGACCGCTTGCATGATTTCGCCGAAACATGGGCGACGCGGGGCATTCGGGCGTGGGAAGAAGGCTGGTGGGAAATGCCGATTACGGTGGGCAATAAACTGGCGAAAATCATCGGAGCGCCGCCAGCTACGGTCACGATGCACCAGAATGTTTCAATCGCACAGGCCATCATTTTGTCGTGCTTTGACCTGAGCGGCAAACGCAACAAAATCGTCTATGAAGCACTGAATTTTCCTTCTGTAATGTACGTGTACGAAGCGCATGCCAAAGCCGCCAACGCCCGGATCGTCACCATTCCCAGCGCCGACGGCATCACGATTGAGACGGAGAAAATGCTGGCTGCGATTGACGAAGAAACTTTGCTTGTGCCGATTTCTCACGTGCTTTTCAAGAGTGCCTATATCCAGGATGCCCAGGCGATTATTGCCAAGGCGCATGCGGTTGGCGCACTCGTCATCCTCGACGCTTATCAATCCACTGGCACTGTGCCTTTCAACGTGACTGACCTTGACGTAGATTTTGCGCTTGGCGGTTCAGTGAAATGGTTGTGCGGTGGACCTGGCGCGGGCTGGCTTTATGTGCGCCCGGATTTGCAGAATAAGTTAGAGCCGAAAATTACCGGCTGGGCCGGGCAACGCGCTCCCTTTGCGTTTGCGCCGGAGCTGGATTATGCCGATGATACGAGCCGTTTTTTGCAGGGCACGCCACCGATTCCGGCACTTTATTCTGCCGAAAGCGGCTACGACCTCATTAACGAAATCGGCGTCGAGCGCATCCGCGAAAAATCCATTCGCCAAACGACGCGCCTGCTTGAATGGGCAGATGAAAACGGCTGGCGCATTAATTCACCACGCGCCGCTGAGCAGCGCGGAGGCTCTGTCATTATTGATGTTCCGCACGCCGACGAAATTGTCCGCGAACTTTCCCGCCGCCATATTCTGGTTGATTTTCGCCCTGGCGCAGGCATTCGCATCGGCCCACATTTTTACAACACAGATGAGGAAATTGACGCGACCATGAACGAGATTAGAACTATTCTTAGTTCTCGCCAATTATAATTGGGGAATAGTGCGGCGGCTCGTTTTATGGAGTGCGGTGGCTCGACGCCGCTTTGTGTTCGTAACCAAGCAATTTGGTGACACCGTAAACTTTCCGTGACGAACGAAAAGCGGTGTCGAGACCACCGCACTCCATATTATTTCAGTTTCTCGTATTCCTTCTTCGCCTCAATCAGGACGGGCAAATCAGCGTCGGCGTCTTTCCATAATTGTAAAAACTTTTCGTATGACTGACGCGCTTTGGCCGTATCGCCTTCGATCATGGCCGCGCGCGCCAGGCCCAAATGCGCCAGCGGCCACAGCGGCGACGTCACATCCCAGCCGCGATGGTCAATGATCTTCTGAAACTCGGCAGCGGCCTGCGCGCCTTGTTTGAGTTGCAGGTACGCCTGCCCGCGCAGCCACGCTGACCGGAAGTGAATCGTGATAGCCGAATCATACTGGCGAGCGGCTTCCAGCAACTGAAGCGCTTTGTCGGGATGGTTGCGTTTCAGTTCAATCGCCGCACGAATCGTTGGTAGCCAGACGCCATTGTTGATGGTGTGCTCAGGCAGATTTCGGGCGAGTTCATCAGCCAGCGACTGCGCACGCGCCACGTCGCCACTGAGCGCGAAGGTCAGCGCCAGCGTCTGTCCAGTAAGAGGATAATTCCTAGCTGCTCGCCGCCAGAATAATTCAACCTTGCGGTTGCGCACGAAGGAGAGCGCTTGCGATGCCTGTTTTATAGCCGGTTGCGAGAGTCCGAACTGCGCGTTGAATTCTGCTTCCAAGGCCTGCATCCCTGCTATTTCACTGGGCAGTTTGCGAGATTCCGCCAGCGTGCTGGCTTGCTGCCAGAGTTGCTGAGCTTGACGCAACCGACCGCCAAACGCGGCGGCCCGCGCCTGGAGTTCCAGCATTCTGTAAGCATCCAGCTTGCCGGGAAACCAAGCGACCTGGCGACTCATTTCATCCACATCATTGCGGGCAAAGGAGGCCGAATAAAGCACTGTGTGCAGCGACCAAATGTCCAGCTTCCTTGCCCACGCTTGTCTGGTGACATCCGCTGCTTCATCAAAACGATTCAATCTGATTAACGACGAGGACACCCCTGACCAGGCATCCGTGAAATCCGGATCAAGCCGGCTGGCTTCCCGGCTGGCTTCCAATGCCTTTTCGTATTGCCCGGTTTGCCAGCACCCGACCATGAACCAATAGAACCCCCATGCGTCCTGAGGGTAGAGTTTTTGAATTAACGCTGCCACCTCATTGGTCTTATCAGAATCCCCGACGATTTCCCTGAAAAACGTGTTGGAGATAACCAGCTTTTCCCGCTCACTAGCCCGCTCATGCAGTTGATATGCTTTTTCGAGATACTGCCTGCCAAGCCCAGGGTTCCCAATATCAATATAGACACCGCCTAACGCTCGCCAGGCTGAAGCGAATTTGTCGTCAAGTTCAACCGCTCGCTGATAAAAAGGAATTTGCGGTTCAAACTGCCCCTTCTTCTTCAATACACTCCCTTCTGAATAAGCCTTGAGCGCATCCAACGAAGAGGTCGTCGCTTCCTCCAACGGCTTATCGAATTTCTGCAACGTAGCCAGCGATTCGCCCAGCTTCCCGCGCAATCCCGTTGCCGCACGCCCCAACGCATTTACCACTTCGTCGCGTCCTGCCGCTTGTTCCAGCGTCAGTGCAATCCTCTCGCCGCTCTGCGCGTTCGTCGCTTCCAGCGTCACCGTGTAGCTGCGTTCCAGCTTCGCTATCGTGCCGACGAGCAAGGCCCGCACGTTGCGCCGCTGACAAATCTCGCGCCCCGTCGCGCGCGTGATGGGATCGTCTACCGAACGGTTCATCAGCTTCATCGTGTCGCGCGCCCGTTCTTCGGGAAAGATGTTCATGTAAGGCGATTGTTCCAGCGCGACGGCTAAGGCTTGTTTGAGCGTGCCGTCCCAAATATCTTCGCCCGTCCTGTTCTCGAAATCGGCGAGCAGAAGGGGTTCGCGTTCGGCGAAGGCAGGCGCGGTTTTGCGATTGAAGAAAAAATATGCGGCAGCGGTCAGGAGTAGAATTGCGGCAGATGCAAGAATGATGGCACGTTTCCCTGCGAAGACGCGCACCCCAAGGAGCGCGGCGAGCGCGTGCAACACCGCTCGCTGACGTGGCGCGGAGATTGTTTGTTCGTCAGCGGAGGCGCTCGCCAAGGTTGCGTTCGCATCGCTGCGCTCGCTTCGCAGGCGAGACGCCTGCGCTCCCTGTGCCTGCGCTCCCAGCTTCGCTTCAAACGACAACTGCTCTTTCAAGGCTTGCAAATCAAGTTGTAAATCTTTCGCGGTTTGATAGCGTTGTTCGCGGTCTTTTTGTAAAGATTTACTGACGATGCGTTGTAATTCGGGCGGAGCTTCAATCAACGGTTTTGGCTCACGATCTAAAATTCCTGCCATCACATCAATCATATTCACGCCGTCAAAGGGGCGTTGTCCAGCGAGCATTTCATACAGCACTACGCCGAGGCTGAAGAGGTCGGTGCGGGCGTCTATTTTTTGTCCCCGCGCCTGTTCGGGCGACATGTAGCTCGCCGTTCCCATCACGACGCCAATTTCAGTGGAAGGATGAGGGCTGAACGCGGAAGGCGGAATATCCTGCACCAGGGTGGCAGCTTCTTCATTCAGCGTTCCGCGTTCCGCCTTCCGCGTTTCGCCGAGTTTGGCGAGGCCAAAATCCAGCACTTTCACAAAGCCATCGCGTCGCAACATAATGTTTTCGGGCTTGATGTCACGATGGACGATGCCTGCTTCGTGCGCGGCAGACAAAGCGTTCGCCGCCTGCATTGCAATTTCAAGCGCAGTTTTGATACTTAACTTTTCGTGATCCAATTTCTGTCGCAGCGTCTCGCCATCAATAAATTCCGTGGTGATGAAATGATTGCCATTGGCTGCGCCGACTTCAAAAATCGTAATAATGTTGGGATGATTGAGCGCGGAAGTCGCCTGCGCTTCCTGCTCAAAGCGGCGCAAGCGGTCATAGATGAGCGTGAATTCGGAAGGCAATAATTTGAGTGCGACTTTGCGTTTGAGCCGCGTGTCTTCGGCGAGATAAACTTCGCCCATCCCGCCTTTGCCGAGCGGTGCAATGATGTCGTAATGGTCAAACCGTGTGCCAGGGGCAACAGGCATCGTGCTTTCCTCATTGTTGTGAATTTATGTGGCGGAAGAAACGATACCACAAAATTTCTGGTTGCGTTAGCTATGGAGTGCGATGGCTCGACATTGCTTTAGCGTTCGGCGCGGAAAGTTTTCGTCACAACTTGAATAATTCGGCAACGAACGCAAAGCGGCGTCAAGCCCGCTGCACTCCAAAAGCAAAACGCAAACTGGAAAGATTGCGCTACGCAGAAATTGCGGCGTAAACTTTCCAGCTTGCGTTTTGTGCTTCACAAATTATTGGCAATTAAAACGCCAGCCGCAACGACATCTGAATTATCCGTGGCCCGGCCTGGTCTACAGTCTGTGGTCGCGTAATGCGCCCAAAGGCTGCGGAGGTGATATTCAACGTGCCTGGAATATCGGGATTCAGGTGATTGAACAAATTCGAGAACGCCGCTTCGTAGCGCAATTTCAATTGTTCGGTAATTGAAAATTGCTTGCCGACCGTCATCGAAAATACTTCGGTGCCAGGGCCACGCAAAATGCCTACACCTGCGTTACCAAAACGTCCGATATTGCTTGCCGGACGAACGAACGCGGCTTTATCAAAATACGCATCAATTGTCGGATTGCTGATGTTGCCATTGCCGATGCGATCAGGGCGTTGTGTCGTCGTCACGCCGCGTACCAACACGCCTGTGCCCGACGGATCAGTGCCAGTAAATGTCGGCGTCAGATATGGGCCGCTTTGGAATAATAAAATTCCGTTGATGCCCCAACCGCCAAGCACGGCATCCACTGCGGCGTTAGAACTGGTCAGTAATTTCCTGCCTTTTCCAACCGGCAATTCCCATAAAAATGTCGTTAGGAAGCGATGACGACGCGTGAAGGCTACGTCGCCGTAATCGGCTTGAATGTTGTAGACGTTCAGCGTCGTCGGACCGTTTTCTGCTGCAAATCCGCCGGGTGCGGGGCCGCCTGCGTTCGAGAGATTTTTCGCTAAGGTGTAAGAACTCTGGAAGCTCGTGCCATTTTTAAAGCGGCGCGAAAGCTCTGTCGTGAACGCGTGATATTTGGCGCTGGGGCCATTGTCACGCGTCAGCACGGCATTGAAATTTGGATAGGTTAAATTTGCTTTACGCAAATCTGCGGTTGCGACCAATGGCGCGTAGCCTGTCGTGTTCGGTTTGATTTGATTCAAGTCTGGACTGTAAATCAACTGCCGTGTTCTTGATCCGGTGTAGGTTAATCGCAAACCTGTATTCCACTTCAGTTCGCGCTCAATGGTTAAGTTCCATTGCATCGAATATGGGTCAGTTAAATCCGGCTGATTGGCGCGGCGGAAATCAGGAATTCCGCCTGATCCCGCTGTCGTTCCGGTGGGAAATGCGTTCGGCAATTGCAGACGGAAAGTTGTGCTGCCGGGCGCTGAATTTTGAAACACTGGCGCGTTACTGGTAGCGATTCCAGCCAATGAATACAGTACTGAGCCAAGCACTGTGACGGTGTAAACTCCGACGCCGCCGCGAATCACAGTCTTGTTATCATTGAACGGACGATACGCAAATCCAAAGCGTGGATTCCAATCGTTCTTGTCCGTTTTGCGCAACCTGTCAGGGAAGCCTGCATCACTCGCAATCACAATCGGCGTGTCCTTGATGTCAGTGCGGAAGGACGGTGCAACAAGTGCGAGTCCGGCTGCGTTCTGCACCAACACGCGACCACCTTTCGTCGTGCGATCAAGATTTGCCAACTGATTTGTTTCGTCATTGAACGGCGGGTGCAATTCATAGCGCACACCAAAATTCAGTGTCAATTTCGGCGAGACGCGGAAGTCATCCTGAATGTATCCTGCGTAATGATATGCATACGGTTTCACGTCCGGGCCGTTCGCGGCGTAAGTCGTGACCGATGGCAACCCAACCAGAAAATCTGCAAATGCGTTGCCCGTATATTGCCCCGTGAAAGAAAATTCGCCGAAATCATCACCCGGAAAAAAGCTTAGATAGTCCTGAAATTTCAGCTTCTGAAAATCTACGCCACCTTTGATCGTGTGACTGCCTTTTGTCCACGTCAGGCTGTCGTTGAGTTGATAGGTTTTGTTGCCAGTGAAATGCGGACGGCCTGTGCTGTTCGTGCTGATAAATGATCCATCGCTGAAACTGAAATTCGGAATTCCGCCCAGCAACGGAGCCTTTGGCAAGCCCGTCAATCCGATGGATTGCGTGATTTGAGCGCCTTGTTTCGCCAACGGATAATCCTGTAAAACATTGTTGATGGAATAGCCCGCGCGAAATTCATTGATTAAATTCGGACGCAAAATCCAGTTGTACGAACCAGCTAAATTTCGCACTTTTGTGCTGTTGGAATATTGCCCGAATTTTGTATTGAAATTACCGCCGCCATCCGTGCCAACTGTTTGGACATTCTTATGAGTATAACGAACAAAAAATTTGTGATTGTCATTAAAATTATGATCACCGCGTAGATCGAAGCCATTTACGGAATAAACGTTCGTCGCACTTGAGACAAAATTTGGTTTGTTGATTGCGGCTCCTGTAGCCTGATTCTGTTGGACGTAAAGCAGCTCCAGCACCTTCGCCGCCGCCGGATTCACAGGGATTTGATTGTTTGTATAGGTTCCACCTGTGAACGGATTTTTGATTGCGGTTGCGATGTTTGAAAGATCGCCTTTCCGATACGCATCGGGCGGAACAGTTTGATTAATCGCCAACGGATCGCCGCGCCTTACACCTTCGTAATCCACAAAGAAAAAAGTTTTATTTTTTGCGTCATAAACTTTTGGAATACTTAATGGTCCGCTAAATGCACCGCCGAAGCTGTTAGTATGCCCAGGGAAATAAATACGCTTACCATTTGCCGTTAAACCAAACGGATTTGTTGCGTCCAGCCTTTTATTTTGATGAAACAAAAATGCCGTGCCGTGATAGGCGTTCGCGCCACTTTTTGAAATCGTTGTCACGTCGCTGACCTGACCAAATTCGGCGTTGTTGTTACTTGAATTTACTTTGAATTCGGCAATGCCTTCGACGGAAGGAAACAAATCACGGACTGCGCCGCCGCCGCGCACACTTTGTGTCGAGATGCCATCAATCGAAAACGAAGTCGTGTATGGTTGTCCGCCTGCCACCGAAATATTGCCAGCGCGATCCTGTTGTACACCGGGTGCCATTGTCGCCACGACTATCGGGCTGGGCGAACCTGTCGCACGGAAGTTGAGCGCAAGACCGTTAATTTCGCGGCCTGATTTGGAATCAGAAATCGTTGGCGTTTCGGTCGTAATTGCACCCGTCGAAATAATATCAACTTGTGCGCTGACCGCCGCCGTTTCCACGCGCACATCTACACGCGCCACCTGACGCGCCAGCAATTCGGTTTCCCGCACGAATTTGCCAAAGCCTGTGGCCGTTGTTTCAATGCGATAAACGCCGGGGTCAAGATTAATGGCTACATAAGTGCCTTCACCATTGGTTGTCACGGTGCGTATTGCCTGTGTACTTTTGTTAGTGATCGTGACCGTAGCGTTCGGCAGCACTGCGCCGGAGGGATCAGTGACCGTGCCAGTAATCGTGCCAAAGGTTGATTGGGCGAGGCTGGTTAACGTAAGAGTAATTAAGCAGACGACAGTCATTAGCGTCGCTTTGTTCGGGAGCAATTTGCGTAATTTTTTATAGACCATAAAGGTTCCTTCCAACTGTTTATCATTGAATTAGACCAACCTTGCACTACGTCTGGCTGCGGGCTGCAATTACCTGCGCCGAGTCAAACAATTGGTCATTAAATATTTACCTTCAACTTAATTTGCTAGTGCTAAATCCGTGTTATTGACTTCTTAACTTCAACTTAATTTTCAGGTGTTTATTCTGTGATGAGGCGAATGCTACTATTGCCACGCATTGAAGGCAAGCCACGCTTCCTGTTATTGGTCAGAAAATTTTGGGCGAACCTGCTGCCACTGACGCGACAATCGTGCGTGCCGTCTGAGGATGAAACTAATGACAGGTTTGATGTGATCCTGAGGCAGAAGATTGTGCGTTCGACAGCGGGCTAACGTAAGGAATGTTCAGCGCGAGTCCGCGCAAAATTAAGAGGATGGCGACGACGATCAAACCAGGCGATAAAAGACGGCGCACCGATGAACTGAAATTATTTTTTAGCTTGCCTGTGAGGATTGAAAAAAACAGCATCGCCGGAAATGTCCCCAGACCAAACAACGCCATAAATCCGGCGCTGGCCAGGACACTCGATTGTGCCAAAGCTCCCGCCAGGGCTACAAACACCAGCCCGCACGGCAACAAGCCATTTAAAACTCCCAGCCCGAATTGTGAGGACAAAAAATGTGTGCGCAGGACAGGCGCTAACAACCTTTGCAATGTATTGATGAATTGCGCCGCTCCTGTCGCAAGCGAAGCTTTGCTGGCTAATTTTTTTGGCATCCCCAGCCAGAGTAAAATTAGCACGCCTGAAATAATTGAAACGGCTTGCTGTAAACCTGAAAATCGCGCAGCCCCGCCGATTAAGCCTGCGCCCAGGCCAAGCAGCGCATACATCAACGCACGCCCGATGTTGTAAAGCACGCGTCCGCTTACGAGCAGTGCCCACCGTCCGTACTCACCCTGCGGTTGCGGCAACGCCAGCACGAGCGGCCCGCACATGCCGACGCAATGCAACGAACCGAGAAATCCTAATCCTAATGCTACCCAAATGAAGTTGTTCATACTTACGGCACGTTGAGCGGAAATTCGTTGTAAAACTCGCGCCCTTCCGCTGTCCAGGTAATTTTTACATGCCAGTTACCGTGCGCTAATTTTGCCGTCGGAATTAATTGCACGCCCTGTTTATCAGGCTGCGCCGCAATTTTTACATCAAGCGAAGAGTCCGCAGGCCGATACAACGTGATGTTTCCGCGCACGGGTTGCAGCTCCGCAGGAAATTGAATTTGAATAAATTTGCTGTCGTCCGTGACGTGACAAATGACCGGAATGGTCAAATCCCTGGCCTGTCGCACCCGCTTGATTTGCTGTTCGTATACCATTTCGCTGGCGTAATAATCGGTCGCTACCAGTTCGATTTTCTGACGCATGGTGAATGCCACGACGCCTAACGTTCCCAACGCAAAAATCGTATACACAATCGCAATACCATAACCCCACAATGATTTTTTTACTGCTTCAGGTTTGTTCTGAGTTGGCATAAATGACAAATTATTTGAGGGAGTTTTCGTTAACATAATTTTCCTAATTCAAGGTCGTAGTCAGAAAACTTGTGTTCAATTCCGTCAGCAGTTTGCCATTGGAAAACACGCCGAATTTGACGTTCATCTCGCGGGCAGAAATTTGTTCTTTGGACAACGCTAAAATAAAGCGACTGCTCTTTTCTGAAATGCCCGGCACGCTGGAAATTTCGCCGATCATCGTGAGCGTCCCTTTTTCAGGAGCCAGTAATTTCACCTCGACAGGCACGGCATAATCGTGTTTATTGACGATTTGCAGCAGATAAAAATTTACGGTGTCGCCGTTGGCTTGTTTCCCGGCTAATGTTCCCGGCTGTCGCAAAATCAAGACTTCGGTCATCGGGCGGCGGATGAAGAAGAACAGAAAGAGCGAGCTGATCAGCACCCACGCGCCTGCATAGCCGAGGACACGCAGCGTGAGCCAGTTAAATTTTCCTGCGCCCACAGCATTAAATGAGGTGTAGCGAATCAGTCCGCGCGGCTTTTTGATTTTGTCCATCACCACATTGCACGCATCAATACACGCCGTACAATTTACACATTCAAGCTGAATCCCGTTGCGAATATCAATGCCCGTGGGGCAGACTTCGACACATTGATTGCAAGCCACACAATCACCCGGCAGCGGTTCAGCCGCAACGCGTTTAGAGTCAATTTTGACGAGCTTGCTGCGTGGTTCGCCGCGCTTGAAATCGTAAGTCACAACAATCGTGTTCGCGTCCACGAGCGCCGATTGATAACGACCATAAGGGCAGACAACGATGCAGGCCTGTTCTCGAAACCACGCAAACACACCGTAAAATAAAAAGCTGAAAATCAGGATCGCAAATAAACCAGCCAGATGTTGCGACAGCGGATCAGTGACAATTTTTTTCAGCGCATCAAGGCCGATGATGTATGACAAAAACATGTTGGCGATGAAAAATGACAACATCAGAAAAATTACCTGCTTGATAATTTTTTTCGCCAGCTTGACCGGAGTCATTGGCGCGGCAGCATCTCGTTTAGCTTTGGGGGCGTCACCTTCGATGAAATATTCGATCTTACGAAACATCATTTCCAGAAACAGGGTTTGTGGACAAAGCCAGCCGCACCAGATTCTGCCAAACACAGCGGTGAACAAAAAAATCGAAACCAGCACAGTCAGCGTTCCCAGCACGACCAGATAAAAATCCTGCGGGAAAAATACCACCCCGAAGAAAACAAATTTGCGCTCAATGATGTTGAAAAGCATGAGCGGATGCCCGTTGATTTTGATGAAAGGAGCGCCAAATAAGAACGCGAACAAAAGCCAGCTAACGATGGTGCGGGCATTGTAAAATTTCCCGTGCGGTTTTTTCGGATAAATCCAATTGCGTGTGCCTGCCGCACCAATTGATGAAACCTGATTCCGAAAACTGTCCGGCGTATTTTGGGGAGCCTGGATAATTGACATAATGAGTGGCTCAGTCTTTCTTTTCTCCTGCTTTTACAGGCTTCGCGTGCTTTTCTTCTTTTGCATGCTTCTCACCTTTTAAATTTTTCTTGTGCGCTTCGATTTCCTCGCCATGTTTTTCTTCCCATTTAATTTCGCGCGCTGGATCAATGACTTTGGGATTGTCAGGATGGGAATCTTTCATCGAAATAATAAAGCTGGCGATTTGCTGGGCTTGTCGGTCAGATAATTTTGCGCCGCTGCCAAACGGTTGCATGCCTTTTTCGGGAAAGCCCGTTTTGATGCTGTTCATGATGGCTTTGAAGTCGCCGCCGTGAATCCAGTATTCGTCCGTGAGATTAGGGCCGACCATGCCACCGAGGTCATTGCGATGACACGTGTAACACATATTCGCCTGCCCATTGAAAATCGTCCTGCCCGCATCCAGGGAAGCGGTATCTGTCAAAGCGAGTAACTCAACTTTAGCTTGTTGTGTATCGGGCGGTTCCTGTGATTTTTTGAATTCTGTGACCTCAGCTTCGTATTCAGCTTTGGTTGAAAGCCCTTCGGCCAGGTGATAATTCACCAGATAGCCGAAGGCGAAAACTACTGTAAAAATAAAGCCAAACAACCACCATAAAGGCATGTCGTTATCAAATTCCGTAATGCCATCGGCGTCGTGACCCTGGATCAAAGTGTCTTTGTCCTGTCCAGTCAAAATATCTTTTTCAGCCATTGCTATGCCTCCTCGTCGTGGCTATTTCGTTGCCGATTTTTTTCCAGTGGTAATTGCGCCATGTGTTGTAAATAATTTTTATCGGCGCGAAAAAACCAAATCACGGCAGCCAGAAAAACTGCCATAAAGATGAACATCGAAATAAGTGGAAAAATGCCGATGCCCGCAATTGTTTGTAAGACGTTTTTATACATAAATGATTCCTTTCAACCTGGGTACGCGGACGTCCTGCCTGCGTCCAGCGCACGAAGTGTCGCTGTTATTCTCGCGGGAGAGATTGCTTGCGCCGATAATCATTCCCTTCGTTAACCTCAGCGGCGTTGCTGCGTTCGCCGCTGAGCAGGCAGGATGCCTGCGTACCTGGGGCGCTCCCTGAGAGTTTATTTCTTCACAATTTCCTGCGCCTTAATGTCCGTGCCGAGCCGTTGCATATAAGCAATCAGCGCGATGATTTCCGCATCAGGGTCAACCTTTTCGCCGCTCTGCACAAGATTCGCGGTGATTTTTGCGGCTTGTGCTTTGGCGTCGTCCAGCGCTTTTAATTCATAGCCTGCGGGATAAGGAACGCCCAGTTTTCGCAGCGTCATGATCTTACCTTCCGTGTGGCTGTAATCAGTTTTGGTGTCATACATCCACGTGTACGCAGGCATAATCGAACCCGGCGAAGTCGAGCGCGGATCGCGCATGTGCAGGTAATGCCACGAATCAGGATATTTGCCGCCGATCCGATGCAAATCCGGCCCGGTGCGTTTTGATCCCCACAAAAATGGATGATCGTAAACAAATTCGCCGACCTTGGAATATTCGCCGTACCGTTCAGTTTCCGAACGAAACGGACGAATCATTTGCGAATGACAATTGTTGCAACCTTCGGCAATGTAAATGTCACGTCCTTCAACCTCGAGCGGTGAATACGGCTTCACACTGGCAATCGTCGGAATGTTAGATTTGATCACGGCGGTTGGCACAAATTCGATGACGCCACCAATGAAAACGGCAACTAAAGATAGCACCGCAAAGCGCAATGGTTTTCCTTCCAGCGCGCGATGCCATGAATCACCTGTCGTCGTTACCATCGGCTCAAGCGCAGGCGCTTCCGCAGCTTCGTTTGCTTCCAACACACCCGATTTTGCGGTCTGATATAAATTCCACGCGGCAAACAACGCGCCGATGATGTACAGCGATCCGCCCACTACGCGCAACGCATACATCGGTAAAATCTGCGTTACCGTTTCCAGAAAGACGGGGTAGCGCAACACACCGTCAGGCGTGAATTCCTTCCACATCAGGCTTTGCGTAATGCCTGCGAAATACATCGGAATGACGTAAAATAAAATCCCTAATGTAGCGAACCAGAAATGAGCGTTGGCTAATTTGCGCGAAAAAAGTTCGGTGCGATAAATGCGCGGAATGATGTAATACAACATCGCAAACGCTAAGCCGCCGTTCCACGCCAGCGCCCCGACATGCACATGCGCGATGGTGTAATCGGTGTAATGCGTAATCGCATTCACATTTCTCAGCGACATCATCGGCCCTTCAAACGTGGCCATCCCATACGCTGTAATGCCAATCACCATAAATTTCAGCACCGGGTCTTCGCGCACTTTGTCCCACGCACCGCGCAATGTGAATAAGCCGTTAATCATTCCGCCCCACGATGGAGCGATGAGCATGATCGAAAATGCCGTACCAAGCGATTGCGCCCAATCCGGCAAAGATGTGTACAGCAAATGATGCGGGCCAGCCCAAATGTACAAAAAGATCAGCGCCCAAAAATGGATGATGGAAAGGCGATAAGAGTAGACCGGGCGGTTGGCGGCTTTGGGCAGGAAGTAATACATGATTCCCAAAAACGGCGTCGTCAGAAAAAAGGCGACGGCGTTGTGACCGTACCACCATTGCACCAGCGCATCCTGGACGCCGGCATACATCGAATAACTTTTCATGAAGCTGACGGGTAGCTCTAAGGAATTGACGATATGCAGCATAGCGACCGTCAAAAATGTCGCAATATAAAACCAGATGGCGACGTACATGTGCCGTTCGCGGCGTTTGAAAATTGTCCCCATCATATTGACGCCGAACACGACCCAGACCAGCGTAATGGCAATATCAATCGGCCATTCCAGTTCGGCGTATTCTTTGCTGGAAGTAAAGCCGAGCGGCAGCGTCAAAGCCGCAGAAACAATTATCAGTTGCCAGCCCCAGAAATGAATTTTGCTGAGCGCGTCACTGAACATCCGCGCTTTGCACAAGCGTTGCAGCGAATAATACACACCCACAAAAATAGCATTGCCTGCGAAGGCAAAGATGACGGCGTTGGTGTGCAGCGGGCGCAAGCGTCCATACGATAGAACAGGGATAAAACCTAAAAAATCAGGCCAGCGCAATTTGATAGCGATGATGAGACCGACAAGGAATCCAACGATTCCCCAGACGACCATCGCGACAGAAAAATTGCGGACAATTTTGTTGTCATACGCAAATTTTTCGACGCGCAGGTTTTCACTCTGCATAAACTTTTTCCTCCTGATGTGGTGCGGGTGAATGAATTTTTGGTTGTTGTTCCTCAAAGAGCATGCGGATAGCAGGCGTGTAACGATCTTCGTACTGCCCTGTTTTGACAGCCCAAAAGAAGCAGCCTAAAAAAAATAATGCCACTAATAAACTGAATCCGATGAGAATAAATAAAATTTCCATAGCAATGCTCTCGACAACACAAATTGCATTTTGTATGCCTAAGTGAGTTAGGAGCAAAAAGATAGGATTTGCTATTTTAGATGTGTATTTTTTCGCACTTTGACCGAGAGAAAATACGAGGAAGGTAAAAAATCCGCTATTAGTTCCTTAACTGGATTGTAAATCAGTAGCCTGTAACTTTAAGCCGCTTGCAGACAACATCAGGGCAAAATCTTGAGCTTCTTCAATTATCTTAGCAATGACTTTGATTTTCCATATTCCTGGAATAGAAAAAGCAATAACGCCTTCAACGTTGTTGACATCATCAGCTTTACCCGTACCAGCAAAGTCATTTCCAAAGTAAGCTGCTCCCTTTGGGTCAGTGACTTCGAGGTTTAAATTATTCATTAGTGCGCCGTCCTGATGAGGCGGGTCAGTGTAAACAAGAGTGGCGCGAAATTCAGATGTGCCTTCTTCAACTAAGTACCTAAGCAAAATTAATCTGGTATTTAGAGCCAACTCCGACCAAGACCTTTTGCAAGGCACGGAATAAGGTCTGACAAGATTCATAGGCCGA